>NZ_CP096016.1:4522500-4607500 GCF_023650515.1 Alkalimarinus coralli
CCTTGTCGGGTAAGTTCCGACCTGCACGAATGGTGTAACGATGGCCATGCTGTCTCCACCCGAGACTCAGTGAAATTGAAATCGCTGTTAAGATGCAGTGTATCCGCGGCTAGACGGAAAGACCCCGTGAACCTTTACTATAGCTTCACAGTGAACTTTGAGCCTACTTGTGTAGGATAGGTGGGAGGCTTTGAAACCCGGACGCTAGTTCGGGTGGAGCCATCCTTGAAATACCACCCTGGTATGTTTGAGGTTCTAACTCAGATCCGTAATCCGGATCGAGGACACTGTGTGGTGGGTAGTTTGACTGGGGCGGTCTCCTCCCAAAGAGTAACGGAGGAGCACGAAGGTGCGCTAAGCATGGTCGGACATCATGCGGTTAGTGTAATGGCATAAGCGCGCTTAACTGCGAGACAGACACGTCGAGCAGGTACGAAAGTAGGTCATAGTGATCCGGTGGTTCTGTATGGAAGGGCCATCGCTCAACGGATAAAAGGTACTCCGGGGATAACAGGCTGATACCGCCCAAGAGTTCACATCGACGGCGGTGTTTGGCACCTCGATGTCGGCTCATCACATCCTGGGGCTGAAGCCGGTCCCAAGGGTATGGCTGTTCGCCATTTAAAGTGGTACGCGAGCTGGGTTTAGAACGTCGTGAGACAGTTCGGTCCCTATCTGCCGTGGACGTTGGAAATTTGAGAAGAGTTGCTCCTAGTACGAGAGGACCGGAGTGAACGAACCTCTGGTGTTCGGGTTGTTACGCCAGTAGCATTGCCCGGTAGCTATGTTCGGACAGGATAACCGCTGAAAGCATCTAAGCGGGAAGCCCCCTTCAAGATAAGATTTCCCTGGAGCTTCGAGCTCCCTAAAGGGCCCTTAAAGACTATGAGGTTGATAGGCTGGGTGTGTAAGCGTTGTGAGGCGTTGAGCTAACCAGTACTAATTGCCCGTGAGGCTTGACTATATAACGCCCAAATAGTTTTGAGTCTCTCAATAGAGAGATTAAAAACAAACAGTATTACCGGATAATGTGATTATGATCCGAGATGTTAGAAGACTTAATTGCTTACTGAATGTTAAAGACATCGCAGAATTGATGTGGGTTGATTGAAACGATATAAGCCTGAAACTTATAGCTAAACTATCAGCCGACCAAGGTTTTGCCTGATGACAATAGCGAACTGGAACCACCTGATCCCATCCCGAACTCAGTCGTGAAACGGTTCAGCGCCGATGGTAGTGTGGGGTCTCCCCATGTGAGAGTAGGTCATCGTCAGGCATCTAAATACGAAACCCCAGCAGGGCAACTTGCTGGGGTTTTTTATTGCCTGGATGAAAGTGAAACTCCGGGTGCAAGCAAAAAGAGCGGATCGCAGCCTTGATGCAGCGAAGAGGCTGTGAAAGTATTAACAAGCAAGAGATTCTTTGACTTCAAAACGAACTCGAAGCGAATCTGGCGTCATTACAACGGCCTTTATAATTATTGTCTGTAGAAACAGGTAATACTTATAGGCCTTTAAATATAGCTCTGGGCTCCTTCTATTAAGGCGAAACAGAGCTTTATTTTTTATCTCCTCAAGGAGCCTGTCGAACCCCAACACATTAAGTGCACGTGTGAGATTATAACATAACGCCATTAAACTAAACTCAGCCGCTACCTTCTCTTGGCCTCTTAGCAGGAAGTGGCTCCAACCTGCTCTAGATTTCATCGTGCCAAATGGGTGCTCAACGAGTGTACTTCGCTCGCGCATTTTTCCTTTGCTTACCTTCATTCGTTCTTGATGAGCTGTGAGCAGGTCTGCATTCTCACTTCGCCACACGACTCGGCAAGGTATTTTCTCCCCAAGACAGCTTGCTTTTTGGGGGCAGCTTTTACAGACTGTTTCTGATGCACTGAAGCGATGAAATACTTGTCCGTTCTGTGTGCGGGGCGACCCTCGTTGGTTTAATGACTCTCCTGCAGGGCACACATAATGATTTTTCCTCGCATCATATATGAACTGGTCTTTTGTGTACCTTCCCTTTTTCCCTTTACCCCCCGTTTTAGGCTTGGGAACATAAGGTGTTATCTTATCTTTTACACACTTAGCAATATGCGCCCCGCTGTAATAGCCCGCATCAGCAAGCACTTCTAACTCATCTGAATTCAGTATTTTCTTTGCTTTTAGCGACATTGGGTGCAATTGTTTAAGGTCGTTTGGCTCCGTTGTGACTTCTTCGCAAACGATCAAGTGATGCTTGTTATCTACTGCTATCTGTACGCTGTAGCCGGATACCTTTTGAGTTCCTTTGTTCAGTAAACGGGCATCTTTGTCTGTACTGCTCTCTTGTGTTTTTTTAGATTTTTCTAACCTTTTTAATTCGCTCTCTTTATCTTGTTTTTCTTTTTTCCAGTCTTCGAGTTGCTGAAGCACTTTTTCCAGTTCAATATCACTGGGCTTGTTTTCTTCTTCCTTTTCCTGCGCATCTTGCTGATCTAGCTCGTTCTGCCATTGCTCGATATGCGCCTCTAGCTTTTTGAGCTTCTTCTTGAGACCTGTGGTGGTCGTAAAGCTCTTGCGGCTCGCGCTTCCTTTAAAGAAACTGCCGTCAATAGCAATGCACTGGCCTCCAAACAACGAAAGTTTCTTGCAGAATAAAATAAACTCTTTATGAGTCTCCCGAATCGCACGCCGGTTTTGGCTGCGAAAATTAGCGATCGTCTTATAGCTTGGCTTAAGCCCTTGAACTAACCACATCACCTCTATATTACGGTGGCACTCTTGTTCCAACCGACGACTCGACTTAATGCGGTTTAGATATCCGTAGAGGTAAAGCTTGAGTAACGCACCGGGAGGGTAGGCAGGCTGCCCGCTATTAACCTTGTTTTCTAAGGTATGTTGATAGCCGAGCTTTCCTAAGTCTAAACATTCAACATAGGCATCAAGGGCTCTGATGGGATGCCTCTCATGCACGTAGTCATCCATATGGCTCGGAAACAAATCCCCTTGATCGCGGGAGTGTGTTTTCTTGTATTGTCTTCCCATTTTCTTATATCTTCGAAGTCGTTAGGCGACGATATTATACAGCGGGGAGCCTATGGATACTTTCACAGCCTCGAAGCGGAGTCAGGGGCAGTGGTTAATAATGAGTTCAAATGGGCTCAATTAGTTTTTGCTAATCCAGATGGTGCCAGATCTAGAAAGTATAAAAATGTACGATGGTGCATATAAGTGATGCGCGTCTCGGAATATTCTTTAGGCGCTAATTAAAATAAGGGCCAATACACAAGTACGTGAATTGATCGGCATGCGGAGCATGTGGAAGCTAAGGGAGTAATAGCATGAGTTTTTGCCGGGCTTTGGCACCCTCTATTTTATTGTCTTTAAGTATCTCAAATACTATTCAAGCTGAATTGAAGCCTATTTCTGACCAGGAGATGTCTGCGGTTACTGGTCAGGCATACGTCTCGGTTGATCAGGCCAGTCATCCTACAGAGTCAAATGTGTCTTATACCCGGGTTAATCTAGGGATGAAGGTGGAGACGCAATTGACAGCAGACAAACTTGAGTTGGGGACTTATCATCGCTGGGAAAAGCATCCTACGAATCCCGCCCTTAATGGCACTGCGTGCAATTACTGTACTGGCGAAGAGGAGGGGTTGGAAGTCATAGGTTCGGATATTTTGATGGAAAACTTTGGCCTGGGATATATTCATAGTGATAGCTACGCTAACAAATACAAGTCCGTTCCCATGCTAGCGAAGGGGGTTGACCGCTATGGGCGGGTGATCAAATACAGCGATGGTGAAATAGCGCCTTTTGAGATTAATAACCCGTTTTTCGAGTTTGCTCGTGATGAAGTGACAGGCGATGTAATAGGGATGCGAATAGGATTTGGCGAGTCTAAAGGGGTTCTATCCGGAAATATCTTATCATTAACCGGCGCTGTTGATGTTGATATACGAGATGGAGTGGATGGTCTGTCGGAGGCGCGGCAGCAGCAAAATGGCAATATTTTGGAGGAGGCATTGACTCTTTTAACGCCTCTTTTGGTCGCAGGAGGGGATTTAAGTGCTCAGGCGTCTTTGGTTGACTCAAATGGTGATGCTGATCCGGTTCGCTCTTCATTTATTGGGATGGAAAATGGCTCTGAGTTTAAGATTGCTGGAGCTGATTTTATTGCCGCAGGGGCTGTTCCGTTATTATCAGGTGCTGGACTTATTGGCAGTAACTCTCGTTCTGAGTTTTCCAGCGCTTTTGGCTGTGGTCTGTTCGGGTTGCTGTCTTGCTTTAATATTTATGTCGAGTCTGATAATTGTGTCATGCTAGGTATTCCGACCTGCTTTCCGCTTACTAACTTTCAGAGCATGCCTGTAGGTAAAGTGGAGGAGATAGATGGAAGGCAGTATATAACAGATACGGTTTCAGGCTTGTTTCTTTCATTTCAAACCAGGGATATGGAGTGGTCTACAGGAAAAGCAGGGAACCAAGCAATGAATGACTTTGTAAAAGCCTCATCTGGTGCTTTTTTGAATATTCCTACAGGTTCTGTAAAGGTGAATCTTAGTGAAGTTTATAATGGTGTAACAGGTGTTCGGCGCGAGTATGTAGATAGGGGGGTAGGATTATTCTAGTTTGTCAAAAAATTAAATGGGGCTGTGAAAGGGTGAAATATATCGTTACGAAATAGGACATATCTAAACACCAAAATTGACCGAAGCTTAGTACACTGATTAAAGTGTTCATTAGTACCAAAATTGTGATCTGGTACCAAAGTTCACAATAAAACGTTATAAATGGTACAAATGTATGAATATACTGTCACTTATTGTGCTTTTACGCATGTTATTGCGTATTGGTTATGAGGAGTGATGTTAGTGCTAGTGGTTAAGCGCTAGATATTTGTTAAGCGACGGTGGAAATGGAATGTAATCGTCTTAATAGTTGTAT
Source organism: Alkalimarinus coralli (assembly GCF_023650515.1). NCBI lineage: Bacteria > Pseudomonadati > Pseudomonadota > Gammaproteobacteria > Alteromonadales > Alteromonadaceae > Alkalimarinus > Alkalimarinus coralli. The sequence goes on from NZ_CP096016.1 coordinate 4,527,432, forward strand.
TAAGAAGGTGTTCTATGCCTGGCTTTTGGTCGTTAAATAAAAATAAATTTGCCGTCAGTGTGCTTCTTTCAAATGTATTGGTTGGTGTAAATGCCTTTGCCGAACTAAAGCCTATTGATGATAGAGAGATGTCCGATATTACAGGGCAGGCCTTTTTCTCTATTGATAAAACCGTTAACCCGTCTGATTCAAATATCTCTTATACTCGCCTTAATATGGGGATGGATATTGATATCCAGTCCAATATTGATAAATTGGAATTAGGTCGTTATGCCCGGATAGATAATGAAACCGGCCAGCAAGAGTCCCAGGCTGCTGATATTATTATCGAGAATATGTCGCTGGGTTATATTTACGATGAACAATATCATATCGACAATCCTAATGTGCCCAAGCCAAAACACTATGACGATAACGGTCAGCTTATTACCTATAAAGATGGGGATATCGTTCCGTTCAAGATCGAAGATCCTTTTATAGAGTTTGCTTTTGAGGGCGACAAAATTATTGGTAGCCGAATCGGCTTTGGTAAGGCCCAAGGGTTGCTTAGCGGCGACATTCAAAGTTTAACGGGCAATGTTGATATAGATATTAAAGGGACAGTAGGGAATCTTCAGCAGGCACTGAGGCAAAACGGTTATTCTGGTTGTCCATGGTACAACACATTTTGCCTGGGTTATGGTGATGACCAAATGCCTAACGTTATTGTGGAGCATGGAGGATTGCTTTCAGGAAATAAAGTCGGCACTTCAGCCAACCTGATTCATCATGGCGGATCTCATAACGGGCAGAGGGATACTGCAAGAGCGACCTCTGTGGGTATACTTAATGGTTCGCCGTTCAATTTGGATTTTGGCTGGCTCGGAAGTATAAACTTTACTGCAGATCAGTGTGCCTTGTTGGGTATTAGTGTTTGCTTTCCTCTACAAAACTTCAACTCTTTGCATATCGGTAAAAAGGATGAGCAAGGAAATACCATTGGTGCGGCGGATGGGTTGTTTCTTTCTTTTCAGACCCAGGATCTTGAGTGGATGAAAAATGTGCAGGGTAGTAATACTGCCTCTAACTATATGAATGCTGTGCAAGGGGCGTTTTTTAATGTGCCTTCCGGAGGGTTGCAGGTCGATTTCGTGAGTTCACTCAATGGGATTAATCGGGCGAAGACTGAATATATTGATAGGGGGCAGGGGTTGTTTTAGCTCTCGTGTAGAGCTTTCAAGATTTTGCTGGTTTTTTAGTTAAAATGAGAACCAGTGCAAGCTGTGGTTAAAAACTACTCAGAGTTTGTGTTGAATATGATCTTATTCACGTTAAGTTATGAAACTGAAGCTAGAATGAAATCATAATAAATACAATAGTACACAGTTTGCAAGGTTAAGTAGCAATTGTTCGGAGAATTGAATAATAAGGCGACAGAGATTTCGCCGCTACGAATAAGGAGGAGTTAAGATGAAAGCTCTTAAGTCCAGATTTCAAATAAAAATAAATAGAACAACCAAAGCCTGGATATCATTGGGGGGTGGGTTATTACTTGCTGCTTCAAATGTGTCTGCGGAGCTTAAACCTGTCAGTGATGAAGTTTTGTCCGATGTTGTGGGTCAGGCATACATCTCGATCGATAAAACCTATCACCCTGAAGCGTCAAAAAATACATCTTACACCCGCATTAATATGGGGATGGATATAGAGATACAAAGCAATATCGAGTATATGGAGTTGGGCCGCTATGAAAGAGATGATCCATATGGCGTTCAGAAACCTGCGGATGTAATGGCTCGTGATTTCTCGCTAGGTTATATATATGACTCTAACTATTTTAATCAAAACCCTGATGCGGCTCGCCCTATAAAGGCTGATGGAAGTGGTTATCAGAATGGAGAGATTGTCCCATTCAAAATTACTGACCCATTCATTGAGTTTGCTTATGATGAAAGCTCCAATGAGATGACCGGGGTTCGCATCGGTTTTGGTGAGGCTCAGGGGGTTCTGTCCGGTAATATTGAAGCGCTTACCGGGAATGTTGATGTTGATATTAGGGATCAGGGTGAAGGGATGAAGGCTGCCAGCTCAAATGGTAACTTCGCGGATCAGCTGCTGGTTTTGCTTACCCCATTGCTTGAAGGGGATAGTCCTATTGAGGCTCAGGCCCAGCTTGTTGACCAGTATGGGAATTATGACCCGATTAGATCAACAATGATCGGTATTCCAGATAACCAAACCTTTGTATTAAGTGGTGCGGGAGGTTTTACTCGGTGGTCGGTTAAAAACTTGTTAGGCGGTTTTTCATCGAGTGAAATAGAGGTTCCAAACTGCTCGTTTTGGAGCTGTCCAGGCGGCGATATTATAATTTATGTGAATGATTGCAAAGTATTGGGTGTGGATGCGTGCTTTAATCTTGAGCAATTCGAGAGCTTTCCAATTGGCCAAATCGAAGAGCAAAATGGTAATCGCTATTTAACAGGCTCTTCAAGTGGAATGTTTATATCGTTTCAGACCAAAGATCTAGAATGGCTGCAGGATGTTCGAGAACAAAACCCAAGTGCAGAAGATTTTGTTAAGGCGACCTCGGGAGCCTTTTTTAATATCCCGAACAGTAGTGTGACGGTAAATCTTGAAGAGGCGCTAAATGGGGTGCCAAGAGTTAGAACGGAATATATTGACCGAGGTAATGGACTATTTTGATGATAAATGGGGGAAGTATGCAAGGTGACAAGCTTAAAAGATTAGTCACTCGATGTTCGTTTTCGGCGCTGGTCGTGTGCGGTGCGGCAAATGCTGAGCTTGCCTCATTGTCTGATGATGAGCTGTCCGATGTTGATGGTGCGGGTATTGGCCTGGTTTTTGAGGACTTTGTTTTTGATGCTCGTACCGATGCGGGGGCTGGACAATCGTTCAAAATTACTGGGATTAAAAACACGGCAGGTGACCAGGATGTTGAAATAACGGTCTCGCAGCTTTATATCGCCAACTCTGGTAGTAATTATGGTGAGAACCTAACGGGCGTTAACTTGGGGCGTTTGGTTAACCCCTATGAAATTGAGTTAATCGATGGCGATGATATCGGCATTGAAGATAAAGCCGTTTTGCAGTTCTCTGCGCCCAAAAAATACGAAGCGACCACAACAGTTAATTTAGATCGAGATCTTGATGGTTCTTTGGATACAGAAATCGACTCTTCTGGTGCGACTGTTTTAAAACAGTATGCAGCAAACGCTGAAGGTTATGACTGTGTTCTCGCTGGTGCAACAATGGGGAGTGGGACTTGTGGTAGTCGGCCGACAGGAATTGATGCTGCTTCGTCTGAGGTTATATTGGGGGAGCGGCCTGATATAGGGCTGAAATTGCAGGTTCAGGTTGGTAGCAATCAGTCTGATAATCTAAGTATACATGCGAAAAGTGCGGTCTTTGATGGCAGTTACTTAAGGCTTTGGGGTGACGACAATAAGAAGCAGTTGGTTGGGGAGTTTCGACTTAACTTTTATACACCTGAGTTATCTATTAATGCCTGTGATGCATCAGGGCAGAACTGCGGCAATACTATCTACATGAAAAACTTTGAACTTGAGTTGGCACTTGGTAACACGTTTCAACCCATGTCTATTGGTGTAACTGAGGCGCTGGATGGCACTATTCAGCCTGGAAATTTTGTTTTTGAAATAGCGAGTATTACTGAATATGCCAGCCAAAAGGGGTACATGGCTAACTTGCCAACAAATGGCAAGAGAGAGAGCTGCGGAAATGATAGTTGCCGGGCGGCCTGGGATTTCTTTAATGATTACTATACGAAACCGGACTTTAAAAGCAATTTGAACATTGGTGCGATGCATATTGGTGATATTAGTGCGGGTGGACAGAATTTTGGCTCCGCTAAAATTGAAGGGATGACGATTCAGTATCTCAAAATTTCCAGTCATGACCTGGCAAACTAGGAGTTGAATGATGCTATCTAATGTGAATAAGAGACCAGTGTTATTCTTATTGTCTTCGTTGTTTCTTTTTGGAACTACGACTGTCTCGGCTGAATTGTCTTCAATTGATGATGATGAGATGTCAGTTATTTCGGGGCAGGCCGGTGTTTACTTGTCGGGTGAGATATCCATTAACGAAAATGGAGGCCCTATCCAGAACGCCTACTTTGGTGATTGTTCCGACAGTAAGCGCTGTGGTGCTCGTTTGGCCTATCAGACCAAGCAGAATGGAGGCTGGTTTGTGCTAGATGACTTTAAAGGCAGTTTCTCATTTCAGGGGTTGACCTTAAAGGTTCGCAATATCAACTCTGGGTTTGGTGGCGATGGGGCAAAGTTTAATCGAGAGGTTCTCGAGATAGGATTGCCAGATCAGATTATGGTAGATCAGTTGCAGTATACCTATGCTACCAGCAGTACTGCTCGACCAACGGATGCAGGCTTTCAGCAGACCGATATTTACACTGTTGAGATAGATGGCGGTGTCACCATGCAGGGCAACTTGCTGGTATTCCCGACTGGAAATAATTAAAGATGGATAAGTTCATGAATAATAAGGCGCTAGTGTTGGGTTTGTCATGTTCGCTTCTGTCGTCGTCACTGTTTGCGGAAATGATGCAGCTAGATGATGAGGTTATGTCTGGGGTGAGTGGACAAAGTGGTATCACGCTTGATATGGATTTGCATGTAGAAGTAGGGGAGATTGCTTACTTTGACGATGGTGCCGGCATTGCTATTCAGGGTGTGCGTATTTCTGATCCTTCCGATTCGGCTGCTGCTGCAAAGCAGCAGTATGTTTTTGATATTACTGATGATGGTAGTTTGAATATCGCCTATGATATTTCGCCTACTCGCTTTGAGTTCTCAGATATACGTTTGGGGACTGAGTCCGGGAATATGACAGGGCCGAGTGGCGGTGGTTTTTTCTGGGATTACCAATTAGTTGGAAATCTTAACATTCGAGGTGGTGGCGCTCTTAGTTCAAATGGGTATACGTTCGAGTCAAGCTATACGATGACTGACGGTGCGTTTGGTTATCGCACGCAGGGAAATAGTTTCTGGTTTGATGATATTGATTCTAGTTCTTCGTCTGTGATGACCTTGGATGTTGGAACTGATGTTGTGGGTGATTACTTGGATATTCGCTTGCCTAATTATACTGGTGAATACACCGTTGGGGCTATTAGGCATAGTTCAAATCCTTCCTTAAGTGGTGGGGCTCTGTGGGGTAAGTATGATATGACCTCGAATATCCAGCTGCGAGGAGGGGGTAGAATTGGGTCTACTGGCATTACTATTGACGCACAAAATACGATTAACCGCTACGATTTTGCCTGGGGAGATGATGGTAACTGGCTCGGCGCGTTAGGTATGACTGGCGGATACAATATTGATAACCTAACTCTTGATGTTGCGGCTGATCCCGACGGCCAGCTTGGTCTGGCGATTGCCTGGGACAAAGTTGATGCTACTTTGCATATCGATAAAGTTGTACTCGGAGAAACTAAGGCGAGGATTGATGATTACCTCGCAGGCAATGCCTTAACGGGTGGCCCTTCGACATTGAAGAGTATTGGTAGCATTGATATGAATTTTATATTCGCTGATCAAACTGTTGATGGGGTGGATTTCACAAATATATTCTATGTTCAGGCTGGTGGGCATGCAGATGCAGGAGAGCAGGGCTTAAGAATAAATGCTCAATGGAGTTTGGTTGATCAATTTGCATCCGACAGTAATGTTTCCAATATAACCTATGTCGATGATGGCAATGCCGTAATGTTTAGTGGCTTGCAGTCATGGGGTCAAGGGGATTTGACATTAAATGTAACGAAAGCTGAAACAATTAATGGTACTGAGTTTTTTGATGGAATACGTATCGGCTTTGAAGACTTCACAGGCGGTTACAAAATAGATGGGCTGCAGGTGGGTAAAAATGACAGCCAACTAAAAAGTCAGGATCTGCAAGGAGGCTCTGAGTTGCTGCTTGCTCTAGGAGTGTTCCCTTCTTATGACTTTACAATTGACGGGCATATGACAATAGGTACCGGAGGCTCGTCTGGAGAGGGTTTGACTATTAACTCTGATATGCATATAACAAATGGTCGTGCTGCTCTAATGGTTGATGAAAATGGCAGTGGTATCTGGGCTACCGGGCTTGATTATGACATTCATAAGCGGAATATGACGATTGATGTAACGGATGAAGGGCTTGCGATAGTTGAGGGTGAGTCATGGAGTGTAATGGATATCTCCGACCTTCGGTTGGGTGATAAAGTCAGCGGCGCGAGCTTTGGCAGCTTTATAGTAAAGCGCTACGAAACAGGCTCATCCATGATTATAAAGGCTGGCGGTTCAGGGGATATTTGTGTAGGAGGAAATGCAACTAGTGCGGCTGCATGCGATGCCGCTGGAGGCATTTGGGAAGAGCGCGGCGATGAAGGGATTACAGTCAGCTTAAAGAACATCCTGGCAGAAGCGGTGAGTGAGTCCAAAAGAAATAGCTTTACTTGGGAGTCGCAAGGCGGTTCAAGTACAAATCGGCCAATGCAAATTGTGTTTGATAACATTACAACTAATGATGGGGATGGAATTAATAACACCTATGGTCTCCAGAATGATATATCTATAGATGTTTATCAAACTAAGGTTGTGAAGAAGGCTGATGGGGCCGACTCCAATGGTGTGGTTGGTAATAAGGGGGATGAAAAAGTCCTGGATGGGTCTTCAGCTGGGTATCGTTACGTGAGCAAAGCTGAAATGGATGCTACGCCTTCGTTAAAGTCTGACCGCCCGCTCGGGTTCGCAGTTAATGCGAATACACGCTTTAAGGAGTTGTCGTTTGGTAGTGTTCAAACGATTCACCCTGATGCAGCTCAGCCCTCAACCTTAATCTATGGTATGAGCATACAGAACGCTAATATCACCTCTAATCTCACTGCGACGCCTATTCAGTAGCTGGTGAGTGAGTTTTTAAAAAGCCTGTCCTTCTGGATGGGCTTTTTTGTTTCTGCGACTAAGCTATATAATTGCTGGCTTGGTGGTCATTAGGTTCCCGATTATGGAATTGGTAAGGTTGTTAAACTGCTTGGCGGACGGGCAGTATCACTCAGGTGTTGAGATAGGCTTAGAGCTTGGTGTCAGTCGTACAGCTGTCTGGAAGGCGTTAGGGAAGTTAGAGGCTTCTGGTGTGGCTTTAGAAGTGGTTAAGGGGAAGGGCTATCGCATTGTAGGAGGGCTTGATTTATTAAGTCGAGATGCGATTGTTGGCCACTTAAACCAGTCATCGACTCCGTTTGAAAGATTATATTTATTGCAGGATGTTGACTCAACCAACTCATTTCTAATGCGAGAAGAGTCAGGCTCTGACGGCTATGCCCTTTGTTTGTCTGAGCGCCAGAGTAGCGGGCGAGGGCGTCGTGGGCGTGTGTGGCATAGCCCCTATGCTAAAAACTTGTATCTAAGTCTGTCGTTTAATTTGGCGGGCGGGGCTGAGGCGCTTGAAGGGCTTAGCTTGGCATTGGGGGTTGCAGTTGCAAATTGTTTGTCGGCCAACGGAGTGGCAGATATTGGTCTCAAATGGCCCAATGATATATGGGTGGGAGACAAGAAGCTGGCGGGTCTTTTAGTCGAGCTTAAAGGAGAGGCTGAGCTGGGGTGGAAGGTGGTCGCAGGGCTTGGTATTAATGTTTTGATGAGTGAGGATGAAGGCAGTGTGGTTGACCAGCCTTGGACGTCGATTAGTGCTGTGGCAAGTGATTTGTCTATTGATAGAAGTCTGTGGGCGAGTTTGCTTATTGAGAGTTTAATCACCACTATTGAGCGGTATCGATTGTGTGGGTTGGAGGGGCTTCTTGCTGAATGGTCAAGGTTTGATATTCTTCATGGAAGGGGGGTGCAGGTTAGTGGAAGCGGATTATCTGGCTTGTGTATGGGAGTTGATGGCAGGGGGCGCCTGCTGGTTAAATCGGGCGAAGAACTGCATGCGATAAATGCGGGTGAAGTTAGCGTAAGGCCAAACAAATCCTCAGATTGATATAGCCAATACATCTTGATATAGGCGGCCCTGTGTATAGGGGTCTATTGCCTCTGGGGAAGAATGTGGTATGGCGACCTGTTGAGCATAAGGAGGAAAGGTGCGCTGGATTTTTTTAACATTATTATTGTTAAATGCATTATTTGCATTGCTTGAGTGGTCAGCGAGTCTGGGTGGTCGAGAGACTGACGGGGAAGGGTATCGTGCTGCTGCAGGTATTCAGGTGTTGGCTCTTCTTGGCGAGTCTGCGGGGGGAGGTTCCATCGGCAAGCGGTTAGCAGGCGATGCTAATGATCAGTTGTGCTTATTGATAGGGCCTCTAGCGGATAGAGGGAAGGCAAAGTTTGCGTTGGAGTCGATGCAGCGCACTGGAATAAAAGCTGAGATGATTACTCAAACGACTGTGCGAGCACCCAATTATTGGGTTTATTTACAGCCCTATGAGAGTCGAAAAGCTGCGATCTCCAAGCTTAGAGAGCTGCAAGAGTCTAAGGTGGATAGTTACCTGATAACTCAGGGGGAGTTGGCCAATGGTATTTCTCTGGGTGTGTTTGAAAATATTGACTCAGCTCGCAGGATGCTGGAGCGGAGGCAGGGGCAGGGGTATAGCCCAAAGGTAAAGGAGCTGGGCAAGAAGGGGTTCGAGTATTGGCTGGCAACAGAAGATGCGTATACGCCTGAGCTTGACCAAAAAATAGCGAAAACACTAGAGGAATTAAAAATGTCGCCAGGAAAAAGACAAATTTTTTGTAAAAGTGTTGCATCTGAAAAAAAGTTACCTTAGTATAGCGGCCTCGCAAAACGCGGTACAGAGCTGGCGTAGCTCAGATGGTAGAGCAGCGCACTTGTAATGCGCAGGTCGGGGGTTCGATTCCGTCCGCCAGCTCCATTTCTTTGTTGTGTGTTTTGTGATCTTGTAAGTCTCGTTGCGATTCTTATAAGGAGGGGTTCCCGAGTGGCCAAAGGGATCAGACTGTAAATCTGACGCGAAAGCTTCGGTGGTTCGAATCCACCCCCCTCCACCACTTCGCGGGTGTCGTATAATGGCTATTACCTCAGCCTTCCAAGCTGATGATGCGGGTTCGATTCCCGCCACCCGCTCCAAATTCTAGGCGACGCTCATATAGCTCAGTCGGTAGAGCGCCACCTTGGTAAGGTGGAGGTCACCGGTTCAATTCCGGTTATGAGCTCCAGTTTGGTATGGGTGGTGAGGCTTCTTTAAAGTTTTGTAGTTAATTTAGGCCAGTAGCTCAATTGGCAGAGCAGCGGTCTCCAAAACCGCAGGTTGGGGGTTCGATTCCCTCCTGGCCTGCCACTATTTATAGCGGTAGGGCAAGTAAAGATGAATGCAAAAGTGGAAGTTGACGAAAGTCGCTTTGATGGCCTGAAATGGTTTTCGGTAGTCGCGCTTGTGGTTGTTGCGGTAGCGGGTAATCATTATTTTTCAGCAGAGTCTTTGCTTTATAGGGTTTTAGCGCTATTGGTGTTGGCGAGTGTGGCAGGTTTTATTGCTCTTCAGACCTTGAAGGGGAAGAAGTTTTCCGCATTGTTGAAGGATGCCAAGTCCGAGATTAGAAAGGTTGTATGGCCGACGCGCCAAGAGCTTACGCAGACGACAATGATTGTGATTGTGTTTGTATTGGTTGTTGCGTTGATCTTGTGGGGGCTTGATTCTCTTATAAGCTGGTTAGTGTCTGGATTAATAGGATAGGGGGGCTGCGAATGTCTAAGCGTTGGTATGTGGTCCATGCGTATTCTGGATACGAAAAGCAGGTAATGAGATCTCTTAAAGAGCAAATGGTTCTTAAGGGGTTGGAAGATCGGTTTGGTGATGTGTTGGTGCCAACCGAAGAGGTTGTTGAAATGCGCGACGGGAAGAAGCGCAGGAGTGAGCGAAAGTTTTATCCAGGTTATGTGTTGGTTCAGATGGAAATGGATGATGAAACCTGGCATTTGGTTAAGTCTACCTCTCGTGTTCTTGGGTTTATTGGTGGTACTAAGGAAAAGCCGGCGCCAATAACTGAAAAAGAAGCAATGGCAATTTTGCAGCGCGTTGAGAGTGGGGCAGAAAAGCCTCGGCCTAAAACGTTGTTTGAGCCAGGAGAGATTGTTCGTGTTATTGATGGGCCTTTTGCAGACTTTAATGGGGTTGTGGAAGAGGTCGATTATGAGAAGAGTAGAGTTAAGGTTGCTGTTCTTATATTTGGGCGATCTACGCCAGTTGAGTTAGGTTTTGGTCAGGTAGAAAAAGACTAACTTTTCAGAAAGTATTTATATGGTGCTCATTCTGTTCGCAGGGTGGGCTTTTTGTGTCTCGACGGGGAGCTTTTTAGCGTTCGAACCCGTTAGGAGGAAGTATGGCGAAGAAAGTAGAAGCATATATAAAGCTTCAGGTTGGAGCTGGTAAGGCGAATCCGAGTCCGCCGGTTGGTCCTGCATTGGGTCAGCATGGTGTGAATATTATGGAGTTTTGTAAGGCGTTTAACGCGAAAACTCAAGGTATGGAAGCTGGTCTGCCAGTTCCAGTGGTAATTACGGTTTACGCTGATAGAAGCTTTACCTTTATCATGAAGACGCCGCCTGCTTCAATATTGTTGAAGAAGGCTGCTGGTATTAAAAGTGGTAGCGGTCGACCTAATACTGAAAAGGTTGGCACTGTTACTCGTGCCCAGCTTGAAGAGATTGCAACCACAAAAGAGCCTGACCTGAACTCAGGTGACTTGGATGCTGCGGTAAGAATTATTGCAGGTACAGCCCGAAGTATGGGGCTGAATGTGGAGGGCGTATAAGATGGCTAAACTAACAAAGCGTCAAAAAGCGATTGCTGAGAAAGTTGAAGCAGGGAAGGCATACTCCATAGATGAAGCTGTTGCAATTCTGTCTGACCTATCCTCTCAGATCAAGTTTAAAGAATCTGTTGATGTTGCTATCAATCTTGGTGTAGATGCGCGTAAATCAGATCAGGTTGTTCGTGGTTCGACTGTTCTGCCGAATGGTACTGGTAAAGATGTGCGTGTGGCGGTTTTTACTCAGGGTGAAAATGCAGAAAAAGCAAAAGAAGCAGGCGCAGATGTTGTAGGTATGGATGATCTGGCAGAGGAAGTTAAGAAAGGTAATCTTGACTTTGATGTTGTGATCGCAAGCCCTGATGCAATGCGTGTTGTTGGTATGCTGGGTCAGATTCTTGGGCCTCGCGGCTTAATGCCTAACCCTAAAGTGGGTACTGTGACTCCAGATGTTGCTACTGCGGTTAAGAATGCGAAAGCGGGCCAGGTTAGATATCGCACAGATAAAAACGGCATCATTCACAGCCCTTTGGGGAATGTTGAGTTTTCTGCGGATTCAATTAAGCAGAATTTAGAAGCGCTGATGGCAGACCTTAAGAAAGCTAAGCCTGCATCAGCTAAAGGTGTCTATATGAAGAAAGTTACCGTTTCTTCTACTATGGGGCCTGGGTTAGTGATAGATCAAGGTTCTATCTCTTTTTAAGAGATAGAACAAAAAGAACTTTGAAGTCTAGGCTAGAGCCGAGGCTGTCAAAGACCGCAGGTGTGTTGAGTGTATGCTTAATGCTTAATTTCCTGCGCAGACGGTGTGACCTTACTCTTTGAGTGCTTTCACCGTGCGGTTGCTAACTTTTTGTAAATCAAGGGTTAGCAGATATGAAATTGCTGACGATAGTCAGCGTGTGAAGGAGAAATCCAGTGGCAATTGGACTCGAAGACAAAAAAGCGATAGTCGCTGAGGTCAACGAGGCTGCCGGTGGTGCTTTGTCTGCAGTTTTGGCTGATTATCGTGGCGTTACCGCTAATGATATGACCGTACTGCGGAAACAGGCTCGCGAAAATGGCGTTTATTTGAGAGTTGTTCGTAACACTCTTACTAAACTTGCTGTTGGCGGGACTGACTTCGAATGCATTAAAGAAGCATTGGTTGGACCAACCATTCTTGCTTTCTCTATGGAAGATCCTGGTGCGGCTGCAAGGTTGCTTAAGGATTTTGCTAAAGAAAACAAAGAATTCGAAATTAAAGCACTCGCTGTTGGTGGTGAACTGTTGGGAGCTGAGCAGATTGACCGTTTGGCCAAACTACCTACGCGCGATCAGGCGTTGGGGATGTTGGCAAGCGTCATGCAAGCACCTATTACGAAACTTGTGCGTACATTCAACGAAGTTCCGTCGAAGGTTACGCGTGTTGTTGCTGCAGTTCGCGATCAGAAACAAGAAGCAGCCTAATTATTCTAGTTATTATTTTTCAGGAGATTTGAGTCATGGCTCTGTCTAAAGACGATATTTTAAATGCAATTGCAGAAATGAGCGTAATGGAAGTTGTTGAGCTTGTTGAAGCAATGGAAGAGAAGTTTGGTGTATCTGCAGCAGCAGCTGTTGCAGTTGCAGCTCCAGCAGCTGGCGGCGACGCAGCAGCAGCTGAAGAGAAAACTGAATTTGACGTTGTTCTAGCTGGTGCTGGCGACAAGAAAGTTAACGTTATCAAAGCGGTACGTGCTATTACAGGTCTTGGCCTTAAAGAAGCAAAAGCTATGGTTGACGGCGCTCCTTCTACTGTTAAAGAAGGTGTTAGCAAAGACGACGCTGAAGCAGCTAAGAAAGAGCTTGAGGAAGCTGGCGCATCAGTTGAAATCAAGTAATTTACTTGATGATAAACTTTTGCGGTTAAGCTAAATCGGAATCGGCTGGCAATATTAATTGTCGGCCTTTTTCCGTTGTATGTGCTATATCTAATTTGCCGATGTTGTATTTATTTTTATCGGCGCAGCAAGACAGTTTCAACTTATCGGTATCAAGCCGAAAAGAGACGCCAAAGGTGTTGAGTCATAAAGCTGGGGAACATAAATGACCTACTCATATACTGAGAAAAAGCGCATTCGTAAAGAATTCGGTACACTGCCGACTGTGATGGATGTGCCTTATTTGCTATCTATCCAAATGGATTCATATCGCGGTTTTTTACAAAAAGACGCAGAGCCCGGAGCCAAAGAAGACTTGGGCCTACATGCTGCATTTAAATCTGTTTTTCCTATCCTCAGCTTCTCAGGTAATGCTGCGCTGGAATATGTTAGCTACCGTTTGGGTGAGCCGGCATTTGATGTAAAAGAGTGTCAGTTGCGTGGTGTTACATACGCTGCACCGCTGCGCGTTAAAGTTCGCTTAATTATCTACGACAAAGAGTCAGCGAACAAAGCAATTAAAGATATTAAGGAACAAGAAGTTTACATGGGCGAAATGCCCTTAATGACCGACAACGGTACATTTGTCATTAATGGAACAGAGCGGGTTATCGTATCCCAGCTTCACCGCTCTCCTGGCGTATTTTTTGACCATGACAAAGGTAAAACGCACTCTTCAGGTAAGTTGTTGTACAGTGCGCGTGTCATTCCTTACCGTGGTTCATGGCTCGATTTTGAGTTTGACCCCAAAGATGCTGTTTTTGTTCGTATTGACCGTCGCCGCAAGCTGCCGGCTTCAATTTTAATGCGAGCATTAGGGTACGACTCTCAGCAAATTCTGGATATGTTCTTTGAAACGAGCAAACATAAAGTTTCAGAGGAAGTATGTACGTTAGAGTTGGTGCCATCCCGCTTAAGGGGTGATATCGCTAGCTTCGATATAAAAGATAATGAAGGCAATGTCATTGTTGAAGAGGGGCGACGTATTACAGCTCGTCATATCAGGCAGCTGGAAAAAGCAGGTATTAGTGAGCTTGAAGTCCCGCTAGATTATATCTTTGGAAAAGTTACAGCAAAAGATATTGTTGATGAGCGGACAGGTGAGCTGCTAGTTGAATGTAATACTGAAATTACTGAAGAAGTCGTTCAAACGTTGGTAGAGGCGGGTGTTGAAGAACTTGAAACCCTCTATACTAACGATCTTGACTGCGGCCCATTTATGTCTGACACATTGCGGGTTGATCCTACAAGAAGTCAGCTTGAGGCGTTGGTCGAAATTTACCGAATGATGCGTCCAGGCGAGCCGCCAACGAAAGAATCAGCAGAGAATTTGTTTAAGAACTTGTTCTTCACAGAGGAAAGGTATGACCTTTCTGCTGTGGGTAGAATGAAGTTCAATCGCCGAATTGGGCGGGAAAACGAAGAGGGTGCAGGTACGCTGGATAATGAAGACATTATCCAGGTTCTGAAAACCTTGATAGATATTCGTAACGGTAAAGGAATGGTCGACGATATCGACCATTTGGGTAACCGTAGAATTCGATCTGTTGGCGAGATGGCAGAGAACCAATTCCGTGTTGGCCTTGTCCGTGTTGAGCGTGCCGTTCGAGATCGTCTAAGTATGGCAGAATCTGATGGTTTGATGCCTCAAGATTTGATCAATGCTAAGCCGGTCGCGGCTGCGGTTAAGGAGTTCTTCGGATCTAGTCAGCTATCACAGTTTATGGATCAGAATAACCCGCTTTCCGAGGTTACACACAAGCGACGAGTTTCGGCTTTGGGGCCTGGTGGTTTGACTCGAGAGCGAGCAGGGTTTGAAGTGCGAGATGTTCACCCGACGCACTATGGCCGAGTTTGCCCAATCGAAACCCCTGAAGGACCAAACATCGGTCTGATAAACTCTTTGGCGACTTATGCTAGAACCAACTCTTTTGGTTTTTTAGAAAGTCCTTATAGAAAGGTTGTTGATGGCGTCGTTACAGACGAAATCGAATACTTGTCAGCAATCGAAGAGAGTAATTACGTGATCGCACAGGCTAGCGCGATTATCGATGAGTCTAGCACTCTGACAGAAGAGTTGGTTACTGTTCGTCATAAGAATGAATTTACGGTAATGCCTCCAGAGCGCGTTAATTATATGGATGTATCGCCTCGTCAGGTTGTTTCTGTTGCAGCATCGCTTATCCCGTTCCTTGAGCACGATGATGCGAACCGGGCTCTTATGGGGTCGAACATGCAACGTCAGGCAGTTCCTACACTTAAAGCTGAAAAACCTTTGGTAGGTACGGGGATTGAGCGAATTGTGGCTCAGGATTCTGGTGTTTGTGTTGTTGCTAAACGGGGCGGTATTGTTGAAAGCGTCGATGCATCCCGAATTGTTGTTAGGGCTAACAATGATGAAGTAGATGCTGGTGACGCTGGTGTTGATATTTATAGTCTTACTAAATATACCCGTTCCAATCAGAATACATGTATTAACCAAAAGCCACTGGTTAAAGGTGGTGATAAGGTGGCGCGCGGCGATGTAATGGCTGATGGTCCATCTGTTGATATGGGTGAGCTTGCGTTAGGGCAAAATATGCGAATAGCATTTATGCCCTGGAATGGCTTCAACTTTGAGGATTCGATTTTAGTCTCTGAAAGAGTTGTAAAAGAGGATCGGTTTACCACTATCCATATTCAGGAGTTGACGTGTGTTGCTCGTGATACAAAGCTGGGTAGCGAAGAGATTACGGCAGATATCCCGAATGTAGGTGAAAGCGCGCTTGCCAAACTTGATGAGTCGGGCGTTGTATATATTGGTGCTGAGGTCGGAGCTGGCGATATTCTGGTTGGCAAGGTGACGCCTAAGGGTGAAACCCAGTTAACGCCAGAAGAAAAATTGCTCAGAGCTATTTTCGGTGAGAAGGCTTCTGATGTTAAGGATACCTCACTAAGGGTTTCTACGGGAACTCGCGGGACTGTTATCGATGTTCAGGTCTTCACCCGAGATGGTGTTGAAAAAGATCAGCGTGCATTGGATATTGAAAATGCCCAGCTTAATACGTTCAGAAAAGATCTTAAAGATGAGTACCGAATTGTCGAAACTGCAACGTATGAGCGGTTACGCGAGCTATTGCTAGGTAAGGAAGTTGTAGGCGCGCCAAACCTTAAGAAGGGTGACACGCTTACTAATGAATACCTTGATAGTATCAGCCTTTCTGAGTGGTTTAAGATTCGTATGGCCGACGACGATCTTAATGAAGCACTTGAGCGCTCTGAAGCTCAATTAGCAGAGCGAAGGGAAGAGCATGAAGAGCGTTTTGAGGATAAAAAACGCAAACTTCAGACAGGTGATGACCTGGCGCCGGGTGTACTTAAAATTGTTAAGGTTTATGTTGCTATAAAACGTCGCATTCAGCCAGGGGACAAGATGGCCGGACGCCATGGTAACAAGGGTGTTATCTCGGTTATTATGCCTGTTGAAGATATGCCTTATGACGAGCATGGCGAGCCTGTTGATATTGTTCTGAACCCGCTGGGTGTTCCATCCCGAATGAACGTTGGTCAGGTTCTTGAGACGCATTTGGGTATGGCTGCTAAAGGGTTAGGGGTCAAAATTAACCAGATGATCAAGGAGCAGCGAGATATCGCTGAGCTAAGAGCATTTTTGTCTGATATATACAATGGTATCGCAAGTAAGCAGGAAGCGCTGGATGCATTTAGCGATGCTGAAATAGTCGAGCTAGCTAACAATCTTCGACATGGTGTGCCTATGGCGACACCTGCATTTGATGGTGCGAAAGAGCCTGAGATAAAGGCGTTGCTCCGACTGGCAGGTTTGGATGACTCAGGCCAGACTCCTTTATACGATGGCCGAACCGGTGAAAAGTTTGATCGCCCGGTAACCGTCGGTTATATGTACATGTTGAAGCTGAACCACTTGGTTGATGACAAAATGCACGCTCGATCAACAGGGTCTTATAGTCTTGTTACTCAGCAGCCGTTGGGTGGTAAAGCTCAATTTGGTGGTCAGCGCTTCGGTGAAATGGAAGTGTGGGCTCTAGAAGCTTACGGCGCTGCGTATACATTGCAAGAAATGTTAACTGTTAAGTCTGATGACGTTAACGGTCGAACTAAGATGTACAAGAATATCGTCGATGGCGATCACCGTATGGAGCCGGGTATGCCGGAGTCATTTAACGTATTGGTTAAGGAAATTCGCTCATTAGGTATCGATATTGAGCTTGAAAACGAGTAACGACAATTCGCTGTTACTCAAACTAGATTATCGATTTAACCTAATATTAGCGGAGGCGGGCAGTTGCCCGCCCAGAACCAACTCCTTCTGGAGCGGAAACCGATGAAAGATTTATTAAATTTACTTAAAAACCAGAATCACAGTAAGGAATTTGATTCGATTCGCATTGGTCTGGCTTCGCCAGAGATGATTCGTTCATGGTCATACGGTGAAGTTAAAAAGCCTGAAACGATTAATTACCGTACTTTCAAACCTGAAAGAGACGGCCTTTTTTGTGCCAAAATATTTGGCCCAATCAAAGACTATGAGTGCTTATGCGGCAAGTACAAGCGACTAAAGCATCGCGGTGTTATTTGTGAGAAATGTGGCGTAGAGGTCGCGCTAGCGAGCGTGCGTCGTGACCGAATGGGGCATATTGAATTAGCTAGCCCTGTTGCCCATATTTGGTTCCTTAAGTCACTTCCTTCTCGTATAGGGATGCTGCTCGATATGACGCTGAGAGATATAGAGCGTGTTCTATATTTTGAGTCGTTTATCGTCATTGATCCTGGTATGACAACGCTGGAAGCTGGTCAGTTGTTAACTGACGAGCAATATTATGAAGCGCTGGAAGAATTTGGTGATGAATTTGATGCCAAAATGGGTGCGGAAGCTGTCCAGGCTTTGTTAAAAGATATCGATCTTGAAGGTGAAATATCCGAGTTAAGGGAAGAAATTCCTGCGACGAGTTCTGAAACCAAGATCAAGAAGTTGTCTAAGCGTCTTAAGCTGCTGGAAGCATTTTATAATTCAGGTAACAATCCAGAGTGGATGGTGTTAAAGGTTCTACCTGTTCTTCCACCTGATTTGAGGCCTCTTGTTCCTCTTGATGGTGGCCGTTTTGCGACTTCTGATTTGAATGATCTCTATCGTCGGGTTATCAATCGAAATAATCGCTTGAAGCGACTACTCGAACTAAGCGCACCAGATATTATTGTTCGAAATGAAAAGCGAATGCTTCAAGAAGCTGTGGACGCGTTACTGGATAACGGTCGCCGTGGCCGAGCTATTACCGGGTCTAATAAGCGACCATTGAAGTCTTTGGCTGACATGATCAAGGGTAAGCAGGGCCGTTTCCGTCAGAACCTTCTGGGTAAGCGAGTTGATTACTCTGGTCGTTCGGTCATCGTTGTAGGGCCTAGCTTGAGACTTCATCAGTGTGGTTTGCCAAAGAAAATGGCGCTTGAATTATTCAAACCATTTATTTTTAGTAAATTAGAGCACCGTGGTTTAGCTACAACAATTAAAGCTGCCAAGAAAATGGTAGAGCGGGAAACTGCAGAGGTTTGGGATATTCTTGCGGAAGTTATTCGTGAGCACCCGGTAATGCTTAACCGTGCACCTACTCTCCACCGCTTGGGTATTCAGGCGTTCGAACCTGTGTTGATTGAAGGTAAGGCGATTCAGTTGCACCCTTTGGTGTGTGCTGCGTACAACGCTGACTTCGATGGCGACCAAATGGCGGTACACGTTCCGCTTACGTTAGAGGCTCAGTTAGAGGCTCGTGCGCTGATGATGTCTACTAACAATATCCTATCGCCAGCTAACGGTGAGCCGATTATTGTTCCCTCGCAAGATGTTGTTCTCGGTTTATATTATATGACCCGAGAAAAGATCAACGTTAAAGGGGAGGGGATGGTGTTCTCTGATATTAAAGAGGCTCATCGCGCATATAATAGTAATCAGGTTCACCTTCAGGCGAAGGTGAAGATCCGCGTCGAAGAGATTTCGGTTGATGAGGATGGCATCAAAACTGTGTCAAGGTCGGTTGTAGATACAACTGTAGGGCGGGCATTGTTGTTTGATATTTTACCTGACGGCTTACCATACTCTTTGGTCAATCAAAACATGACCAAAAAGGCGATTTCCAAACTGATTAACACGTCTTATCGTAAGTGTGGTCTGAAAGACTCGGTAATATTTGCTGACCAGCTAATGTACTTAGGTTTCAAGCAGGCTACGCTGTCTGGCGCATCGATCGGTGTGAACGATTTTGTAATCCCTGATGAGAAAGAAACAATTATCAATGCCTCGACTACAGAGGTTAAGGAAATTGAATCACAGTTTGCATCGGGTCTTCTGACTCAGGGCGAGAAATACAACAAGGTTATCGATATCTGGTCGCGCGCTAACGATAAAGTAGCGAAGGCGATGATGGATACTCTCGGTAAAGAAAGTGTTGTGGATCGAGAGGGGAATGAGGTCGACCAGGACTCGTTTAATTCAGTCTACATGATGGCAGATTCCGGTGCTCGGGGTTCCGCTGCTCAGATTCGTCAGTTGGCAGGTATGCGTGGCTTGATGGCTAAACCGGATGGTTCGATCATTGAAACACCAATTACTGCTAACTTCCGTGAAGGACTAAACGTACTTCAGTACTTTATTTCTACTCACGGTGCTCGTAAGGGGCTTGCAGATACGGCACTAAAAACAGCGAACTCTGGTTACTTGACTCGTAGGCTCGTTGATGTGGCGCAGGATCTTGTAGTAACTGAACAGGATTGTGGCACAGAAGAAGGTCTGTTGATGACGCCTATGATCGAAGGTGGCGATGTGGTCGTGCCTTTGGGAGATCGAGTGCTGGGCCGAGTAACTGCTAAAGATGTTTTTGCTCCTGGTGATAAAGATAATGCAGTGCTGCCAACAGGTACTTTCCTTGACGAACGAATGATTGAAAAAATCGAAGAGGCTGGTGTCGATGAGATTTGGGTTCGCTCAGCAATAACTTGTGAAACCAAGTACGGTGTTTGTTCTGCCTGTTACGGCCGAGACTTGGCTCGCGGGCATATCGTAAACCCAGGTGAGGCTGTTGGTGTAATCGCTGCACAGTCAATTGGTGAGCCGGGTACGCAGCTTACGATGCGTACGTTCCACATTGGTGGGGCGGCATCTAGATCTTCTGCGGTAGATAATATTCAAGTTAAGCACGGCGGGAAGATCAGGCTTCATAATATGAAGTCTATTGAACGCAAAGATGGGAATCTTGTGGTTGCATCCCGTTCTTCTGCGCTAGCAGTAGCTGACGATCATGGTCGAGAAAGAGAGTGGTATAAGCTTCCATATGGTGCGCTTATTACTGCTAAAGACGGAGACCAGGTTGATGCGGGTGCGATTGTGGCAAAATGGGATCCACACACCCACCCCATCATCACTGAGATGGAGGGTATTGTTAAGTTTGTAGGCATGGAAGAGGGTATTACTATTAATACTCAGACTGATGAGCTTACAGGCCTATCGAGCGTTCAGGTTATTGATCCAAAAGATCGACCTGCTGCAGGTAAAGATATTCGTCCGATGGTTCAGCTAGTCGACTCAGACGGTAATGAGCTTAAGCTGCCAGTTAATGATGCGCCTGCTCAATACTTCTTGCCTGCTAATGCGCTTTTAAGTCTTAGAGATGGCGGAGAGGTTGAAAAGGGTGATGTAATTGCACGTATTCCTCAGGAGTCGTCAAAGACTCGAGATATTACGGGTGGTTTGCCCAGGGTTGCAGATCTGTTTGAAGCGCGTAAGCCAAAAGAGCCATCAATTCTTGCTGAAATTAGTGGTGTTGTTAGCTTTGGTAAGGAGACTAAGGGTAAAAAGCGCCTGGTCATAACGCCTGTGGATGGGGGTGACCCATATGAGGTTCTGATACATAAGCATCGCCAGATGAACGTGTTCGAAGGTGAGCAGGTTGAAAAGGGTGAGGTTGTATCCGATGGTCCTTCTAACCCTCATGATATCTTGCGACTGCTTGGTGTAGTGGAGTTGACTCGTTATATAACGAATGAAATTCAAGATGTATACCGACTACAAGGTGTTGTGATTAACGATAAGCATATTGAGGTTATTGTTCGTCAAATGCTGCGTAAGGTCGATATATTGGATTCTGGTGATACTGACTTGATCAAGGGTGATCAGGTGGAGTACGTCAAGCTGGTTGAGGAAAATGAAAAGGCCTTGGCCGAAGGGCTTACACCAGCAACTTCTGAGAGAATGTTGTTAGGTATTACCAAGGCGTCGCTGGCAACTGAGTCGTTTATCTCTGCAGCTTCCTTCCAGGAAACCACGAGAGTTTTAACTGAGGGTGCTGTGACAGGTAAGCGTGATTACTTGAGAGGCCTGAAAGAAAACGTGGTTGTTGGTCGACTAATTCCAGCAGGTACTGGCTTGACTTACCATTCTGAGCGCAAGAAGCGTAAGACGTCTAAGGTAGATGACATCGGCGTAAGTGCGGCTGATGTTGTAGAGGCGTTGAGTGCTGAGTTGAACAAGTAATTACATTTAGGAAGCAGTTTTTCCTAACAAGGTACATATTAAGGCCGCTGTTTGTTTAAAAATACAACAGCGGCCTTGACTATGTTGAAGGGCGTGATTAGACTTGCGCCCCGTAACATTATTGCCCATTTTGGGTTTGTTGTTTATTTACTAATTGGAGTTTGCTTATATGGCAACTATTAATCAGTTGGTACGTAAGCCTCGTAAGCGTCAAGTTACTAAGAGTGACGTTCCTGCGTTGAAGGCTTGCCCTCAGCGTCGTGGCGTTTGTACTCGTGTTTACACAACTACACCGAAGAAGCCTAACTCGGCTTTGCGTAAAGTTTGTCGTGTACGTTTGACTAGCGGTTTTGAGGTTACTTCGTACATCGGTGGTGAAGGTCACAACTTGCAGGAGCACAGTGTTGTTCTTATTCGTGGTGGTCGTGTAAAAGACTTGCCTGGTGTTCGTTACCATACAGTTCGTGGTAGCTTGGATACTTCAGGTGTTGCTGATCGTAAGCAAGGTCGATCTAAATATGGTGCTAAACGACCTAAGGGGTAACCCTGGGTTGAGAGACCATTGCCTTGGAGTGAGCGATCATTCTTAGGGTAAGAGTAAGGCTGAGCGACAGGGTGTTCCCGATGTCTCAGGCGAACCTGAAGACCTTTTTTATTTGAGGGCTTATCATGCCAAGAAGAAGAGTTGTAGCAAAACGTGAAGTTTTGCCTGATCCAAAGTTTGGAAGCCAATTGCTTGCCAAATTTATGAACCACGTAATGATTAGTGGTAAAAAATCTGTAGCAGAAAAAATTGTTTATGGTGCGCTGGATGCTGTTAAAGAGAAAGGCGAGCCTTTAGAGATTTTTGACAAGGCGCTGGAAAGCATTCAGCCAATGGTAGAGGTGAAGTCTCGCCGCGTTGGTGGTGCGACCTACCAGGTTCCAGTCGAAGTTCGTCCATCTCGCCAAATGGCTTTGGCTATGCGTTGGTTGGTTGAGTACTCGCGTAAGCGTGGGGAAAAGACAATGGCATTGCGTCTTGCTGGTGAAATTATGGATGCGGCTGAAGGAAAGGGTGCCGCAGTTAAGAAGCGTGAAGATGTTCACCGAATGGCTGAGGCTAACAAAGCTTTCTCTCACTATCGTTTCTAATGTTTTAGAAGTGCCTCTTTTTATGAAAGGGGTGTTTCTGTTTTGAGGATTAACAGGTGGCACGTAAAACTCCAATTGACCGTTATCGTAATATCGGTATTTGCGCTCATGTTGATGCAGGTAAAACTACAACAACAGAGCGGGTCCTGTTCTACACCGGGATTTCTCACAAGATAGGTGAGGTTCATGATGGTGCAGCAACAATGGATTGGATGGAGCAAGAGCAAGAGCGTGGCATTACGATCACCTCTGCGGCGACTACTTGCTTTTGGAGTGGTATGCAGCAGCAGTTTGATCAGCACAGGGTCAATATTATTGATACGCCAGGGCACGTAGACTTCACCATAGAGGTGGAGCGATCATTGCGTGTTCTTGATGGTGCGGTAGTGGTTCTGTGTGGCTCATCTGGTGTTCAGCCTCAAACAGAGACTGTATGGCGACAAGCTAACAAATATGAAGTTCCGCGCATGGTTTTTGTGAATAAAATGGATCGTGCGGGTGCTGACTTCGAATCGGTTGTGGGCCAATTGCGAGAGCGGTTAGGTGCCGTGCCCGTGCCTCTTCAGATGACTATTGGTGCTGAGGAAGCATTCGAAGGGGTGGTTGACCTCATAAAAATGAAGTCAATTATCTGGAATGAAGATGATAAAGGTACGACCTTTGAGTACGGTGATATTCCTGCCCAGTTGCAAGATAAGTGTGCAGAGATGCGCGAATACCTTGTGGAAATTGCGGCTGAATCTACCGACGAGATGATGGATAAATACCTCGAAGGCGGTGAACTTTCTGAAGAAGAGATTAAGAAAGGAATCCGGATTAGGACGCTCTCGAATGAGATTGTTCCTGTTATCGGGGGGTCAGCATTCAAAAACAAGGGTGTTCAGGCAATGCTTGATGCTGTTATTGAATACTTGCCCTCACCTACCGAGGTTAAGGCGATTGAAGGATTGCTGGAGGATGGTACTGCGGAGCATCGGAATGCGAATGATGATGAGCCCTTTTCGGCGCTCGCCTTTAAAATAGCGACAGACCCATTTGTTGGTACGTTGACATTTTTCAGGGTTTATTCTGGAGTTTTAGAGTCGGGTAGCTCGGTTTTGAACTCGGTTAAGGGTAAACGGGAGCGTATTGGTAGGATGGTGCAAATGCACTCTAACAGCCGAGAAGAGATAAAGGAAGTTAGAGCAGGGGATATAGCAGCGGGAATTGGACTTAAGGATGTTACAACGGGAGATACTTTGTGTTCTTCAGAGTCTCCGATAGTGTTGGAGCGTATGGAGTTTCCAGAGCCTGTTATATCTGTTGCAGTTGAGCCAAAAACCAAGCCTGATCAGGAGAAAATGGGGGTTGCGCTGGGTAAGCTTGCGCAAGAAGATCCCTCATTTAGGGTTAAAACTGATGAGGAGACGGGGCAGACCATTATATCGGGAATGGGTGAATTGCACCTTGATATCATTGTGGATCGAATGCGTCGCGAGTTTAGTGTTGAAGCTAACATTGGTAAGCCTCAGGTTGCTTACCGGGAAGCGATTCGAAATGCATGTGAGATTGAAGGGAAGTTTGTTCGCCAATCAGGTGGTCGTGGTCAATATGGTCATGTTTGGATCAAGTTTGAGCCTGGCGAAGAGGGTCAGGAGGATCTTGAATTCGTAAATGAGATTGTTGGCGGAGTAGTTCCAAAAGAATATATTCCAGCAGTTCAGAAGGGTGTAGCCGAGCAGATGCAAAATGGTGTTCTTGCTGGCTATCCCCTGCTTGGTTTAAAGGCAACATTATATGATGGTTCGTTTCATGATGTTGACTCGAACGAAATGGCCTTTAAGATCGCAGGCAGTATGGCAACCAAAAAACTAGCCGAAAGCGGCGGTGCGGTGTTGCTTGAGCCTGTTATGAAGGTTGAGGTCGTTACGCCCGAAGCTAATATGGGTGATGTAGTAGGTGATCTTAATCGGCGTCGTGGTTTGATTCAGGGTATGAGTGATACTGCAGCTGGAAAGGTTGTAGATGCAGAGGTGCCGCTGTCAGAGATGTTTGGCTATGCGACAGATTTGCGTTCAGCTACTCAGGGTCGTGCAACCTATACAATGGAGTTTTTGAAGTATTCAGAAGCCCCAAACAATATTGCAGAAGCAATTATTAATAAGTCTTAATGTCAAAAACTTAGAGAATTACGAGGTGTAATCGTGGCAAAAGAAAAATTTGAGCGTTCCAAACCACACGTAAACGTTGGTACTATCGGTCACGTTGACCATGGTAAAACTACTTTGACGGCTGCTCTGACTCGCGTATGTGCTGAAGTTTGGGGTGGTGAGTCTGTTGCGTTTGACGGTATTGATAACGCGCCAGAAGAAAGAGAGCGTGGTATTACAATTGCGACTTCGCACGTAGAGTATGATTCTCCGACTCGTCACTACGCGCACGTTGACTGCCCTGGGCACGCCGATTATGTTAAAAACATGATCACTGGTGCTGCTCAGATGGATGGCGCTATTCTGGTTTGTGGTGCAACTGATGGCCCAATGCCACAGACTCGTGAGCACATCCTGCTTTCACGTCAGGTTGGTGTACCTTTCGTTGTTGTATTCCTAAACAAAGCTGATCTTCTTGCTGAAGATTGTGGTGGTGTAGGAACTGAAGAATACAACGAAATGCTAGAATTGGTTGAAATGGAGCTTCGTGAGCTTCTTGATCAGTACGAATTCCCTGGAGACGACACTCCAATCATTGCGGGTTCTGCATTGATGGCACTAAATGGCCAGGACGACAACGAGCTTGGTACTTCGGCTGTTAAGAAGTTGGTTGAAACTCTTGATGAGTACATCCCTGAGCCAGAGCGTGCAATCGATCAGCCATTCTTGATGCCTGTTGAAGATGTATTCTCTATCTCTGGTCGTGGTACTGTTGTAACTGGTCGAGTAGAGCGTGGTATTGTTAAAGTTGGTGATGAAATTGAAATCATCGGTCTTAAGGATACTTTGAAGTCTACTTGTACTGGTGTTGAGATGTTCCGTAAGCTGCTTGACGAAGGTCGTGCAGGTGAGAACGTTGGTGTTCTTTTGCGTGGTACTAAGCGTGAAGAGGTAGAGCGTGGTCAGGTTCTTGCGGTTCCTGGTTCTGTTACTCCTCACACTCAGTTCGAAGCAGAAGTGTACATCTTGAGTAAAGATGAGGGTGGTCGTCACACTCCATTCTTTAAAGGTTACCGTCCACAGTTTTACTTCCGTACTACTGATGTAACTGGTGCTTGTGAGTTGCCAGAAGGTATCGAGATGGTAATGCCTGGTGATAACGTTCAGTTGACTGCTACTTTGATCGCGCCTATCGCGATGGAAGAAGGTCTACGCTTCGCAATCCGTGAAGGTGGACGTACAGTTGGAGCTGGTGTTGTTGCTAAGATTATTGAATAATCGATAATCTTATAGATAAGAAAAGGGCTGCGTAAGCAGCCCTTTTTGTTTGTATTTAGGCTATGCTTGACACGGTTGATTGTAAACCGTACAATGCGGCTCCTTTTTATAAGGTGACAGCTTAAATTTATAAGTTTGGAACTGGAGTTCTGATCCAATGCAGAGTCAAAAAATCAGAATCAGGCTAAAGGCTTTTGACTACCGCCTGATTGATCAGTCTACGCAAGAAATCGTAGACACGGCAAAGAGAACTGGTGCGCAGGTTCGTGGACCTATCCCTCTGCCTACAAGAAAAGAGCGTTTTACTATCTTGGTTTCTCCGCATGTTAATAAAGATGCTAGAGACCAGTACGAAATTCGTACACATAAACGTTTATTGGATATTGTGGAACCTACAGAAAAAACTGTAGATGCGCTTATGAAACTTGATCTAGCTGCTGGTGTTGATGTCCAGATTAGCTTAGGTTAATTTCAGCCGGGTAAAACCGGTGAGTGTAACTACGGATGTAGGGCCATAGAGGGTTAAAGCCCCGTACACTTTGAGGTGAAAAATGGCAATTGGTTTAATCGGCCGTAAGGCTGGTATGACTCGTATCTTTACAGATGAGGGTCAGTCTGTCCCTGTGACGGTTATCGAAGTTGAAGATAATCGCGTCACTCAAGTTAAAACAAACGAAGTGGATGGCTATCGTGCAGTGCAGGTAGCTTATGGTTCGCGTCGTGCGTCTCTCGTTACTAAAGCGGCTGCTGGTCACTATGCGAAAGCAAGTGTTGAAGCGGGTCGTGGTCTTATTGAATTTCGTCTTGCAGAGTCTGAAGGTGAAGAGCTTAAGGCGGGTGATCAATTTTCAGTGTCTCTCTTTGAAGCTGGTCAAATAGTTGATGTGACTGGTAATTCAAAGGGTAAGGGGTTTCAGGGCGGTGTTAAGCGTTGGAACTTCAGCATGCAAGATGCTACTCACGGTAACTCTTTGTCTCACCGGGCACCTGGTTCAATCGGTCAGTGTCAGACCCCGGGGCGTGTAATAAAAGGCAAGAAAATGGCAGGCCAAATGGGTAATGAACAGTCTACTGTTCAGAATCTGGAAGTTGTGCGTGTTGATGAGGAGCGTGGCCTGATCTTGGTTAGGGGTGCGGTTCCTGGTGCAACTGGCGGTGACGTAGTGGTCAAGCCTGCAGTTAAGGCCTAAGGGGAGATACGATGGAATTAACAATCGCTGGTTCTGGTAAAGGGACTGTGTCTGTATCAGACGCAACTTTTGCTGGAGAGTATAATGAAACTTTAGTTCATCAAGTTGTTACTGCCTATTTGGCGGGTGCTCGTCAGGGGACTCGAGGGCAGAAAACTAGATCTGAAGTTCGTGGTGGTGGTAAGAAGCCTTGGCGTCAAAAGGGTACTGGTCGTGCTCGAGCGGGAACTATTCGTAGTCCTATTTGGCGTTCAGGTGGTGTTACATTTGCTGCAAAGCCACAGGATCATGGTCAGAAAGTCAATAAGAAGATGTATCGCGGAGCGCTTCGCTCAATTTACTCTGAATTGGTTCGCCAGGATCGTCTTGTTGTTGTGGAAGAAATGACTGCAGAAACACCTAAGACAAAAGCTTTTACTGCAAAGATGAAAGACTTGGGTCTTGAGAGTGCTTTGATCATCTCTGAAAACGTAGAAGAAAACTTGTATCTTGCATCTCGCAATATTCCAAGTGTTGATGTTCGTGACGTTGTTGGAGTTGATCCTGTAAGTCTCGTAGCGTATGACAAAGTTGTAGTGACTGTGTCGGCGCTTAAGAAGATTGAGGAGATGCTGGGATGAACGAAGAGCGTATTTATAAAGTATTGCTAGGACCTCTTGTTTCTGAAAAGGCATCTCTAGCAGCTGAGTCTGGTCAAGTTGTTTTTCGAGTGGCTACTGACTCAACCAAGGCAGAAATCAAAAAAGCGGTCGAGACGCTTTTTGAAGTCAAGGTTGAAGGTGTTCAGGTATCCAATCTTAAAGGCAAGACTAAGCGCACGGTTCGTGGTCTAGGTAAGCGTAAAGATACTAAAAAAGCTTATGTTAGATTAGCGGAAGGTCAGGATATCGACTTTATGGATGTCGAGTAAGTAGGGGTCGTACTATGCCAGTCGTAAAAACTAAACCAACGTCTCCCGGTCGTCGTCATGTAGTTAAGGTTTATCATCCTGACCTACATAAGGGGCGTCCTTATGCGCCGTTGGTAGAAAAGAAATCGAAGTCTGGTGGCCGTAATAATAACGGTCGCATCACTACTCGTCATATCGGTGGTGGTCATAAGCAGCAATACAGAATTGTAGACTTTAAGCGGAACAAAGATGGTATCCCATCTGTGGTTGAGCGTATTGAATACGATCCAAACCGTTCTGCGCATATTGCTCTGCTGAAATACCTTGATGGTGAGCGACGTTATATTATCGCTCCTAAGGGTGTTAAAGCAGGGGATGAAGTTCGCTCAGGAGAAGATGCCCCTATTAAAGTAGGTAGTACTTTACCAATGCGAAATATACCTGTGGGTAGTGTTATTCACTGTATAGAGCTTAAACCTGGTAAGGGTGCTCAGATTGCTCGTAGCGCTGGTACTTACGCTCAATTGGTCGCACGTGAAGGTGCTTATGCAACTTTGCGTTTGCGTTCAGGTGAGATGCGTAAAGTGTTGTCAGAGTGTCGTGCAACCTTGGGTGAAGTGTCTAACAGTGAGCACAGCTTGCGGCAGTTAGGTAAAGCGGGTGCATCACGTTGGCGCGGTGTAAGGCCAACAGTGCGTGGTGTTGTTATGAACCCAGTTGACCATCCACATGGTGGTGGTGAAGGGAGAACCTCTGGCGGACGTCATCCAGTAACACCTTGGGGTGTTCCGACCAAAGGGCATAAAACTCGCAAAAACAAACGTACTGATAAGATGATAGTGCGTCGTCGATCGGCCAAGTAATTAATAGTATGAGGATTACGCTGTGTCACGTTCTTTGAAGAAAGGTCCTTTTATAGACCTGCATTTGTTAAAGAAGGTAGAAACAGCTCTGGAGAAAAAGGACAAGAAACCAATTAAGACTTGGTCTCGTCGTTCAACAATATTTCCAGAGATGATTGGCTTGACCATCGCTGTACACAATGGGCGTCAACACGTTCCAGTGTTTGTTACAGAAGATATGGTTGGCCATAAATTGGGCGAATTTGCAGCAACCCGCACGTATCGTGGGCATGCGGCAGATAAAAAAGCCAAAAA
This sequence comes from Alkalimarinus coralli, assembly GCF_023650515.1. Classification (NCBI taxonomy): domain Bacteria; kingdom Pseudomonadati; phylum Pseudomonadota; class Gammaproteobacteria; order Alteromonadales; family Alteromonadaceae; genus Alkalimarinus; species Alkalimarinus coralli. The sequence goes on from NZ_CP096016.1 coordinate 4,556,436, forward strand.
ACGGTAGAGCTTAGAGGTAATTGAGATGGAAGTAGCCGCTAAATTAAAGGGTGCTAACCTATCTGCTCAGAAAGCGCGCTTGGTCGCAGACCAGGTTCGCGGAAAAGCCGTTGAGGACGCCCTGAATATTTTGACGTTCAGCCCTAAAAAAGCTGCACATTTGATTAAAAAAGTGCTCGAGTCCGCAATTGCGAATGCTGAGCATAACGACGGTTTAGATGTCGATGATTTGAAAGTCTCTACTATCTTTGTTGATGAAGCGACTACGATGAAGCGAATCAGGCCACGTGCTAAGGGTCGAGCTGACCGTATACTGAAACGTACATGCCATATTACGGTCATGGTCGCTGATAACTAGGAGATACTAAGATGGGTCAAAAGGTACATCCTACTGGTATCAGACTGGGTATTGTGAAAGACCACAACTCGATCTGGTACGCAGAAAAAGCAGATTATGCTAATAACTTGCTGAATGATATTGAGGTGCGAGAGTTTTTGCTTGAGCGTCTTTCAAAAGCGTCAGTAAGCAAAATTGTAATCGAACGTCCTGCGCAAAATGCACGCATTACCATTCATACCGCCCGTCCAGGGATTGTTATCGGTAAGAAGGGTGAAGATGTAGACAAGTTGCGTAGACAAATTAGTGAAATGATGGGTGTGCCTGTGCACATCAACATTGAAGAAATCAGAAAACCTGATCTTGATGCTAAATTGGTGGCTGCGAGTGTAGCAAACCAACTGGAGCGTCGAGTTATGTTCCGCCGTGCCATGAAGCGTGCAGTTCAAAACGCTATGCGTCAAGGCGCTAAGGGAATCAAAATTCAGGTGGGTGGCCGTTTGGGTGGTGCAGAAATTGCGCGTTCAGAATGGTATCGTGAAGGCAGGGTTCCTCTGCATACTTTACGAGCTGATATCGATTACGCAACTCACGAAGCATCAACTACCTACGGTATCATTGGTGTGAAAGTTTGGATCTTCAAAGGCGAAATTTTAGGCGGTATTGAACAGGTACGAGCCGAAAAAGAAGCGCCTAAGAAGAAAGCTTCTAAAGCTTCGAGGTAAGGGGCCATAATATGTTGCAACCGAAACGTACCAAATTTCGTAAAATGCAAAAGGGCCGTAACCGCGGCCTGGCCCAACGAGGAAGCAAAGTTAGCTTTGGAGAGTTTGGCCTAAAGGCGACAGGTAGAGGTCGAATTACTGCGCGTCAGATTGAATCTGCTCGTAGAACGATCTCTCGTCAAGTTAAGCGTACTGGTAAGATCTGGATTCGTGTTTTTCCAGATAAACCTATTACACAGAAGCCGCTTGAAGTTCGTCAGGGTAAGGGTAAAGGTAATGTAGAATACTGGATTTGCCAGATTCAACCCGGCCGTATGTTGTTTGAGATTGAAGGTGTTTCTGAAGAGCTTGCTCGTGAAGCATTTACGCTGGCAACAGCCAAATTACCTGTTCCTACAACATTTGTTTCGAGGACGGTGATGTAATGAAAGCGAATGAATTGCGTGAAAAATCAGTTGAAGAGCTGAACACAGAGTTGATGAGCTTGTTGAAAGAGCAGTTTAACTTGCGCATGCGTAAGTCTACTGGTCAACTTAATCAAGGTCACCTTCTTCGCAACGTTAGGCGCGACATCGCTCGTGTAAAAACAGTGTTGAATCAAAAGGCAGGTAACTAAAATGACTGAAGCTGCATCTAATGCTCGCATGCTAAGCGGTAAGGTCGTGAGTGATAAGATGGATAAGTCCATCACTGTCTTGATTGAGCGACGCGTAAAGCATCCGATATACGGAAAATACGTGAAGCGTTCAACCAAGCTTCATGCTCATGACGAAAACAATGAGTGTAATATCGGCGATACAGTAACTATCCAGGAGAGTCGTCCTTTATCTAAGACGAAGTGCTGGAAGTTAGTCGAGATTGTCGAGAGTGCTTCTAAAGTGTAATTCGCCCTCTTGGGGAGTCTTGTCTAAAAGGCACATTGGTTAGTTTTGGAGAAAAGTGATGATTCAAACTGAATCGATGCTAGACGTCGCAGATAACAGTGGTGCTCGTCGCGTTATGTGTATCAAGGTACTGGGTGGTTCACATAGACGCTACGCTCGAATTGGCGACGTAATAAAAGTTACCGTAAAGGAAGCAATTCCTCGCGGTAAAGTTAAAAAAGGTCAGGTCCTAAATGCTGTCGTAGTACGTACTCGCAAAGGCGTTCGTCGTCCAGACGGATCATTGATTCGTTTCGATGGTAACGCTGCAGTATTGCTTAATCAGCAGGATGCACCTATTGGTACTCGTATTTTTGGCCCTGTGACTCGAGAGTTGCGTGGTGAGAAGTACATGAAGATTGTTTCTTTAGCACCTGAAGTGCTTTAAGAATGAGAGGCCGGTTATGAAAAAGATCAAATGTGACGATGAAGTGATCGTCATAGCGGGCAAGGACAAAGGCAAGCGCGGCAAAATTGTCCGCGTTCTGCAAGATGGTCGTGTCGTTGTATCAGGTATAAACATGATAAAGCGAAGCACCAAGCCAAATCCTATGTTGGGCACTCCAGGCGGTATCGTCGAGAAGGAAGCACCAATACAAGCTTCAAATGTAGCTATATTTAACTCAGCTACAAACAAGGCGGATAGGGTTGGCTTTAAAGTCTTGGAAGATGGCGCTAAAGTCCGTGTCTATAAGTCGAATAACGAGGTTATCGGCAGCTAACGCTTGCAGGTGGTTATTATGCCTAGAATGAAAGAAGTGTATCAAAAATCGGTGATGCCTGCTCTGCAAAGTGAGTTCGCTTACAAAAGCGTTATGCAGGTACCGAAGATAGAAAAAATCACACTCAATATGGGTGTTGGTGAAGCTTTAGGTGATAAAAAGCAGATCGATAACGCTGTGGCGGATATGGAAAAGCTTGCGGGTCAAAAGCCTGTAATCACAAAGGCGAAAAAGTCCGTAGCAGGCTTTAAAATTCGTGAAGGCTACCCAATTGGTTGTAAGGTAACTCTTCGCGGCGATCGTATGTGGGAATTTTTCGAGAGATTAGTTGATGTTGCTATTCCTCGAGTTAGGGATTTCCGAGGCTTAAATCCTAAGTCGTTCGATGGTCGTGGAAACTACAGCATGGGTGTTCGAGAGCAGATCATTTTCCCTGAAATCGATTACGATAAAGTGGATAAGATTAGAGGTCTCGATATCACGATTACTACTTCAGCTAAGACGGATGAAGAAGGCCGTTCATTGCTGAAAGCCTTTAATTTCCCCTTTAAGAAATAAGGTAAGGAATCATGGCAAAAATATCGATGAAAATGCGTGAACTAAAGCGCGAGAAAACTGTAGCAAAGTTTGCTGAAAAGCGTGCCGAGCTAAAGGCGATTATTGCAAATCCTAATACGTCTGATGACGATCGTTGGGATGCGCAAGTTAAATTGCAAAAACTACCACGTAATGCAAGCCCTTGTAGACTTCGTAACCGTTGTCAGGTTACTGGTCGTCCACATGGTGTATATCGTAAGTTTAAGTTGTCTCGCATAAAGTTACGCGAATACGGTATGAACGGTGATGTCCCTGGCTTGAAGAAAGCTAGCTGGTAATTCACTGTTGGTAAGCGGTTTTCTGAGAGCGGCAGCTAGTGTATAGTGTCGCTCTCTTTCCGCTGCACAACTAAAAAGAGCAGGAGTCTCATACAAATGAGTATGCAAGATACACTTGCGGATATGTTTACGCGTATTCGTAATGGACAGTTGGCTGAAAAGGCCTCTGTCTCTATGCCTTCATCAAAAATGAAGGTGTCTTTAGCCGAAGTGCTTAAGAAAGAAGGTTTTATAGAAGATTTTGGTGTTGATGCTGAGGCTAAGCCTACATTAACTATAGAGCTAAAATATTTCGATGGAAAGCCGGTTATTGAGGCGATCAAACGCGTCAGTCGTCCGGGTCTGCGTCAGTATAAGAGCGTGGATGAGTTACCGAAGGTCTCTGGTGGTTTAGGTGTTGCGATTATTTCAACATCAAAAGGCGTTATGACTGATAGCGCTGCTCGAGAGGCAGGTATCGGTGGTGAAGTCATCTGTACCGTATTCTAGGAGGTAGTCATGTCAAGAGTTGCTAATTCTCCTGTCGAACTGCCATCTGGAACTCAGGTGAAGTTGGACGGGCAAGAAATCGAAGTAAAAGGTAGTAAAGGTGCACTCTCTTTAAATGTGCATTCAGCAGTTGAAGTTAAGCAAGAAGAGAATGTTATAACGTTTGCTGCGCGCGATGGAGCCAAAGCGTCTCGTGCACAGGCAGGTACTGCACGCGCTCTAGTCAACAACATGGTTGTTGGTGTTAGCCAAGGATTTGAGAAAAAACTGCAACTAATCGGTGTTGGTTACAGGGCTCAGGTTCAAGGCAAAAAGATAAACCTTACGTTAGGTTTCTCTCACCCTGTTGAGTATGAGCTTCCAGAGGGTATTTCTGCAGAAATGCCAACGCAGACTGAAATCGTACTTAAGGGTATCGATAAGCAGAAGATTGGCCAGGTTGCAGCAGAAATTCGAGCCTTCCGTCCGCCAGAGCCTTACAAAGGTAAAGGTGTTCGTTATTCGGACGAGAATGTAAGGCGTAAAGAGGCTAAGAAGAAGTAGGTAACACTATGAGCGCAAAGAAAGAATCAAGAGAACGTAGAGCGCGCAGTACGCGTTTTAAAATCAGGGAGTTGGGTGCAACCCGTTTATCGGTACATCGCACTCCTCAGCATATGTACGCTCAGGTACTTTCTGCTGATGGCAGTAAGGTACTAGCTTCAGCTTCAACAGTTGAGAAAGAGCTTAAAGATGGTTCAACTGGAAATGTTGAAGCCGCAGGAAAAGTCGGAAAGCTAATCGCTGAGCGCGCTAAAGCCGCAGGTGTTACACAGGTAGCTTTTGATCGTTCGGGTTATAAATACCACGGTCGCGTTAAGGCGTTAGCCGATGCGGCGCGTGAAAGCGGACTGGAATTCTAAGGGGTGTCAGCAATGAGTGTTAATGAACAAAAGGCGCCTGAACTTCAGGAAAAGCTGGTACAGGTTAACCGCGTAGCTAAAGTTGTTAAGGGTGGTCGAATTTTTGGCTTCACAGCTTTAACAGTGGTTGGTGATGGAAACGGTCGAGTTGGCTTTGGCCGCGGTAAGGCAAGAGAAGTTCCAGTTGCTATTCAAAAAGCTATGGATGCCGCACGTAAAAACATGGTCGACGTTGCCCTAAACGGAACTACGCTTCAGTACCCAATTAAAGCACGTCACGGAGCATCTAAGGTATACATGCAGCCAGCATCTGAAGGTACTGGTGTTATCGCCGGTGGCGCAATGCGTGCAGTATTGGAAGTTGCTGGTGTTCAGAACGTATTGGCTAAATGTTACGGTTCAACTAACCCGGTAAACGTTGTTCGCGCTACTGTAAATGGTTTGAAGGCGATGCAGTCTCCAGAATCTATTGCTGCTAAGCGCGGGAAATCAGTAGAAGATATTGTAGGATAAGACCATGGCTAAGGCTAAGACAATCAAAGTTACATTAACTCGTAGCACGATTGGCCGACTACCAAAGCATCAGGCATGTGTAGCAGGTCTTGGACTACGTCGTATTGGTCATACTGTAGAAGTTGAGGATACTCCTTCAGTTCGCGGAATGATCAATAAAGTAAATTATATGGTTAAGGTCGAGGGAGAATAAGATGCGTCTTAATTCATTAAGTTCTGCTCCCGGTACAAAGAAAGCAGCCAAGCGTGTTGGTCGCGGTATTGGTAGTGGTTTGGGCAAAACCTGTGGTCGTGGTCACAAGGGTCTAAAATCTAGATCTGGTGGTACCGTGCCAGCTGGTTTCGAGGGTGGTCAACAGCCATTGCAGAGACGTTTGCCAAAGTTTGGTTTTACGTCAAGAAAATCAGCATTTGCTGCTGAAATTCGTTTGAGTGAGCTTGCTACTTTAGATGTCGATGTTATCGATCTGGATGCATTAAAAAATGCAAACCTCGTTAGAAGAGATACCAAGACAGCGAAAGTATTCTTATCTGGAGAGTTAACTAAAGCAGTTACTATTCAAGGTTTGGGTGTTACCAAAGGTGCACGCGAAGCGATTACTGCTGCAGGCGGAAAAGTCGAGGACTAAATGGCTAAGACAGGATCACTACCGGCCGGTGCGGCTAGCGGCTTTGCAGAATTAAAATCCAGGTTGTGGTTTGTGTTCGTCGCGATAGTTATCTATCGCGTCGGTGCTCACATTCCCGTACCTGGAATTAATCCCGATAGATTGGCAGCGCTATTTGAACAAAATCAAGGAACTATTTTGAGCTTGTTCAACATGTTTTCTGGTGGCGCTCTTGAGAGAATGAGTATTTTTGCTCTTGGGATCATGCCATATATTTCTGCGTCTATCATCATGCAGCTTATGACGGTGGTGAGTCCTCAGCTTGAACAGCTCAAAAAAGAAGGTGAATCTGGCCGTCGTAAGATAAGCCAGTACACCCGCTATGCTACCGTAGTGCTTGCAACGGTTCAGGCGATGGGTATGTCGGTAGGGTTAGCCTCTCAAGGGGTGACCTTTACAGATACCTTTAGCTTTTACTTTGTTGCTGTAGCGACATTTGTAAGCGGCGCGATCTTTTTGATGTGGCTTGGTGAGCAAATTACTGAGAGAGGGATTGGAAACGGTATCTCCTTGTTGATTTTCGCCGGAATCGTGGCCGGTTTACCAGGTGCATTTGGTCAGTCGTTCGAGCAAGCCAGGCAGGGTGAGATTAATATTCTCGCGCTGTTGTTAATTGGTTTTTTTGCTATAGCTATTGTTGCGTTTGTAGTATTTATGGAGCGCGGCCAGCGCCGCATCACTGTAAATTACGCAAAACGTCAGCAAGGCCGAAAAGTATATGCGCAGCAATCAAGTCACCTTCCACTTAAGGTGAATATGGCTGGTGTTATTCCCCCCATATTTGCTTCTAGTATTCTGTTGTTCCCCGCATCTTTGGGGCAATGGTTTGGTAAAGGTGAAGGGATGGAGTGGTTGTCTGATTTTTCTCAGGCGTTAGCCCCCAGCCAGCCGCTATATATTTTACTGTTCGCTATAGCTGTGGTATTTTTCTGCTTCTTTTATACGGCGTTAATGTATAACCCGAAAGAAGTCGCTGAAAACCTTAAGAAATCGGGAGCGTTTGTTCCTGGTATTCGACCAGGCGAGCAAACTGCTCGTTATATAGATAGTGTCCTGACTCGTTTAACGTTGTTTGGTGCACTTTATATAACAGCGGTTGCTCTCCTTCCGCAATTTCTAGTCGTGGCTTGGAATGTCCCGTTTTATTTCGGGGGTACCTCGTTGCTGATTGTAGTTGTGGTCGTGATGGACTTTATGGCTCAAGTTCAGTCTCATCTGATGTCTCACCAGTATGAGTCCCTCATGAAAAAATCTAACCTTAAAAAGGTGTAGTTGAGGTAGAGAGCCTCAAATAGTGCAGCTCAAATTGGAGTCGTATCATGAAAGTGCGCGCATCGGTAAAGAAAATTTGCCGTAACTGTAAAATAATCCGTCGCAATGGCGCAGTAAGAGTCATTTGCACAGAACCACGTCATAAGCAGCGTCAAGGCTAAAACCCTTTTTGCTAAAAAAGTGTGAATAAATAACGCTTGATTTATTATTGATCAAGCGTTATTATTTTGCGCCTTTTTTATGATGTTCCCTTAATAGCAATGCGTTAAACGCGGAGTAAGATAGATGGCTCGTATAGCCGGTGTCAATATACCCGACAATAAACACGCTGTTATCTCCCTGACCTATATATATGGTGTTGGTAGAACTACAGCAAACAAGCTTTGCGACGCTACTGGCGTTAAAACGACTGCCAAGGTTAAAGATTTAACCGAAGAGCAGTTGGATGCAATACGTAATGAACTCACCAGCATGACTGTTGAGGGTGATTTGCGTCGTGAAGTACAAATGAACATTAAGCGTTTGAAGGATCTTGGTTGCTACCGTGGTCTGCGTCACCGTCACAGCTTGCCTGTGCGCGGTCAGCGTAGTAAGACCAATGCTAGAACCCGTAAAGGCCCTCGCAAACCGATTCGTAAATAATAGGATACAGGAATGGCTAAGCCAGGTACACGTACCCGTAAGAAGGTGAAAAAGACTGTTGTTGATGGAATGGCGCACATTCACGCCTCATTCAATAACACGATCGTGACCATTACAGACCGTCAAGGCAATGCATTGTCTTGGGCTACCGCAGGTGGTTCAGGTTTCCGTGGTTCACGTAAGAGTACACCTTTTGCTGCGCAGGTAGCAGCTGAAAGAGCCGGTAAAGCGGCTGCTGAATACGGCCTAAAAAACCTAGATGTTATGGTTAAAGGTCCTGGGCCAGGACGTGAGTCCGCTGTTCGGGCACTCAACTCTTGCGGATATAAGATCACTAGTATTATTGATGTGACTCCTATTCCACACAATGGGTGCCGCCCGCCTAAAAAGCGTCGCGTATAATCAAGGAGACAGTAAATGGCACGTTATATTGGTCCAAAATGTAAACTGTCTCGTCGTGAAGGGACAGATTTATTTTTGAAGAGTGGCGCTCGTGCGCTTGATTCAAAATGTAATGTTGAAACCCCTCCAGGACAACACGGCGCGCGCAGAGCACGTTTGTCGGAATACGGTTTACAGTTAAGAGAAAAACAGAAAGTTCGTCGTACATATGGCGTTCTGGAAAAACAGTTTCGTGGTTACTATAAAGAAGCTGCTCGCCGTAAAGGTGCAGCGGGTGAAAACCTTCTTCAAATCTTGGAGCGGCGTCTTGATAACGTAGTGTACCGTATGGGATTCGGTTCAACTCGTGCTGAAGCGCGTCAGTTGGTATCTCATAAGAGTATTCTTGTAAATGATAAGGTGGTTAACATTGCCTCTTATCAAGTAGCTGCAGGTGACGTTGTAAGTGTGCGTGAAAAAGCGAAAAACCAGCTGCGTATAAAGAATGCAGTTGAGTTGGCAGCAAACCGTGCACCGGTTGAGTGGGTAGAAGTTGATTCGAGCAAATTGGTCGGTACGTTCAAGTCCGCGCCAGAGCGTTCGGACTTGTCCGCTGAAATCAACGAAAACTTGATCGTGGAACTTTACTCCAAGTAAGGTTTAAGCAGAACAATAGAGCGAATAGGGCCGTTTATGCAGCGTTCAGTAAATGAATTCTTGAATCCTCGTAACATTGAAGTACAGGAAATTAACCCAACGCACGCTAAGGTTATCTTAGAGCCTTTAGAACGAGGGTTTGGACATACATTAGGTAGTGCTCTGCGTCGTATTTTGCTGTCTTCAATGCCAGGTAGTGCTGTTGTTGAAGCAGAGATTGACGGCGTACTTCATGAATACAGTGCTATTGAAGGTGTTCAGGAAGACGTTATTGAAATCCTTCTAAACCTTAAAGGTTTGGCTATCACTATGCATAGCCGTGAAGAAGCAACATTGACGTTGACCAAAAAGGGCGAAGGCCCAGTGTTGGCAAGTGATATTCAGTTAGATCATGATGTCGAAATCGCTAATCCAGACCATGTGATATGTCACTTGGGAGCGGCTGGCGAAATTAACATGAAGCTGAAAGTGATGCTTGGTCGAGGCTATGAGCCTGCTGATCAGCGCGCTTCTGGTGATGACGAAACGCGAGCAATCGGAAGATTGCAGTTAGACTCTTCTTTCAGTCCAGTTCTTCGCGTAGCTTACTCTGTTGAGAGAGCTCGTGTAGAGCAGCGTACTGATTTGGATAAGTTGGTTATCGATTTGGAAACAAACGGTACGATTGATCCTGAAGAATCAATTCGTCGTGCAGCTACCATCTTGCAACAACAATTGTCGGTGTTCGTTAACTTTGATAACGAGAAGGAGCCTGAGCAAGTTGAGGAAGAGGAAGAAGTTGATCCAATACTTCTTCGTCCAGTTGACGATCTTGAGCTGACTGTTCGTTCTGCTAACTGCTTGAAGGCCGAGAACATATACTACATTGGTGACCTGATTCAGCGTACTGAGGTAGAACTTCTTAAAACACCTAATTTAGGTAAGAAGTCACTTACAGAGATTAAAGATGTTTTGGCATCTCGTGGTCTCTCTCTGGGTATGCGTCTCGAGAACTGGCCTCCAGCCAGTTTGAAGGGTGATGACAGGGTACTGGGTGGCTAACCTCAGGGTAATCAGGTAAGGAATTAGAGAAATGCGTCATCGTAAAAGTGGTCGTAAATTTAATCGCAATAGCTCACATCGAAAAGCCATGTTCCGTAACATGACTTCATCGTTAGTAGAGCATGAGCTGATCAAAACAACTTTGCCTAAGGCAAAAGAGTTACGCACAGTAGCAGAGCCTTTAATTACATTGGCTAAAAAAGATACAGTAGCTAATCGTCGTTTGGCCTTTGCAAGACTGCGTAGCAACGAAGCCGTTGCTAAGTTGTTCAACGAGTTAGGTCCTCGCTACGAGAGCCGTCCTGGTGGATACATTCGTATCCTCAAGTGTGGCTTGCGTGCTGGAGATAGCGCACCTATGGCTTATGTCGAGCTTGTAGATCGCCCAGTCGAAGTAGAGAGTGACGACGAAGAATAATTCGTTGTTAGACTCCTAAAAAAGCCGGCTAATCAGCCGGCTTTTTACGTTCTAATTTCCAATTTCTGGAATTGGGTTACTGCGTTGGCCTCTAATTACTAATAGAGGGCTTTGACAGTAGTTCTTTAAGGAAACGGCCGGTGTGTGAGGCATCTATTCTCGCAATATCTTCAGGCGTTCCCTCTCCAATTATGTTTCCTCCCCCTGTTCCGCCTTCGGGGCCTAGATCAACAATCCAGTCGGCAGTTTTAACAACGTCCAGGTTGTGCTCGATGACCACAATCGTATTGCCGTGTTCCCGAAGCCTGTGCAGTACATTCAGAAGTTGTTGTATATCGTAGAAATGAAGGCCCGTTGTCGGTTCGTCTAATATATAAAGCGTCTTCCCGGTATCTCTTTTTGACAGCTCTTTCGCCAGTTTAACTCGTTGTGCTTCGCCGCCCGAGAGAGTAACAGCGCTTTGTCCTAGCCTGATATATGATAAGCCCACATCGATGAGAGTTTGAAGCTTTTTGGCTAGAAAGGGGACCGAATCAAAGAACTCCCTGGCATCTTCTACGGTAAGCTCTAAGACCTCGTGTATACTTTTTCCTTTATACTTTATGTCGAGAGTCTCCCGGTTATATCGTTTGCCCTTGCAGCTATCGCAAGGGACATAGACATCAGGTAAAAAGTGCATTTCAACCTTGATAACGCCATCACCCTGGCAAGCTTCGCAGCGGCCCCCTTTTACATTGAAGCTGAAACGACCTGGCTTATAGCCTCTAGACCTTGCTTCGTGCGTGCCTGCATAAAGCTCTCTTATGGGTGTGAATAGGCCGGTGTAAGTGGCAGGGTTTGATCTAGGCGTTCTTCCAATTGGGCTTTGGTCGATATCGATGACCTTGTCCAGCTGTTCGAGCCCTTCGATCTTCTTGTGCGGCTGTATGGATAGCGTTGTCGCTTTATTTAGAGCTGTCGCGGCTATCGGGTAAAGTGTGCCATTGATCAGCGTAGATTTACCCGACCCAGATACCCCTGTTATACAGGTCAATAAGCCTAGAGGGATGGTCAAGTCGGCACTATTTAAGTTGTTTCCTGTCGCACCGCTTAGCTTGAGAGTTTTCTTTTTGTCATAGGGAACGCGGTTGCTTGGAATCGCAATACTTTTGCCGCCTGATAGGTACTGACCGGTAATGGAGTTTTGATTTGCCATCACCTCAGCAGGGGTTCCGGCTGCTATGACTTGACCACCATGCACGCCAGCACCTGGCCCTATGTCGATTACATAGTCCGCGAGACGTATCGCGTCTTCATCATGCTCTACGACTATAACGGTATTACCCAGGTCTCGCAGGTGAGTAAGGGTTTTTAGCAGGCGGTCATTATCACGTTGATGTAATCCGATCGAGGGTTCATCCAATATATACATGACGCCAACCAGGCCAGCGCCTATTTGGCTTGCCAGTCTAATTCTCTGGGCTTCTCCTCCCGAAAGTGTGTCTGCACTGCGGTCTAATGTTAAATAGTCTAATCCTACGTTGACTAGAAACTGAAGCCTTAGCTGGATTTCTGCCAGTATTTTGGCCGCAATTTCACCTCTGCGACCTTCCAATGTTAATGTAGAAAAATACTCGTATGCTTGGCCAACGGGCATTTCTGTAATGTCAGGTAGCTTTTTATCTTTCACAAATACGTGTCTTGCGGCTTTTTTAAGCCTTGAGCCATGGCAATCCGGGCATGATTTATGTGTTAGTAGTTTGGATAAATCATCTCGCACCATTTGAGACTCTGTTTCGCGATACCGTCTCTCCATATTAGGCATCACCCCTTCAAAAGGGTGTTGGCGCTGCACTATATCGCCGCGGGTATTTACGTAATTGAAGGAGACTTTCTCATTGCCGCTGCCATATAAAACCGTTTGGCGAAACGATTCAGGTAGCTGTTCAAACGGTTGATCCAGGTCGACATCGTAATGCTCGGCTAGACTGGTTAGCATTTGGTAATAGTAAACGGTTCGCCTGTCCCAGCCTTTAATGGCTCCCTCAGCAAGAGTGAGTTCTGGGTTTTTTACCAGTTTTTGGGTGTCAAAGAACTGTTTAACCCCTAAGCCGTCGCAAGTTGGGCAGGCGCCAGCTGGATTGTTGAAAGAAAAAATTCTTGGCTCTAACTCGCTTATTGCATAACCACAGTGCGGACAGGCAAATCGAGCAGAGAATATTAGTTCTTCTCCTTGTCCCTCCATGGGGGCAACCAGTGCAATACCGTCGGTAAGCCCAATACAGGTTTCAAATGACTCAGCGAGTCTCTGTTCAATACCTTCCCGCACCTTAAATCGGTCTATCACAACTTCAATGGTGTGCTTTTTATTCTTTTCCAGATCGGGGGTATCGTCCAGGTCAGAAACGATTCCATCGATACGGGCCCTGATGAAACCTTGGCTGCGAAGCTCCTGGAAGATATGGTGGTGCTCGCCCTTTCGGTTTTTGACGACTGGAGCGAGCATCATCAGCTTTAGATCTTCTTCCTGAGCCATGACTTGGTCAACCATTTGGCTAATGGTTTGTGCTTCAAGTGGCTCGTCGTGATCCGGACATCTTGGCTCGCCTGCACGGGCAAAAAGAAGCCTCAGGTAATCGTAGATTTCGGTTATCGTGCCTACGGTCGAACGGGGGTTATGAGACGTAGATTTCTGCTCGATGGAAATTGCCGGGGAGAGCCCCTCTATATGGTCAACATCAGGCTTCTCCATCATCGACAAAAACTGGCGGGCATAGGTTGATAATGACTCTACGTACCTTCGTTGTCCTTCGGCGTAGAGCGTGTCAAATGCGAGCGAGGATTTTCCTGAGCCTGACAGCCCTGTTATGACGATAAGCTTATCTCTTGGTATTTCGAGATCAATATTCTTAAGGTTATGAGTGCGAGCTCCGCGAACAAGAATTTTATCCATAATAGCCAATTATTTTGAAAAAGAGGGTGATTATACTGTGTAAAAGGGAAAGGTCTCAAAGTTAACTTGCAATATATTTTGTCTGCACGATGTAGATCATTTTGTTAAAATGCCACCCCTGTAAAATCACAACCCCATTTCTTTTGCTCGGAGTAGCGACCTTAATGAACGTCAGCGAAAAACGTTCCGTATTTTCTCTCGCGCTTTTGTATGCGATGCGTATGCTTGGCCTGTTTATGGTTCTGCCTGTGTTTGTTTTGCTTGGTGGTGAACTGGAAGGCTCAAGTGGCGTTCTGATTGGTATTGCTATCGGGGGCTATGGCCTTACGCAAGCGTTATTTCAGGTTCCTTTTGGCATGCTGTCTGATCGGTTCGGCCGAAAAAAAATGATTGTAATCGGGCTGCTGATCTTTTGTGCTGGTAGCGTTATAGCGGCGACATCTGAAAGTATTTACGGGGTGATAGCAGGTCGCTTGTTGCAGGGGGCAGGCGCTATTGCCAGTGTATTGATGGCCCTACTGAGTGACCTTACAACAGATGAAAGTCGAACCAAAGCGATGGCTGTTGTTGGAATGTCTATCGGGCTCTCATTCTCGGTGGCGCTGGTTGCAGGGCCATTAGTTGCTGATTTTTTTGGCCTAAGTGGAATTTTTTGGCTCACCGCCATATTTGCAATAGCGGGGATTGCGATTGTATTGCTGATTGTGCCAACGCCCGTGACAACACACAGCCATAGGGACACAAGAGCTGTGCGAGGTGAGTTTTTTGAGCTTTTGAGAAACTCAGACTTGTTGAGGCTCGATGTAGGAATATTCTTATTGCACCTCATTTTGACAGCTCTCTTTATCGCAGTTCCGTTATCGCTCGTAAATGACGCTCAACTCGACAGGCAGGAGCATTGGTGGGTGTATCTTTCGGTAATGGTGACAGCATTTTTTGCGATGGTTCCGTTTATCATTATTGGCGAGAAAAAAAGGAAAATAAAAACAGTCTTTGTCGGCGCTATTTTGCAGTTGGCAATAGGCTCCATCTTCCTTGCCTTGGCTGGGAGTTCTCTAATCTCAATTTGGTTTGCGTTATTTGTGTTTTTTATGGCCTTTAACTTACTTGAAGCGAGCTTGCCGTCTTTGGTCAGTAAGCAGGCCCCGGCGGGCGCAAGAGGGACGGCTATGGGAATCTACTCCACTAGCCAGTTTTTAGGTGCATTTTTAGGTGGGGCTGTTGGTGGCTGGGTTCTTTCAGAGTGGGGGGGAGAGGTTATCTATTATGCATCTGCGGCGCTTGCAGGGATATGGTTCTTTATAGCATTGACGATGCGAACGCCAAGCTATTCGACAAGTTTGACCCTCAAGCTGAACGCGCTTTTATCGGAGTCTGACGCAGAAAATGCATCGGATGAGCTTGCCAATATTAAAGGGGTAGAGGATGTGGTGGTTGTGATTGAAGAGAAGGCTGCTTACCTTAAAGTGGATAAGGCTCACCTGGATGAGCATGCCCTGAGCTCATTTCGCTATGCGTTGAGGTCTTAATCTAGGCAGAGGTCTTTCACTCAAGCGTATTGTAGACGGTTAACGGGCTTAAATGGCCAAAACGTGCTGACAATTTAATGGCGTTAGTTGGCTAAAGATCACAATTAATCCTCGTTGCTTTGATGTCTAATGAGGTCTTTTCTGTTAGCATTTGTCACACAGATCAGAGTCGTTCTCTGTGATAAAAAAATTGAAAGCTATGAACCATGGGGTTCTAGTATTTAGGAGATATAAATGGCACGCGGTATTAACAAAGTAATTCTAATTGGTAATCTGGGAAATGACCCCGACACTCGTTACACTCCCCAGGGAAGCGCAATCACGAACTTAAGTGTTGCTACTGATGAGAGTTACAAAGATAAAAATACAGGGCAAATGGTGCCAAAAACTGAATGGCACCGTGTCGTTCTGTTTAACCGGTTAGCTGAGATTGCAAAAGAGTACTTAAAGAAAGGCTCAAAGGTTTATCTTGAAGGGCGATTGCAGACTAGAAAGTGGCAGGATCAGGGCGGTCAAGACCGTTATACCACAGAGATTGTTGCCAATGAGATGCAGATGCTCGACTCCCGCGGTGGTGCAGATCAGTCTCAGGGTGGTTACTCTGCTCCTGCTCAACACCAGCATCAGCAACAGCAGGGCGGGTATGCTCAGCAGCCTCAGAGTGCGCCACAGCATCAAGCGGCACCGCAACAACGTGCAGCACAGCCCCAGTCTGTGCCTCAGCAGCCAGCAGCTCCCCAGCAAGGCTATCAGCAACCGCAGCAGGGTGGGTATGGACAACAAGCGCCTAATCATGCCGCGCCTTCAGCGCCAGCTCCAATGGATGACTTTGACGATGATATACCGTTCTAGGGCGTTATTACTGTAAAAAAGTAACGTTCATAACAAAGGAATGCAAATGAAGCCCCATAAACTGGGGCTTTTTTGTTGCCGCTTTGGCTTATCAGGGAAATGTTATCTCAAACCTGTTTATCATTCACTTGAGCTTGTAAGGCTTTGAAACGCGGGTAGGTTTTTTAGAGGAATTAGCGCCTCATCATTTAATACCTCTTCCCGGTAGCTGTCTTTTCGCTCTAAGGCCTCTGATAGATACTTGATGGCATCGTCAAATTGCCCCATTGCTGTGTAGGCGCATCCTAATTGATAAAATGCGTGACAGTTTTCAGGGTCGATTTTTAATGCTTGATGGCAGAGATTTGCGGCCCACTGAGGTTCATTAAGTTCTAGAACGCTGTCTGCTTTGTAGGTTAGTGCTTCGCAGTCGTCGCTCCTTAATTTCAAGATTTCATCGTAGGTCTCGATCCTGCTTGACAGGTTTGAGTCCTGGCCTGCTCTCAGCCATAGTGACTGAACCTCTTGAGTGAGTTCGATTTCTTCTCTGTTCTCCTCAATGTGGCGTGTTTTCTGATTCAATTGCTGCTCGATGGCGTGCAGTCGATTTTCGTACTCTGATACCAGCTTTGATATCTCTTCATCTGCCAGCGAGTGAACCCTATCTTTGATCTCTCGTAATGAGTTCCAGCCAACCAAAACCATAATTGAGCTAGCGCCGGCAATAAGGTAGAAGAAATATGTCACCGTATCGGTTGCATAAGTCACCGCACGGTCGACAGAGCTATGCTCCCTGTCGACAATTTGCTGGATCATTTCATGCTTTTGGTCGGCCATATCGATGCGTAGCCGCTTGAGCTCTTCGAGCACGTAAAGTTCTACAAACGGCGTATACATGGGATTTTTCAAGTCTTTGACTTCTAAAACGTCAGGCCTGTCTTCGGCACTAATGGCGGTTGCAACTAAAACCAGGAATGCTATCGCTATGATGCGAGACATATTGCTCTTCCGTGATCGTGCACTTCAACCAGGCAGCGGTGGAGACTTTTAACTGCGGTATCATAATTGCGCTCATCGATAATGAATTGCATATCGACTTGTCGCATTGACTGGTGGATAGCCAGAATACTAATGCCTTGCTCTGAGAGGGCGTTAACCGTCCGGGAGAGAATGCCCGGAACCTGCATGTCACTTCCAATTGCCGATACGATGGCGACCTTTTGCTGGTTTATCTCTGCGTCTGGGTAACTTTTCTTGAGCTGTGATACCAGGCGCTTCAAGGTGCTTGAGTCTGTGTTTATGTAATGGGTAATCGTGTTGGCATTAACATCCTTTGCGGTGAATGTTAGATTTAGTTTTTTAAGCGTATCGACTATGGTGTGATCATACTCGGTCACTTTGCCTGTCATATCTTGGTCAAACAGCTCTACCGCCCAAACGCCTTTTTGGCCTGCAATGATCTCGACGCAGGGTGAGTCGCTCACATAGTCTTGGGTGATCAAGGTTCCATAGTGGTCGGGCTCAAATGTATTTCTTACGCGCAAAGGAATTTTATTTTGTCGCAGGCCCTTGGCTGCTTTGGGGTGTATCGCCTCCATGCCCAGGTTTGCAAGTTGGTCAGCTACATCGTAATTGGTGCGCCCAATGGGGACGGCGTTGTTTTCACCAACAAGCCTTGGATCTGCGCTGCTAAGGTGGAACTCCTTGTGGATAATGGCCTCGCTTGCCTGAGTTAATACGGCAATGCGGCTAAATGTCATTTCACTGTAGCCTCTGTCGAAGTGCGTCATCAGCCCTTCTTCGCTGTGAGCGTATCCGGTTACAACAGGAATGGCACTTGACAGGTCTATGTTGCTAAAGGCCTTTTCGATGCGCTCGTCCAGAGAAACCTGATCCATGCTTCGCCAGCCTGTTAAGTCGATAAAGCAGGCGTTGATTCCGTCTAGGTTCAGTAGCTGTGCGGTATTTCTGGCACTATGCGCTTCTCCGATACAGGCAAGCATCTCTCTGACTGAGTCAAGGTGTGTCTCAAGCGAAAAGTGGCCATGTTTGCAGAGTCGTTGTAAATGGCTAAGGCAGGACTCCGCGTCATCAATACGCTCAGATATAAATTCGTTGGCGTCGCTCAGTTGCTGCTCTGATTGAAAAAGCGCTTTATTGGTGTCAAACATCTTTTGCTTGGTTTTCTCAAGCATTTCACGCCAGTTGTTATCATTGATACTGTTTGAAAACAGTGAGAAAACACCTGGGTGTCCGGTTTTCTTGTGCTCTAATAATAGATCGGTTATGCCGCTGTAAGCTGAGACAACTAGAACTCGGTTGTAGATGTTTTCTTTTTGTGAGGGGTTAAGAATGATGTTGTCCCTTACCGCTTCATAGTCGTTCATTGAAGTGCCGCCAATTTTTTCCACGGTATGTAAGTGCATTTTTTCCTCTTCTAGAATGGTTAGGTATCGCATAAAGCGTGACTTGTGCGCATAAGCTATGCAGCCGTATTGCTAGGCTAGCTCGTAGGCTCCTTCCTTGTTATGAACCTCATTGCCATTTAGCGGCGGATTAAATACACAGGCCATTTTCATCTCTTGCTTGGCGCGCAAGATATGCTGGTCATGCTTATCAAGGATGTATAGCGTACCTTCTTTGATTGGGTGAACTTTTCCATCTTCCAGATTTTCTATTTCGCCTTCCCCTGACAGGCAGTAGACTGACTCAAGATGGTTTTTATAGTGCATTCTGAAATCGGCACCCTTGTAAATCGTTGTGATATGAAACGAGAAGCCCATATTGTCGTCTTTCAATAGCAGGCGGGTGCTTTCCCAGTTTCCGTCCGGTGAAACGACTCGTCGCTCTGAATTATTCGCTTCGCTTAACTGTCTGATAATCATGTAGCTATTTTCTCCAAAATTAGTTGCTGGTGCGCACGGGGCTAAACTTTGCTCTTTATACTGTTCAGCTGTTCTTTTAGAACTTCTTCATGCTGTAGAGAGTCAAATTCTGACTGCTCATGACGGCTGGTGTGAAGAGCGCTGTCGAGAGCCTCACTAAAGAGATTTAGGCTTTGCGTTATTTGGTTATGGAGCGTTACATCCAGTGAATCCAAATGACGAACCGCATCTGTGGCTTCTTGTAGAAGGCTTGGTAGTGCTTCTAAAACGGTGGTGCCCAGCGGTTTTTCTTTAAGCTTGTTTTGCAGCCTGGCTCGCTCTGCCAGCCATGCTTCCAGCTGTTTGATCTCTTCGCTTGATAAGTGTGCTGAAACGTGGGGCGCTATCGTGCAGAGCTGGTCATCAAAACTAACGACAACCTCCGATATTTCACGGCCGTCAACATAGCGAGTTCTAACACATTGAACTGCGTTGTTGGTCTGTACGAAATTCATTTAACGCCCTCTGGTTTGCAGTGAATAAATATAGATATGGCCTAGCTTGCCATTTTGACATCGTCAAAATAATCACTGTCTTCAGGGATTTTTTGCTCGTTGTCGCAAACAGTTTTAATGGCTTGCTCGATGATGTCGATTCCGGCCTTAAGGTTTTCAAGGCTAATGACTAATGGACACAGCAGTTTAACGATGTGATCGTCTGCGCCACTGGTTTCGATAATCAGCCCATTCTTAAAGGCTGTTTTGGTTATCTTTCCTGCCAGTTCGCCATTTACACAGTTGATTCCCTGAAACATGCCTCGGCCGCAAGTGGTAAAGTTACCTTCGCCGTATTTCTCTACAATTTCGTTCAGTCGTTGGGTGATATATTCGCCTTTAAGCTTGATCTCGTTAGAAAATTTGTCATCCGACCAGTAGTGATCAATGGCGGCTTTGGCGGTTACAAAAGCAAAGTTGTTTCCTCTGAATGTGCCGTTGTGCTCGCCTGGTTTCCACTGGTCAAGCTCAGGGCTGAATAGAACAACCGCAAATGGAAGGCCGTAACCTCCAAGCGATTTAGAGAGCGTGACCATGTCAGGTTTAATGCCTGCTTCTTCAAAGCTAAAGAAGGTACCTGTGCGGCCGCAGCCTGCCTGGATATCATCCACAATCAGAAGAATGTCGTGCTTTCTACACACCTGCTCCAGGTTGCGCAGCCATTCAAAGCTGGCAGCGTTGATTCCGCCTTCACCTTGAACCGTTTCTACAATAATGGCTGCAGGCAGGTCGATACCGCTACTGGAGTCTGATAGCACTTTATCCAGATACGCCGTGGTATCTATTTCGTCCCCCAGATAGCCGTCAAAAGGCATTCGGCTCACGCCACTTAAGCTCACACCGGCAGCGCCACGGTGGTGAGAGTTGCCTGTTGCAGCGAGAGCACCCAGGCTTACACCGTGAAATCCATTGGTAAACGAAATGATGTTCTCGCGCCCGGTAATGTTACGCGCCAGTTTTAGAGCGGCCTCTACGGCATTGGTGCCGGTTGGCCCTGTAAACTGCATCACGTAGTTAAGGTTTCTGGGTTTAAGGATTTTTTCGTTAAATGTTTCCAAGAACTCCGCTTTTGCTTTGGTATGCAGGTCAAGCCCGTGTGTAATGCCATCATTTTCAATATATTCCAGCAGCAGCGGCTTAAATAGCGGGTTGTTATGGCCATAATTTAGCGTTCCTGCGCCGGCTAAAAAGTCCAGATATTGAGTGCCATCTTCGTCGTACAGATGTTCCATTTTGGCCATGTTAAAAATTCGGGGGAATGAGCGGGCATAACTCTGAACTTCCGACTCTATCTCTTCAAAAATTTTCATGTTCTCTCCTGTTAAATGTTTAAAAGTAATAATTGGGAAATTGGGGGGCAGAGGCAGGGCTACTTACTAAGAGGGCCTATCCTTGCTAATAATTCGCTATCGTGTGCACCTGAAAAATGCTCTTTTTTGTCAAACATCACAGAGCGAACGAGCGGTGCACTATAGTGCTTTGCAATGCTTTCGAAGAGCGCCCAGGATGCACCGTTGTTTTCAGTGATGGTGGTTTCAATGTGGGTGATATTTGAGCAGACATCACGTTCAATAATGTGGCGCAACATTCGTTGCGCAAGGCCTTGTCCTCTGGCTGAGCTGTCTACGGCTACCTGCCATATGAATAACGTATTGTTCTGTCGTGGTAGTAAGTAGCCTGAAATAAATCCGACTGTTTTGCCGTTTGACTTGGCAATAACGGAGGTGTTTGCAAAGTGGCTGCACTGCAATAGGTTGCAGTACAAGGAGTTAGTATCTAAGGGAGGGCATTGCTCAACTAGACTAAAGACTGAATGTCCATCAGTGTCGTTAGGTGGGGTGAGCGTAATAGATTGCATTCTTATTAAACCTCTCCATTCTTAAAATAATAATATTAGAGTTCTAAATAATATTATTGTCTATATGACAGCTTAATGACTGGTATCTCGCAATTAAGCTTGTAATAATATTTAGATCTCTAAATATAGTACACTAAATAAACATTTATTTCTAATCAGTGTAGGTAGGTATGGTTTTAGGGATGAGGGGACAGCAGTTGGTTGTGACGCTATAATCACGCGTTTATCGGCTTTAATAAGGTGTTTGTTTTGAATCATGTAGATCAGGTCTTGGTGGCTTTGCGAAGGGTAATTAGAGCGACAGATTTGCACTCTAAACATTTGGCAAAAACTACCGGACTCACCGCGCCTCAGATACTGCTGTTGCAGACGATCAGGGATAAGGGGGAAGTGACGATTGGCGAGCTTGCTGTTGATATGAGTTTGAGCCAGGCAACTGTAACGACCATTCTTGACCGATTGGAAAAGCGGGGGCTGGTGTATCGAGAGCGCTCCAAAGAAGATAAGCGAAAAGTTCATGCTTATTTAACGGATAAAGCCAACGAAACAATGAAAACAGCCCCAACCCCTCTGCAAGATCAGTTTGCCCGGCAGTTTAATGACCTTCAGGACTGGGAAAAGATGATGATTATTTCGAGTCTTCAACGTGTCGCACAAATGATGGATGCGCAGCATATTGATGCTTCACCGGTGCTGGATGTTGGTTTGCTGGACCGATCTGCTGCTGCGGCTGACCCATCTGCGGTGTACCCAGGTAAAACTTAAATGCGGCTAGCTCGGCTGGAAAAAGGCTGAATTGTTTGCCTGTTGCATGTATTATCCACGACACGCACTTATTATCCACGACACACACTATCCCTCGTTTGGAGTGCTTGATTATCGGGCTATGATGGGGGTTGAAATGGTTATTACTCGCAATGGAATTTGCGTTTTAAAAAAAGGGAAGCCAGGGAGCTTCCCTTTTTTATGTTTTTACAATTGTTTATAAGCAATGGATTGGCAAACAAACAGTTACTGAACTATTCTAACTATGGTTGTAAAGAGTGAATCATGGTTATTACAGAGCTTGTCGTATTGGGGAGACACCATTCTGATTTCGTTATTTAAGAAAAAGTCTAAGGTAGGCTTGGTGGGGGTAGAGGTACGCTCTGACGGTATATCTATTGCCCAATCACTCCCTGGTGATGGTGGCTCGGCCAGTGTCGTGTTTCAGGACTTTATCGCCTGCAAAGCCGCCCAAAGGAAAGATGCGCTAGCGGGGCTGGTTGATGAGTATGGGTTGAAAGGGTTTCCATGCAATCTGGTGCTTACATCGGATCAATATCAAATATTTCAGACAGACAAGCCACCTGTTGCAGATGAAGAGCTATCTGAAGCTATTCGCTGGAAAGTGAAGGACTTAATAGACTATTCACTTGATGATGCTATTACGGATGTTTTCGACTTCCCTGATGATGCTACAAGAGGGCGTGGCAGCCTGGTCAATGTTGTCAGTGCGCGCAAGGCCTTGTTGCAACAAAATGTAAAACTTATGGCAGAAGTCGGGCTGGATCTTCAGAGTATCGATATTACCGAGCTGGTGCTGCGCAATATATCCATGCGCTATGACGCGGTGGGTAGCGGGCTTGCCTTGTTGTTTATGCGGCCAGGGTTTGGAATGATTCTGGTCAGTAAGGGCGACACGATGTACTTCTCCCGCCGCTTTGACTTCTCGTTAGATGCACTCAGAAATACGGCAACTCAGGAGTCCACTATTCAGCAACTGGCCTTAGAAGTACAGCGATCACTGGACTACTATGAAAGCCAGATGGGGCAGGTTCCACCCAAAGAATTATTACTCGTTGGGCCTGATGGCTCGTTTCCCCTGGCCAATATGCTGGGCCAGAATGTGGCAGTCAGCGTGAAAAACCTCGATGTTGCGCCTCTATTTGAAGACGAAGATATTAGCAGTGAGGTTGTCATACAGAATTTTGCTGCCGTGGGTGCCGCATTAAGGGAGAGTCAGCTCTAATGCAGCAGATAAACTTATATACACACGAGCTAAAGCCAACAAAAGTAATTTTGCCTTTGTCGCAAATGGTTGCAGGGCTTTCGGTATTGCTGGTTGTTTTGGTCGCGATACAGCTGCTCTATCGTGCAGAGGTGGTCGATATTGAAGAGCAGCTCCTGCCAAAGCAGCAACGTCTGGATCTTGCTCAGCAGCAGGTTTCAGAACAGGAAGCCCAGCTTAAAGGGATGCAGAAAGATGAGTCGCTTGTCACGTTGAACCATAAATTGAATCAACAAACCGTGGCGAGAAAACAACTGCTTACAATGCTTGACTCCGTCGTTACTGCTAATCGTTATCCATTTTCCAACTTATTGACAGGGCTGGCGCGGCAACGTGTAGATCAGCTGTGGTTGACGCAGATTCAGTTTGCAAATGGCGGTGCAACCGTCGGTTTGAAGGGTAAGGCTTTGAAAGCCGAGGCTGTTCCCCATTATTTGCAAATGCTCAGGGGTGAAGCGCTACTTCTCGGGAGATCATTTAATCTATTCCAGCTTTCAACAGATGAAGAGAAAGATGAGATTTTACATTTTACACTCTCCTCTTCACTCCTAAGCGAAGGGGTGAGCAATGAATAAACAGTGGGCCGCGTTGTCATCAAAAGTAGAGTCAATGACCGTGAGAGAGCGAGTCATTGTTGTGTCTGCTCTCGCAGTTGGCATCTTGTTTATCTGGGGGCAGCTTTTCTTTTTCCCTTTGCAAGACAGGTATAAACATGCATCAAATGCTATTCGCTCGATCGACCAGCAACAGCTGGCACTGGAACAGCAGATTGAGCAACTGAGTCGCCAACTGGCTGATGACCCCAACCGGGAATTACACGCTCAGCGTGACGCCTTGCAGCGACAGCTGGCTGAGATGAAAGATCAGATTGAAGGGCAGTTAAGTGGTTTGATTGCACCGGAAAAGATGGCTGATGTGCTGAGAACCTTACTGAATGAACAAAAAAAGCTGAAGCTCGTGAGTCTGAAAAATTTACCGGTAACCCCTTTTAACCCAATAGACGAAAGTGTTAACGATCAGGATACCGCGCTTTTTTCCCACAGCATGGAGTTGGTGCTCGATGGTGAGTATTTTGATGTGCTGGCTTACATTAAGCGACTTGAGCAGTTGAAGGGGTTTAACTGGCAGATGCTGAACTATGATGTAGTGGAATATCCGAAAGCAAGGGTGACCGTCAAAATTAGAACGTTGAGCCTTGAAGAGGACTGGATTGGTGTCTAATCGCATGTTAATACGCTTTGTGTTGGTATTCTCAGGGGCCTTTTTGTGGGTATCTGTGAGTGCTGCAGCTACCATGACGCTATCTGATGGTGAAGTACTAAAAGACCCTACGCAACCTTATGATTGGTCTGCACCTCGTAAAACCGAGCGTGTTAAGAGAAGCTACAAACTAAATTATCTGCTGTATGCAGATGACAGGAAACAGGCCATTATAAATGGTCAGTCAGTGATAGAGGGTGACCGGGTAAGCGGTGCCAAAGTCGTTAAAATATCAGAAAACTCTGTTCTGTTATCAACAGAGCAAGGAACAAAAGTGTTGCGCTGGAAGCAGCCCGCATCAATCAAGCGTACACGGTAAGGTGGAGTAGTTATGTCGTTTAAGGTTTTTATGGTTGGTCTTATCGCTAAAGCTCAATTGCTCAAGCGGTTGGCTGCTCTATTTTTTATTGTGGCGTCAGGCTTCTTATCAGGTTGCTCGAGCAATGGGCTATTGCAATCTGCTCGAAGTGTCTCGACCGATAGCGTTGACGAGTTAAACCAAACGCTTGATCAAGACCTCGCGCAGTATGATAAACAGCTACCTCCGCAGCTACCCGATAGTGTTGCAAATGCGCTACTTCCGCCAGTGGGGGCAGCACCGGTAAAGAGAGAGCAAAATAAGCGTTTTGATTTGGCGGTAAATGGCGTCGATGCAAAAGAGTTCTATCGAAGCCTGGTTAAAGGCACAAAATACAATGTGGTTGTTCACCCTGATGTAAAAGGCAGTATTAGCTTAGAGTTAGACAATGTAACAGTTCCTCAGGTGATGTCGCTGACTAAAGAGCTGTATGGTTTCGACTATTTAGAAAGTAACAATCTATATCGAGTAATGCCTGGAGGGCTCAGAACCCAGGTCTTCCAGATTAACTACCTCAATGTAAAGCGTATGGGCGGCTCAGAAACCCGTGTAAGTTCAGGCAGTGTGTCTGAAGGTAGCAATAGCGGGGATAATAGCAACGGCAGCAATAATAACTCTAGCGGAGACAATACCAATTCAGAAAAAGTGATTGGTACGCGAATTAGTACGACCAGTGAGAGCGATTTTTGGGCACGTCTGAGTCAAACGCTGTTATTGATTACCGGTGATGGCGAAGGGCGTACTGTTGTTGCCACGCCGAATGCCGGTGTCATTGTGGTACGGGCAATGCCGGAAGAGCTGAAAGCGGTAGAGGGTTATTTGCGTCAGACTGAACTTATTATGCAGCGACAAGTTGTGCTTGAAGCAAAGATTCTTGAAGTCGAGCTAAATGAAGGATATCAGCAGGGCATTGATTGGACTGCGGTAGAAACAAGTAGCTCGGTTGGCGCTGATGGCTCGCCGAAAAAACTCATCGGCGGCAACATGGTGTCTGACTTGATAACCAACGAAAATCTTGGTGGTGTCTTTACCGCAACGCTAAAAGTGGGAGACTTCAGCGGATTTATGCAGCTATTGGGGACTCAAGGCAGTGTTCAGGTTCTATCTAGCCCACGGATCTCCACGGTGAATAACCAGAAGGCTGTTATAAAAGTAGGTACCGATGAGTTTTTCGTGACGGATATTGATATAGACGAAGACACAGGAAGTAGCAGTAACAGCGATACTACCTCGACAGATGTGACATTAACGCCATTCTTTTCGGGGATTGCGTTAGATGTAACGCCTCAAATTAGTGAGGAAGGTAATATTATTCTTCACGTGCATCCGACGATTAGTGAGGTCAATGATCAGGAGAAGATTGTTTCGCTTGGCGACCGGGATGTCGTATTGCCCTTAGCGCTGAGTACTATTCGCGAGACTGACAGTGTCATAAAAGCCAGAAACGGCCAGATTGTGGTGATTGGAGGCCTTATTCAGAATGTGACGCGTGAGAACAACTCTTCAATACCAATACTCGGGGATATTCCGCTGCTTGGCGAATTGTTTAAGCAAAAGCGTTTTCTGCAAAAGAAAAGCGAACTGGTTATTCTGCTGAGACCTGTTATTTCAAGCGATCAGGTTTTTGAAAGCCAGCTTCGCAAAAGCCGTAAACGCTTTGGTGAATTTAGAGATACGCTTGCGTCCCCAATACCTCCCTCGTTTTAGATCGGCGTAGGGAAAGAGATATTCAACTATGTATGAGCGTTATTTCGGGCTACGGGAGTTGCCATTTTCGTTGACTCCCAATACCCACTTTTATCTTAATTCAGAAACCCATCAGCAGGCTCTGGAGCTGCTTTTGGTTGCGCTGAAAAACCGCGAAGGGTTTATTAAAATTTCTGGCGAGGTTGGAACGGGCAAGACGCTTATTTGCAGAAAGCTCTTAAATTCATTGGATGACGAGTATGTAACTGCTTACATACCTAACCCTGGACTGACCCCGGAAAGCCTCTATCTAGCCGTCGCAGAAGAGCTGGATGTAGAGGTTGATCTCGCCCTGGGTGGCCATAATGTTTTAAAACAGATCAATATAAAACTCATCGAGTTGGCATCGCAGAACAAACGAGTCGCGCTGGTGATTGATGAGGCTCAGGCGATGCCTGAAGAGACCATTGAAGCATTGAGACTGTTAAGCAATCTTGAGACAGAGTCAGCGAAGTTGCTGCAAGTCGTTCTGTTTGGCCAGCCAGAGCTCAATGAATTATTGTCGCGGCCTAGTCTAAGGCAGTTGCAACAACGTATTACTTTTCAGCATAACATCACACCACTTAACAGGCAGGCGTTGCAGCAGTACGTTGGGCATCGTATGTCATTGGCCGGATACAATGGCCCAACACTGTTTGATCGAAAAGCGGTGTCATTGCTGTATCGGTCAAGCAACGGTATTCCCAGGCTGATTAATATATTGTGTCACAAAGCCCTGATGTCTGCGTTTGGACAGGGCGATAGAGTCGTGACCCGTCGGCATGTCAAAAGGGCGATACAAGATACCGAAAGCGTCACCATGCCTCGGTTTTCCTGGTTGTCTTTGGGAGGCTCGTAATGAGTTTGATGAACGATATGTTGCGTGATCTGGAAAAGCGACAAGCGCCAGACCGTACGCAGCAGGTAGAAGCTCAAGGTTACGGGGCATTAACACAGCAGACAAACGCGAACGGTAGTCGAACGGTTATTTTGTTGCTTGCTGCGATTTTAGTCATGTTATTGCTGTTAGCCGCAGGTTGGTGGTATTTGCAACGACCGGCAGAAGTGGCGGTTGGAACGGACATTGTTGAACAAAACCAGGCTGAACCGACAGCGCGCGAGGTCATCGGGAAGGTGGTTCGAACACCATCAACCAAGGTTGCTTCGGAAGCCAGTGCTGTTTCTGACTCGTCTGAAGGTCGCTCTTTGCCCAGTCGTGCGGTTCAGAGTGAGCCTGTTGCAGCTCCAGCTCCTGTGGCTGAAGCGGCCAAAGTCAATATCGCTCAGCTCGATGCTGCTGATGTCAACTCTGCACCAGAGACGTCTGGCAGGGCGCGCAATATTGAAGTTCAAGCGAATAATGACAGTCAGCTAACACCTGCTGCTGAACCTGAAATAGGCAATAGCCAGTTACCTGAGCAGCCTAAACCTCAAGCGGTTATTGCGAAGCAAACCGCCAAAGCAGTCGAGCCCGTTAAGCAGCAAACGATAGTTGAGGAAAAAAAGGCTGCAAAAGTGGCGGCTAGTAAACCAGAATCGGCTGTTATGCCGGAGCGGAATATTGCCGAGCCAATTGATCAAGTCGCCAAGCTTAGCAAGGTACTTGTTGTTACGCCTGAGCAGAAGGATGAAGCGGCTGCTGAGTCAGCATCGAAGCTAATTGCATCGGGCAATCAGCAGCAAGCAAAAGCGCAACTATATTCATTCGTAAAAAATCATGATGTAGACATTCAAAGCAGAGCCCTGTTAGTAACCCAGCTATTACAAGCGGGTGATATGCAGGGAGCGAGCGCGCTGTTAACCGAAGAAAAATTAGCCATAAGTGCGCACTTGCGACGACTAAAAGCACATATGCTGTCACAAAAAGGGCAGCCAGATGAAGCTATTGCGTTGCTCAACTCTACTCTCCCGGATGTGGCGACGGACCCTGAATACCATGTACTGTTGGCGGCGCTATATCAGCAGCAAGGCTTTAGCTCTGAGGCAACGGCAATTTATGCTGAGTTACTGAACTTTAACCCGGATGTTGCAGACTGGTGGGTGGGTATGGCGATTGCGTTGGATAGTCGGCAGCAATATTTATCGGCAAAAAAAGCCTATCAAAAGGCGCTAAGCATGAATGGCTTAAAAATAGAGTTGGCCGATTTTGCCAAGCGACGACTGGCGACATTGGGCGGCTAATGCGAAGCCTGAAAATTATGGTTCCCCGCCTTCGCGAGGATGACAAAAGAGAAAAATCGAAGGTTTAAGAAATGGCTGAACCCAAGAAAAAAATAAGAATCGGCGACCTGCTGGTGCAAAATGAGGTGATCTCGGAAGATCAGCTGATGACCGCGCTGAAAGAGCAGAAAACCAGCGGTCGAAAGCTGGGTAACACGCTGATAGACCTGGGCTATGTTGACGAAGACAACCTGCTTAACTTTTTGTCCCAGCAATTAGGTATCCCATTTGTTCAGCTGCGGCACTACCAATTTGATGACGCGCTCATCAAAAAGCTGCCGGAGAACCACGCACGTCGATTTAGAGCACTCGTACTGGATGAGCAGCAAGGTGAGCTGCTGGTCGGCATGACCGACCCCATGGATATTTTTGCCTATGATGAGCTGGGTCGAATACTTAAACAGCCAATCCGCCAGGCGGTGGTCAGAGAGAGTGAGCTGCTCAATACGTTAGATTTGGTTTATCGCCGTACTGAAGAGATCTCTCACCTTGCAGAAGAGCTGGAAGATGAGCTTGGTGATGATGCGTTTGACTTGGCGGCGCTTACGGCAACAGGGGACGACAACGAGGCACCGGTTGTAAAGTTGCTGCAATCCATCTTTGAAGATGCCGTGCAGGCAAGGGCGTCTGATATACATATTGAGCCGGACGAAAGTGTTGTGCGCATTCGTCAGCGTATTGATGGCGTGCTGCAAGAGCACGTCATGAAAGAAAAACGAATCAATGCGGCACTGGTGCTGCGTCTTAAATTGATGTCCGGGCTTAATATCTCCGAGAAACGAATTCCACAAGATGGTCGTTTTAATATTCGGGTAAAAGGTCGCAGTGTCGATGTTCGTTTATCCACCATGCCAGTGCAATACGGCGAATCAGTGGTTATGCGACTGCTTGATCAAACCGATGGTATGCTCTCGCTTCGCTCACTGGGGATGCCTGACTTGGTATTGGAGCGGTTTCGAATCGCCGTCAGCAGGCCGCACGGTATGGTGCTGGTGACCGGACCCACGGGAAGTGGTAAAACCACGACACTTTACGGTGCGCTGAGTGAGCTGAATAAACCCGAAGTAAAAATTATTACGGCAGAAGACCCGGTTGAATACCGTTTGCCACGAATCACTCAGGTACAGGTTAACTCAAAGGTCGGGCTCGACTTTTCAACGGTATTAAGAGCATCTTTGCGACAAGACCCTGATGTTATTCTGGTGGGGGAGATGCGGGATAAAGAGACCGCCGAGATTGGCTTGAGGGCTGCAATGACCGGTCACTTGGTGCTATCAACCCTGCATACCAACGACTCCGTCAGCAGTGCGATGCGGTTGACCGATATGGGGGCCGAACCCTATCTGGTGGCGAGCTCTCTATTAGGGGTGCTGGCGCAGCGGTTGATTCGTAAACTCTGTGACAACTGCAAGCAGCCTTACCAACCCACTGATCAGGAAAAGATCTGGCTTCAGGCTATGGTGCACTCGGGGGCTCACGTTCCCAGTGAGTTTACCCGTGGGGCAGGTTGCTACCAGTGCAGCAATACCGGCTATAAAGGGCGGATCGGTGTTTATGAATGGCTGGAAATGGATGAAGGCATGTTAGATGCGCTGCGCAGGAATTCACCTTCAGAATTTACCACAGCCGCTAAAAAAAGCCGATACTATCAGCCGCTTGAGGAGTGCGCGCTTGAGTATGCCAAACAGGGCATAACATCGCTTGATGAAGTGTTCCGCATATCCGCAACGCAGGAAGATGCCGAGCACCGTAAAGATATTGGCGACCTCGGGCTCGCTTAAGCGGTATATAGGATGCGTCATGCGCACCGAAAGTGGCATGAGCGTAGCAAAAGGCTCTATCCGGAAACCAAAGTGTGTGCACTCGTACCCTATAAAATTGTTTTACATGATAAGTGGTTAAAACCTGACTATGGCGCAGTTCGAATATAAAAGCAGAGATGCCAAAGGCTCAGTTATGAGTGGCCAGTTAGAGGCGGCCAATCGTGATGCGGCTGCTTCCGAGTTGCAGCGCCGTGGGCTGACGCCTGTTTCCATATCAGAGCATATTGAGAAGAAAGATGTATTCGAAGGACTAAAAAAAATAAAGCTCTTCAAACGCAAAGTGTCGCTGGAAGAGTTGATTATTTACTGTCGACAGATGAATGCGCTAACTCGTGCGGGAATACCGATAATAAGGGCGATGAGAGGTTTGGCCGACTCGACCAGCTCTGAGTTATTGCACGATACATTACACGACGTGACTGATCGCCTTGAGTCTGGTGTCAATCTGGCGACATCAATGCAGGCGCACCCTGATGTGTTCAATGACATGTTTATCAGTATGGTTCACGTGGGTGAAAACACCGGACAGCTTGAAGATGCCTTTAAACAGCTCAGCGTCAGTTTGGAGCTTGAACGAGAGACTCGCCGGCGCATAAAGCAGGCGACCCGTTATCCTATCTTTGTTGTGGTGGCACTGCTTTCAGCGTTAATGATTATTAACTTCTTTGTTATCCCCAAGTTTGCTTCAGTGTTTGCAAAGCTGGGCGCTGATTTGCCAATTTTCACTAAAATATTGATTGCAACATCAAATTTCTTTTTAGACTACTGGTGGTTGATGCTAGGCGTGTCTATCGCTGCAGTTGTATTGTTCAGGCGCTGGACAAAAACAGAGTCAGGGCACTACAAGTGGGATCGAATCAAACTGCGTTTTCCTATTGTAGGGAACTTGTTTGAGTTAATTACCCTCTCTCGTTTCTCTCGTAACTTTTCGATGATGCTGGCCGCCGGCATGCCCATTACTCATGCGCTGGCTGTCGCCGCAGAGTCGGCAAACAACAAGTATATCGGGCACCACATACTGAATATGAAATCTGGTATTGAACGGGGAGACAGCCTGCTGCGAACCGCGAATGCATCAGGTATGTTTACGCCTCTGGTGCTTCAGATGATGGCGGTAGGAGAAGAGACCGGTCAGATCGATGCGCTGTTAATTGACGTGGCTAATTTCTATGACGAAGAAGTTGATTACGGATTGTCTAAATTAGCAGAGTCGATAGAACCGATTTTGATTTTTGCCATGGGTATATTAGTACTGATTCTCGCATTGGGCGTGTTTTTACCGATTTGGGATCTTGGCAAAGCCGCATTAGGAAAATAAACAATACTCATGAAAAACAGTGCGTTATTTCACTGGTATAAACGAGAAAAGCGGCTACTCTTTGGGTTATCGGCTTGTATTATTACGGTTCTACTGGTCTTGTTAGCCCAAGCAATTGATCGTGAAATGGCCAGAGCAGAAAAGGCAATGTTCACGACGGTGTTAACCGACTTAAATGCCATGCTGATATTTAAAACCGCTGAAAAGGTTGCCCAAAACAACAAGCAGGAAATTAAAAAATTTGTAAATCATAACCCTATGGAGTGGATGGACGAGACTCCCGTAAACTATAGTGGCGTAGAAGAGGGTGATTATGCTCACGTGGCACCCGGCCACTGGTTCTTCTCGAAGCGGGAGAAGGCCATTATCTACCGGGTAATCAATAAGGATATGGTTGAATTAACCGACACGGATGAGACCGAGTTCATGCGCTTTCGAGTTGTGCTTGACTATTTGGACCATAATCGCAACCAGCAGTTTGATGAACCGACAGAACGGCTAATCGGTCTAAAATTAAAGCCTTTGCAGGGTTACCAGTGGCGACCTCTATAAAAAGGCTATGGTAGTGCATAGCAGACGTTTTAAAGAAGAACGGTGCTTTTTTAAGAGGCACAGTAACAAAGATAAATGGTGAGTAAATGAATTTTAAACAGCCGCGCGGCTTTACCTTGATCGAGCTAGTGGTCGTGATCGCAATTCTGGCGATTCTGGCAGCGTTTGCCCTGCCGCGTTTTGCCGATATGGCCGATGAAGCCCACCGCAGTAGTGTAGAGGGCAGTGGCGGAGCAATGGCTGCCGCCGTTGCACTGGTTCGGTCACAGTGGCTGGCAAGAGGTGAAGGAGGGGCTGTTCAGAACCTGCCTGGTTATGGCGATGAAACTATTGATACCAGCATTGAAGGCTGGCCAACAGGGGTCAATGGCAACACAAACCCTGATGGAATGAGTAGCACAGAATGCCGTGATTTGTGGATCAAACTACTACAAACCAGTGCGCCGAGTGTTAGTACAGGAGGTGGAAGTGATTATTCAGCCTCAGTAAATGGCGGAGACTGCCGATACACTTATCAGCGAGATAGTTTTGGCAACTATGTGCAGTATGACCCCAACCAAGGGGAGGTGTTTACCAAAATTAATTAATGACCCAATGTCATTCCAATTTTCGCGGGAGTGGTTATTTAATTCGTAGCCGTGATGAAAGGCACTTGTTAAAAAGTTTCGGGTTAGCGGGTTTTTAGAGCGATAAAGACCCTCTAGCTACTGGAAATCCCTTATCGACAGAGTTCGATAAACATTTTATAAAAGACAGATCAAAATTTATTAGCAGGAGTTGTACATGAGAAATATGATCAACATGAACAAGAAACAGTCAGGCTTTACTTTAATCGAACTGGTTATGGTTATTGTTATTTTGGGTATTTTGTCAGCGTTTGCACTGCCACGATTTGCTGATTTTGCTGGGGATGCACGAAAAGCGTCTATACAAGGCTTGGCAGGAGCTCTTAAGTCGGCTTCGGCGATTGCCCGTTCTGAGCAAATAGCAAGAGGAGGCGCATTAGGTACTACTATTACTCTTGAGGGACAGGACATAACAATGGTTAATGGTTCGCCAACAGCTGATGCAGATGGAATCACCGTAGCGGCGTCAGTTGATACGACTAATGACTACTCTGCAACGGCAGGAGCCGATTCAGGGGGTAGTACAATTACATATACTTTGGTTGGTTTCTCAGGAGCGAATTGTCAAGTTGTGTATACCGCTGCAAATGCGGCTACAGATAATACGGCCCCAGTAACTGCACCATCTTCTGTAGTTGCTACAGTAACTGGGTGTAACGGTTAATTTATCAGGAAGGGCTCTCTAGGTGCGCTATTAGAGCTCACTCATTGCACTATGCATGTTTCGAGCAATCGTGGATTCACTATCATAGAGCTGGTCATGGCGCTAGTTATAATCGGTATTCTTAGTGCTAGCGCTATGGCTCTTTTCTCTTCCCGCAGTGGCTATTCAGCCTTTCTCGCGAAAGATCAATTTATCGCCGCTGCGTTGCAAACCCAGCAAATCGCGCTCGCACTAGAAAGCAGTACGACCCCTTCTTCGTTGACCGTAGCACTTGATAGCGGCAACTGGGTCTTTACCGTCAATAAAGAGACCGTGCCGATTACGGTGTTATCTTCCGATGCTGCGGGTGGCAGCCTTACTATCAATGGAACAACTTTAACCGGCTCACAAAGCTTTAGTTATAACCGCTCGGGCAGTTTAACCAACAATACCAACTACACACTTGTATTTACATCAGGCAATAGCCATACCGTTTGTTTGGCTGCATCAGGTTATGCCTATAGCCCTGCCTCTGGTAACTGCTTATGAAACCTGCTCACAAGCAACGCGGTATGACGCTGGTGGAAATGGTGATCTCCATTGTGCTGATCTCTATCGCCATGACGGCGGTACTCACTGCTTTTAGTACGTCAATGGGCAGAAGTTCAGACCCGCTTTGGAAAAATAAGTCCCTTAAGCTAGCTCAACTGTATTTGGATGAAATTTTGAGCAAGAAGTATGATGTGAGCACGCCACTGGGCGGTGTTCCAGCGACACCTGTTGGCGCTGTGAGCTGTAACGTCTCGGGGCCTAAAGCAGGCAGCCGAGCAAGCTATAATAACGTCGACGACTATAACGGCATAAACGAAAAACCTCAGTTTGTGACCGGTGCGGCCCTTGGCGCATATGATGGCTACAACGTAAAGGTATCGGTGGTTTGTGCCGGTGACGATGTAGGGTTGGCTACAAACAATGCGAAGCGTATAACGGTAACCGTTACCCCGCCGGGTCAATCACCAATGCCGTTTAGTGTGTATCGGAGTAACTTCTGATGAATGACCTCCGCACTCACAAAGGGTTCACTTTGGTTGAGTTGGTGATCGTGATTGTTATTGCAGGTATTTTAGCGGTGGGCTCGGTGCAATTTGTGGGGCAGGCAACTCAAGGGTATTCAGACGCAGCCGACCGCCAGCAATTGGCCACTATTGGTTGGATTGCGTCAGAAAAAGTCAGCCGGGAGCTACGTAACGCACTGCCTAATAGTCTGCGGCTCGACTCAAATACGGTTAAAAAATGTATTGAGTTTATCCCTGTGATCAGCGGCTCTCACTACCTGACTTTGCCAGGGGCAACCCCGGCAACACCAAAATCCTTTACTGCTGTCGCATCGGGCTTTGTATCAACCCCGACCGATACACGAATCGCGGTATACCCCACAAGTACCAGTGATATATATAGCAGTGGGTCAGGCTCTCTGAGCAGCAGTGATATTGACAAGCTCGACATTGACACCCCCAGTGCAGGAATAGACACCATTACCCTGACTAATAGCTTTTCTTTTTCGACAAGCTCCCCTGAGCGACGATTTTTTTTCACCCAAAGCCCCATAATGTATTGTATTGAAGGATCACGACTGAATCGTTATAGTGATTATGGTATTAGCCCATCCTTCCCGTCACCGTCTAATCCACAGATTATTATTGATAAACTTAATTTCTCTTTATCTTCGTTTGCTATTTCGCCAGCAACACTTACTCGCAACGCGATCGTTGCCATGCAGTTCGCCCTTGAAAACGGAGCCAAACATAGTGTTGACCAGGAGGTTCAGATTAGAAATGTTCCTTAATGTTCAACCTCCTGTTTTAGCAAAGCAGCGCGGTATTGGTCTTCCGGTTGCACTCTTTGTGATTACGGTGCTGGCTCTGATTGTCATCGCGTTGACTGACCTCGAAGAAAGCTCAGGTGTGAGCTTTAGCCTGGATATCAACTCAATGCGAGCGTTTTATGCGGCGGAAAGTGGGGCACAAATTGATATGGCAAAAATATTCCCCGTAGGTGGTAGTGTCGCCAATTGCAGTGCGTCAACTTCAACCGTTACCTTTCCTTCCACAGCCGCTGGATTGAGTGGTTGTTCGGCCACTGTAGAGCGCAGCTGTGTGGTTGTTGATAGTAATAAATATTTTTCGCTAAGAAGCACCGGCGCATGTGGTAGTGGAATCGATAGGGCTGAGCGGGTTATTGTGGTAAGGGCGAGGCAGTAAAGCATGAGTCCGAGTCTTTGTGTTAGCTATGTCCGTATTGCTATAGCGCTAGTGCTGTTTCTATGTGCCTCTACAGCGAATAGCGTTGTTGTATTCAATGATGACTTTGAAAGTGGCCTGGGAAACTGGTCTATCTCTTCAGGGGCTGGCAGTGCAGTGATTAATACCCAAACAGCTAATTCACCGAGTAGATCACTCAGGCTGGGAGAAAGAGCTGTTGCGTTGGATAGCGCTGTAATTGATACATCAGGTAGTGTTGGGGTTGAAGTCAGTGCCTGGATAAGAAGAGGCAGCGATAGTTTTAGTGAAGATCCTGACTCTGGTGAAGATCTAAGTATTCAATACCGGGATGCCTCAAATAATTGGATTACGTTAGAGACCTTTTCTGGAAGTGGCACCCAAGGTGAAATATTTGATCGGCAATATACGTTAGGGAGTGACTCGGTGCATGCCGGTTTTCGCCTTCGGCTAAGAGTTGCTGATGGAGACGGTTCACCTTTCGACTATTGGCACGTAGATGATGTGGTTGTTGATACCATTTCGAGTGCGACCCTGCCCACAAGCGCCCGTGCAGAATGGCGGTTTGATGAAGAGGCGCTTTCTGGGGCTGCCGATGAAGTCCGAGATAGCAGTGGAAATAACTATCATGGCCTTTCAAACAATGTAACCCCTACTACAGGTTTGTTATGTAATGCAGCAGACATGAGTGCTACGGGAATTAGCGACTTTATATCGGTCAATGGCAACGCACTGGATGGCCTGTCTGATTTTACGATTGTTGCTTGGGTGCAAACGACTCAATCAAGCACGTTTGCCATGCTGTCAGCAGCCAATGGCAATAGTGATCTGGAAGCCAACGAGGCAGTATTTCTATTTGATAACGGCAATGAGTTTTGGCCGGCTATCACCTCGTCGAACTTTAACAGCAATACTAAGCTGCCTGCCACTTCGGCCCTTAACAACGGCAGCTGGCATCAGGTCGCTTGGACAAGAAATGCGTCGACCGCGCAAAGCTGTTTGTTTGTTGATGGCGTGCTTGAAGGCTGTGTGACCCATACTGACGGCAATGATAACAGTCCTCTTGATGTTGCAGTGAATGGACTGATCCTGGGGCAAGAGCAAGATGACTTAGCTGGAGGTTACGATGCGACACAGGCTTTGGAAGGGCTTCTGGATGAGATGATTGTGTTTGACAGTAGGCTAAATAGTGCGCAGCTAACCACAATCAAAAACAATATTGAATCAGGCAGCAACTGGGATGGCTCTGCTCGATCCTGTTCCCTGACTGTGGCATCAGACCTCGAATTCCGAATGGATGAAGCGAGCTGGAGCGGGGTTGCAGATGAGGTGGTCGATAGCTCAGGAAATAACGATCATGCCTCGGCTAGAGGCGGGCTCACGACGGTTGACTCAGGGCACTTATGCCGTGCTGGTGATTTTGATGGTGTGGATGATTATATTGAGTCAAATGACATATACGACTCACTTAAGGGTACATCTTCCATGAGCTTCTGGATAAAAACCACACAGACCGGTGATAACACGGGGTGGAGGGCGCCAGGCATTGCAGGCATTGAACAGTCTGGAGGCTCAGATGATATATTCTGGGGGTGGCTAGATGCATCTGGCCGCATAGGGTTGTCAGTCGCCAATGATTTTACAACCAAGTCAACCATAGCAATTAATGATGATGTCTATCACCATATTGTACTTACGAGGGATGCAACCTCAGGCGCGTATAAAATATACATCGACGGAAATCTAAACAAAAGTGGTACGCTGACAACAGGTATTATCGGCAACTCATTTTCCAGTCTTGGCCGAATAGAAGACACCGGTGGAACGCCTGAGTATTTTGAAGGGGTTCTGGATGAAGTGAAAGTTTTTGGCAGGGTGCTTGATGATGCCGATGTCACAGACCTGTTTAATGAAACCCGTGATTGCCCGATAATTAGCGGTTGTGCAGCAAGCTTTCCTGATGGTATTAGCAGTCATAACAACGGGACTGTTGATTTTGGCTCTATAGCACAGTTATTTTCAAGCCCTGATGGTGTTCTGGATGCTGCGACAGTTAACAGAAATGGGGGGAACCTCGGTGTACGTACATGCGATACCGTAGACTGTACCGCCAGCGGAGCTGCAGTACCAGAATTAGACCCGGGAAGCTTTCCGTCATTTACCTCAAGCCAAGGTTTAAATGTGGGGTGGGGTGAGACTAAGGTGCTTGGGGATGTAGGTGATACCGATACATACAATAATGTATCGGTTTCAGGTAATGGTGTATTAAATGTAAGTTCAACCTATACAGAATATTATATAAACAACCTGTCCTTGATGTTTGGTAGTGTATTAAATCTTGCACCTGGGGACTACTGGGTGAACTCTCTCTCTATCAGCTCCAGCGCGACGATAACTGTTGTGGGAACAGGTACAGCCAGACTATTTGTAAACAATACATTATCAGTTGGGTCGGCGACCTTAATTAACTCACCGTCACTGACCAATGAAGGATCACCTGAAAAGTTATTCATATTTGGCTATGGGAACGTTACCCTTAATTCAACTTCTACGACTTCGGCTATCGTATACGCTCAAGGTGATATGACGTTAAGGTCTGAATCTTATCTATATGGTGCTGCCACTGCGGATGATATTACTCTGGACTTTGACTCTCAAGTCACCTATGACGCCGACGCGGTGTCGCTGATTGATTTAGGCTCAATCTGTGGAGGCGGATCTGGTGGTTGCAGTTTGGGGAGTTTTTTAGTTAGCCAGCCTGAGTATGGTCTGGCATGCCCCAATGCTCGCGCGGTAGTTAATATCAAAGCACTATGTGCCGGTTCGACAACAACAAAAGATGATTATTCTGGTGTAATAAATCTCACTAGCGATGAAAGCACACAAAGTGAATTCTATCTGGCGACATCTGGCGGCGCCCCTGTTAATAGCGTCACTCTTGATAGTAGTCATAATGGTGAGGTTGATGTTTATCTGTTCCACAAAAATGAAAACCATGACCTTAAAGTAACAGCAGAAGACACAACCCTGGCGGTTAGTTCTACTGCTATAGATGGAACGGACTTTAGAACTTCCGGCTTTGAAGTTGACCGGGCTTCAGACTTTGATTTTGCATGCGGCGCGACTCAATCATTGACGGTAACCGCAACCGGCCAGGATACTGCGGGCGGTGCTGCCTGCAATACATTGACCGGGTTTAACGGAACTAAAACCTTAAAGGCATGGGCTGATGTGAATATTGACCCAGCAACACCTGGTATAAAAAATACAGGATTGCCAGAGCGTATTTTATTAAACGGTCAGTCAGTGGCTGAAACGAAACCTGCGACTCACAATGTGACGGCAGACTTTAATGCGGGAGTTGCGACCCTGTCGGTGGGCTATATGGATGTAGGTGAAGTGATAGATGTTAGCTTCGTACATGATGAAGCACCCTATGATGGCTCGGTGCCTGAAATATCTGACCCCTCAGACCCAGGGTTAAAAGGTTCGACTGGCTCATTTGTCGTGTACCCAAAAGAGGTGCAAGTAAGTACAACATCGTCTTGCTCTGGTACTTTAAAAGACTGCCCACTATTCGCCAAGGCAGACGAAGAGTTTGCCGTTACAGGTAAAGCAGTTTGCGATAACGGCACTGATGTCGCTAAGAGTTATATTGGAACCGTTAGCCTGACTCATGCTGTTTCTGCGCCATTGTCCGGGAGTAACGGTACGTTAACTAACAATACATTGACGTTTGCAAAAAATGATAAAGGCGTCGTAACCGAGAGCAACAAGAAAATAAGTGAAGTGGGTGTCTTCAAAATAACGTCCGAACCTGAGGATTATTTTGGAAAAGATGTAATATCGCTTTTTGTTTCGACTAATATCGGGCGGTTTTACCCAGACAGGTTTGATGTCTCTGCCATCAATAATGGAAGCTTCTCTAAAAGTTGTGACTCATACTCCTATGTAGGCCAACCCTTCGGCTACAGCGATGCACCTAGTATGTTACTAACGGCAAAAAGCGTTGACGGTGCGGTGACAGAGAATTATACCCATAGTGATTTTATGAAGCTCATAGCCACAGATGTCGAGCGAGGTTTTCCTCTTTCCGACAACCTTACGAACGGCGCTGATGGTGTGACGTTAATGGCCGTTTCTACGGTTCCTGTCACTGGTTCGCTTTCAGTTACCGCAAATGCAGGTGTAATGAGCTATAGGTTTGACTCGAATGATAAATATACATACACCCAGAATAGCAACGCTACAATTGCCCCTTTTATATCTGACCTGAGCATTACAACCACTAAAATTGAAGATAAAGAAGGGGTGAAAGCTTCGTCACTACCAATTTTTAAACCTGTCGGGGCTGATATCCGGTATGGGCGGTGGGTCATGGAGAACGTGTTTGGGCCTGAAAACATGAGTTTAAGCATGCCTGGCTATTTGCAATATTTAACGTCTACAGGGTATGCGCTGAATACAGATGACAAGTGCAGCGCTATCTTAACAGCCGACATTTCATCAGGCCCAAGTGGAAACTCCAGTCCCGGAGAGATCAAGGATATTACAGTTAAAAGTGGAAGTACGGACTTTTCATATGATCAAAATCTAGATGGTGGGCCGTCAACAGGGGAGGGAAGTTTCAGCTTTACTGCGCCAGGAGCAGGCAATGATGGAACAGTGGAAATTAGTCTGGACTTGTCTTCACAGTCCTGGCTCAGGCATGACTGGGATGGTGATGGCGCTGTTGAAGACCACCCTCCTGTAACCGCTACATTTGGCCGTTATCGAGGTCATGATCGAATTATCTACTGGCGAGAAGTGAATAATTAGAAAGACGTTGTAGCCCTGATGCAGCGAAGCGGAATCAAGGAAAGGCATTGGCACACTGCCTATGTCGAGGTTTAGGGAAATAAACCCTGATTCCAGTCGTTCCTCATTTCATCAA
Organism: Alkalimarinus coralli; assembly: GCF_023650515.1. NCBI lineage: Bacteria > Pseudomonadati > Pseudomonadota > Gammaproteobacteria > Alteromonadales > Alteromonadaceae > Alkalimarinus > Alkalimarinus coralli. The sequence goes on from NZ_CP096016.1 coordinate 4,597,356, forward strand.
GGCTACGGCTAAAAGTCTTATTCGTCCTCGTCTCCCGCTGCGCCCATATCCAACTCTTTAATCTTGCGGGTCAGCGTATTACGCCCCCAGCCAAGCAAAATGGATGCATCTCTTCTTCGACCGCCCGTATGCTTTAGTGCAGACTCAATCATTATTTTTTCAAACTCGGGTACTGCTGTATCGAGAATGCCTTGTTTTCCGCGCTTGAGCTCTTGCTCTGCCCAATTTCGGAGCCCTTCCTGCCATGTGGTGCCTGTCGCTGAGGCTTCATCCTGATCCAGTAATTCAGGGGGGAGATCTGTTATATGTATTTCACGGCCGCTTGCCATAACGGTTAACCAGCGACAGGTGTTTTCAAGCTGCCTAACGTTGCCAGGCCAGGGTAACCCGCTCAGGTATTCCGCAGTTTCTTCTCTCAGTATTTTAGGGGACACCGCCAACTCTTCAGCGGCTTTATTTAAAAAGTGAGCGGTAAGGCGCGCAATATCTTCGCGCCGCTCGCAAAGCTTCGGCAGGTGAATACGGATCACATTGAGACGGTGAAACAAGTCTTCTCTAAACGACCCTTCCTGCACCAGTTTCTCAAGATTCTGGTGTGTCGCAGCAATGATTCGTACATCAACTTTAACGGCGCTGGCGCCACCGATCCTGTAAAACTCACCATCGGCTAGCACTCGCAATAGCCGGGTCTGCGTATCGGCCGGCATATCACCAATTTCATCAAGAAACAACGTACCGCCATTGGCTTGCTCAAAGCGCCCCTGGCGCTGTCCTCCAGCACCGGTGAATGACCCCTTCTCATGTCCGAAAAGTTCTGATTCGATCAGGTCTTTAGGTATTGCCGCCATGTTGAGGGCAATAAATTCCTCACCGGCGCGAGGACTATGCTGGTGCAGCGCTCTGGCTACAAGCTCTTTACCAGACCCTGATTCGCCGTTGATAAGTACCGTGATGTTAGATTGGGATAGGCGCCCGATGGCTCTGAAAACCTCCTGCATGGCAGGTGCTTCGCCAATTATTTCGGTTTCATTTTTCAGATTTTCAGTAGATTTTTCGAGTTTCTGAGCGCGCTGCTCTTGCGAATGAGTGACCGCCCTTTTTACCAATGCCACAGCTTCATCAACGTCAAATGGCTTTGGCAGGTACTCAAATGCACCGCTTTGATATGACGAAACCGCGCTATCGAGATCAGAATGAGCTGTCATAATGATTACAGGTATTTCTGGGTGTTGGCTATTAATCTCACCCAGAAGTTCGAGTCCATCAATGCCTGGCATACGGATATCGCTGATAATGGCGTCAGGTGTTTCGCGCTGTAACCGGTTGAGAATGCCGTCTCCGTTTTCGAAGGATTCAATTACGAGCGCTTCCTGTCCCAGCGCTTTCTCTAACACCCAGCGAATTGATCGGTCATCATCTATAACCCATACATTTGGTGTTCCGGTCATTACTCAAGCTCCAACTTATTCTCTAGGGGAATAAAAATTATGAAATTCGTTTTTCCTGGCTTACTTTCGCACTCAACAAGCCCGTGATGCTGCCCGATAATGCCTTGAGTGATAGACAGCCCAAGCCCGGTGCCCTCAGCGCGCCCACTCACCATCGGGTAGAAGATGTTTTGTAGCAGGTTGTCCGGGATGCCCGGGCCATCATCAATGATATCAACGCGAAGTACCAATCGGTGGCGAGTGTGGCCTATGGTGAACTGCCTCAACGGGCGTGTTTTGAAGATAATATTACCGGGCTCTTTCCTACCTGTTTGTTGAGTCAGTGCCTGCATCGCGTTTCGGGATATATTCAAAAAGGCTTGAATAAGCTGCTCTTTGTCGCCTTGAAACTCGGGGATACTGGGGTCGTAATCTCTGACCAGTCGCACCCGGTCTTTTGCCTCCACGTTGATCAAACTATAGACTCGCTCAAGCACTTCGTGGATGTTGGTTGATTCGAGCGTAAATGCTTTATTCGGCCCCAGCATTCTGTCTACCAGGTTTCTAAGCCGGTCAGACTCTTCAATAATTATTTGCGTGTATTCATGCAGTGAAGGGTCTTTTAACTCGCGTTCCAACAACTGCGCGGAGCCTCTTATGCCGCCTAGAGGGTTCTTTATTTCGTGCGCCATTCCTCTAATAAGAATTCGTGTGGTTTCCTGGTTTGCAAGAAGCTCTTCTTCTCGGCTGATTCTTAACAAGCGGTCTCTTGGTTGAATCTCAATCAGGAGTACCGGAGGCGCAATGCCGGCGGCAGGGGATGCCGAGTAATCAACGGTGATAATGTTTCCGTTATGGAGTAAAAATTCTGCTTCCCGCTTTGTGTATGAGTGGCCTGCTTCTATGGAGTGTTTTAACGAATCTGTGCTATCGGGTGTTTCTATAAATAAATCCCGAACGAATGCGCCGTTGGTTCTTTTTCCACTGACCTCTAACAGAACTTCGGCAGAAGGGTTGATATAAATGGCCTTCAAATCCTGATCCAGGAGAATCACTGCTGTGGATAGGTTCTCAAGTAGGCTTTTGTGAAAATTGCTCGTTAGCATCGCATCGCATCCTGTAGTTACCTTGCTAAAGCAAAAACCAAACCATCTTTAATAAATATGCCGAAGTAACGATTTGGTGGCTCTAATTTACCTAAAATAGCATGAGAGTGCTCTAAAAAGGAGCTTTGTGAGCAGGTTAAGACGCATCAAACTTGTATTTGATGCGTGATTAATGGGCGATTAATTTCCGAGGATGGTAATAATTGGCGCAAACCTTAAGGTGTTATGAAATTTGCGCACTATTGTGGTGCGCATTGCTGATGGTCATTTTAATTTGCTCTGGGTGTTTTTCGTGGTGCTTGGGGCCTATGAATTGTAAAGGTTGTTATATCGCTGCTAATAAGAACCTTTCCATCGCCGTCGATGACATTGACCTGTAGTTGGTGGGTGCCTCGATCTACATTGCTTAGCCCAAAGCTTCCGCTTTTGTTGCTATCGTAGGTTGTGCCATCCATCACGAGTTGAATGGAGTGCTGGGGCATGAGCGCTGGTGTGGTTTCGGATGAGATAGAGACTTGACCGTTACCTGAGTTAAATGCGCTGTCATTGGCAGGCTGGTTGATAACGATGCTTTGATAGGGGGCTTGTGGCTCAGTAGTGTCAGAGGTATTACTTGTAAATACATCGCCAGGCTTGGGCAATACAATACTCTGTGGGTTTTTGACCTTTATTTTTTCAGCCCCTTCTCGCGGTTGGTCACTGTATTCTACGACGCCGTCTTTGTTGATTGATTTATAAACATCAGCCTGAACTGGAGCGATGGCTGTGAGCGTTGCCGCAATGAAAAAACTTATTTTCGTCATATTCATGTTCGTTCAATTGACCTGCTTGAAAAAGTGATTGGTAGAGAGCTTTGCACGATGTTATGAGCGAATCAAAGACAAGGCAAAAAATGACGAAAAAGCGCAGTTTATGGTCTATAAATGAGCATTTAGAGTCATTTTTTAACGCTGTATTTGTAAGCGCAGTAGTCGTGCAAAACTCTCTAGTAATGAGTCTATAGGTATTTAAAGGACACGGTTATAGCAATATTAGCAGTAGATGCTTGAATGGGCGAAAAAAAAAGCCCCAACAATAATGTGGGGCTTTTTATATGTAAGCTATAAAGTACTAACTTACGGGCTCACTTTTTTAGTAAGTGATGGATACCTTACAGCGAGTAGTACATGTCAAACTCAACTGGGTGAGTTGTCATGTTCAAGCGCTCAACTTCTTCACGCTTCAGATCCAGGTAGCCCTGAATCATATCTTCTGTGAAAACGCCGCCTTTGGTTAGGAACTCGTGATCAGCTTCCAGGCTATCTAAAGCTTCTTCCAGTGTTGCTGCTACAGTTGGGATTTCTGCTGCTTCTTCTGCTGGCAAGTCGTACAGATCCTTATCCATTGCATCCCCAGGGTGTAGCTTGTTCTGGATGCCGTCAAGGCCTGCCATTAGCATTGCAGAGAATGCCAGGTATGGGTTACCTGTTGGATCAGGGAAGCGAACTTCGATACGACGTGCTTTCGCGCTGTTAACGAAAGGTATACGGATCGACGCAGAACGGTTACGAGCAGAGTATGCAAGCATTACTGGTGCTTCGAAACCTGGAACCAGACGCTTGTATGAGTTGGTTGATGCGTTAGTGAAAGCGTTAATTGTTTTAGCGTGCTTGATGATACCACCAATGTAAAACAATGCGTTTTCAGACAGGCCTGCATAGCTGTCACCAGCCATTAAGTTCACGCCATCTTTCGAGATAGACTGGTGTACGTGCATACCAGAACCGTTGTCTCCAACTACTGGCTTAGGCATGAATGTAGCTGTTTTACCGTATGCGTGCGCAACGTTATGTACACAGTACTTAAGAATCTGTACTTCGTCAGCTTTCTTAACCAGTGTGTTAGGGCCTACGCCGATTTCACACTGACCAGCAGTACCTACTTCGTGGTGGTGTACTTCGATTACCAAGCCCATTGCATCCATCGCTGAACACATTGCTGCACGAAGGTCATGTAGTGAATCAACTGGAGGAACAGGGAAGTAGCCGCCTTTAACCCCTGGACGGTGACCCGTGTTACCACCTTCTATATCTTCATGAGAAACCCATGCTGCTTCTTCTGAGTTGATAGAGTACATGGAGCCGTTCATGTCTGTTTTCCACTTGACGTCGTCAAATACGAAAAACTCAGGCTCAGGACCAAACAGTGCAGAATCACCAATTCCGGTAGACTTCAAATACTCTTCAGCGCGACGGCCAACAGAGCGTGGATCACGCTCGTAGCCTTGCATAGTGGTAGGCTCAACGATATCGCAACGCAGGTTAAGCGTGGTATCTTCAGTAAATGGGTCGATAACGGCAGTTTCGTCATCTGGCATTAGGATCATGTCTGATTCGTTGATGCCTTTCCATCCAGCAATGGATGAGCCATCAAACATTTTGCCTTCTTCAAAGAAATCTTCGCTGATTTCGCGAACAGGAAGAGATACGTGCTGCTCTTTTCCTCGAGTATCAGTGAATCGAAGGTCTACCCATTTTACGTCGTGTTCTTTAATGAGGTTCAGAGTTTTCTCTGACATTCTATATACTCCATCTGATTGATGATTGTTTAACTATCGCCCCGGGCGCGTATGTTAAGTTGCCTTCGCGCTCACGTTCGTATTGCTGCACCATATATGACGCAGATAATGTCTGGCAATGGGCTACAAGTTTGAAGAAAGCAGCGAGAGAATAGCATGACTTTCAGCAAGTTTCTCCAAAATTTTGTTGCACTCCTATATGCAATATGCTGGCCAATATATCGATCTGCTCATATATCCATATAAAACAGTCGGTTAATTATATTTGTCTTTTTATATCTCAAAGAAATGATCTGTTATGGTGCGCACGACCTGATGAATGCACTAATATAGCGCGCATTTGGTCTGCTGTGTGATTGAGTGCGCGATAACGTGGCAAATGCGTGGATTGAAAGCTTTTTCTTTATCCTTGTTCTTCCATGCTGTACAATTCGCGTCCATTTTTTCATTGTCATAATGGTAAAGCTTGTGATTCAGAATCTTCGTAACATCGCCATCATCGCTCACGTTGATCATGGTAAAACGACCCTGGTTGATAAACTACTGAGCCAGTCCGGCACCCTTGAGCGTAAGGATGAAGGTGCTGAACGCATCATGGACTCCAATGATCAGGAAAAAGAGCGGGGTATTACCATTCTGGCGAAAAACACCGCAATAAGCTGGAATGACTATCGCATTAATATTGTGGACACCCCGGGGCACGCAGACTTTGGTGGCGAAGTAGAGCGTGTTTTGTCTATGGTTGACTCTGTACTGTTGTTGGTGGATGCCGTTGACGGCCCGATGCCTCAGACGCGATTTGTAACCTCAAAAGCGTTCGAAAAGGGATTGCGTCCAATTGTTGTCATTAACAAAATCGACCGCCCAGGCGCCAGACCTGACTGGGTTATGGATCAGGTTTTTGAGTTGTTTGATAACTTGGGTGCAACAGATGAACAGTTGGATTTCCCTGTCATTTATGCGTCTGCGATCAATGGTATTGCCGGTCTTGATCCTGAAGATATGGCTGAGGATATGACTCCCCTCTATGAGATGATCACCGAAAAAGTGCCTGCGCCGGATGTTGACCCGGAGGGTGCATTTCAGATGCAGGTGTCTGCACTGGCATATGACAGTTATGTGGGGGTTATTGGCGTAGGGCGTATTACGCGAGGTACTCTGGCGCCTAACCAGCAAGTCATTGTAAAAAGCGCCAATGGTGATGAGCGCAAGGGCAAAGTGCTTAATGTTAAGGGTTACTTAGGTCTTGAACAGGTTGAGACACAGTTGGCGACAGCGGGCGATATTGTTTGTATTAATGGTATCGATGGTTTGAGTATATCAGATACTCTGTGTGACCCTGAGTGCGTAGAGTCATTGCCGGCGCTAAGCGTCGATGAACCAACAGTAAGCATGACGTTTATTGTTAATGACTCTCCATTTGCAGGTAAGGAAGGTAAGTTTGTAACAACGCGAAATATCAAGGATCGCCTGGATCAAGAGCTGATACATAATGTGGCACTACGTGTTACCCAAGGGGATACGCCTGATAAGTTTGTGGTGTCTGGTCGTGGGGAGCTGCATTTATCTGTTTTGATTGAGACTATGCGACGCGAAGGTTTCGAAATGGGGGTTTCCCGCCCTGAAGTGGTGCAGAAGCAGGTTGGCGATGAGATTCACGAGCCATTTGAGCAGGTTGTTATTGATGTTCAGGAAGAGCATCAAGGCTCCATTATGGAAGAGTTGGGCTTGCGTAAGGGCGAGCTGACAAATATGGAACCAGACGGAAAGGGTCGTGTCCGGCTGGAGTTTATTATTCCATCGCGGGGCTTGATCGGGTTTCGCGGCACGTTTCTGACTCTGACTTCAGGTTCGGGAATCATGACGAGTATCTTTGATCACTACGGGCCGGTTAAGCAAGGTGATTCGTTTAGCCGTCAAAATGGTGTCTTGGTTAGTATGGTTAAAGGTAAGACAGCTGCTTATGCATTGTTCAATATCCAGGCTCGAGGGAAGTTGTTCCTTGGGCATGCGGTGGATGTTTATGAAGGTCAAATTATAGGGCTGCACTCGCGCTCAAATGACTTGGTTGTTAACCCGATCAAGGGTAAGCAGTTGACTAATGTCAGGGCGTCAGGAACTGATGAGGCGCTTACATTGGTTCCGCCTATTAAGCATACTCTTGAGCAGGCATTGGAGTTTATCGAGGATGATGAGCTGGTAGAGGTGACTCCGTTAAGCATTCGAATTCGTAAGAAGCTATTAACCGAAAATGAGCGCAAGCGGGCAAAATAATATTGTTGCTTGCTATAGGGTAGCAGTGTTCGGTTGAAAAAAGGCGACCCCTGACAGGGTCGCCTTTTTTTGTTTTTGGTGTTCTTTCGGAATGGGTTATTCTAGATTAAACTTAACGAATGCTTGCTCACTGCGGCGGGCTTATTCTCGCCTGCACTTGGGGGCTAAAAGTAGCATGATAATTAACTCAACCGAATTGGCCTGTTCCTTATGCTAACCTTATTTCCCGATTTAGCCCCAAATGAAATCTACCGTTTTTCGGTGTCGGCCTTGCATGATATTTATGTAGAGGAGGCGGGCAACCCGAATGGCTTTCCTGTTGTCGTGATGCATGGCGGGCCAGGGCTTGGCTGTGGTCGTTATTTAAGGCGCTTTTTTGATGCGGAGCGGTTTCGAATTATTCTGATTGATCAGCGAGGGGCGGGAAAGTCGCAGCCGCTTGGCGAGCTTGATGAAAACGATGCTGATCTCGTCGTTTCCGACATGGAGCTTGTGAGGAGCAGGCTAAATATTGATAAGTGGTTAGTGTTTGGGTACGACTGGGGCGGTGCGCTAGCTATACTCTATGCCCAGCGGTACGCCCATGCAGTGGCAGGGGTATTGGTGCAGGGTGTTATGTTGGGGGGCCAAAAAGAAGTCGACTGGCTATTTAGGGATGGCTGTAATCGCGTTTTCCCCGATGGGTGGGATAAGTTTTTGGCTTTTTTGGATGTGGGCGAGTATGGCGACATTCTTGCTGCTTACTCAGAAAGGCTGAATAGCGAGAATGAGCTGGTTCAGATGCAGGCGGCTAAAGCCTGGGCGTGTTGGATGGCTAGTTGCTCAACGCTACACCCAAATCAGTCGGTCGTGGACTACTACTCCAGTCCCCATGTTGCGATAGCTTTGGCTAAACTGCAGTGCCACTATTTCTCTAGTGCCGGGTTTGGTGTATCAGAAGAAATCAAAAACGGGATGGCGCGCCTGAATGGTATTCCGGCAGTTTTGATTCATGGCCGTTATGACTTGATTTCACCCTTGAGTAGTGCGCTTGAGCTTCAGCGTGAGTGGCTGGGCTCGGAAGTCCATATTATTAGAGATGCGGGGCACTCAATAGCTGAGCCCGCGATTATTGATGCGCTATTGAGTTCGACGGGGCAGTTGCTTGATAAGGTGGGTCCTCAGATAGCATGAAAGCTATGTGTCAGATGTTTAGTCGTAAGCGCTATTAAAATTAGGCTGTATATTCTAATTTTTATGATTACTATTGTCTCAATGTTTCTGTACCAAAAAGTTATTAGCTTAGCTGTTCCGGGCGAGTTTTGTTGTTCGTGAGGGTTGTGTTTTAGAAGGGTTTAATGCTTTGAAGGGTTTAATACAGAGAGTTTCAGAAGCTTCTGTCAGGGTTGATGGAGGTGTTGTTGGTGAAATTGGTAAGGGCATCCTGTTGCTGCTTGGAGTTGAGAAAGATGACTCGCAGAAATCGGCAGATCGCCTGTTAAACAAAGTACTCTCCTATCGCATATTTGATGATGAGTCAGGGAAGATGAATTTAAGTCTAAAGGATGTAGACGGTGCGCTCCTTATAGTTTCTCAGTTTACAATCGTGGCCGATACCAAAAAGGGATTGCGTCCAGGTTTTTCGTCTGGTGCGGCGCCCGAACACGGCAGGCTTCTATATGAATATTTCGCTCGTCAGGCTGCTGAATTGAACTCCAAAGTCGAGTTGGGCAGTTATGGTGCAGATATGAAGGTGTCTTTGATTAATGATGGCCCGGTTACTTTTATGCTTGAGGGGTAGTGGTGCATCGCTTGTTTCGTTACAAAATTACGACGAAAGTATGAAATATGTATTATTTAAGCTCTGGTAGGATGCGTCTTGGTTATTGTTTGTTCATTTGCTGGTAATGGTTATGCTGGAGAGCTTAACTTATTGAAAGAGAAGGTTGTTGAGTTTTGTGAGTGATTAAATTTTGCTATTGGGATACAAAACGTTACAAAAAATATGACGATTTTCTCATATTAATTTGCAAAATTCGGCTTCATATATTACATAATAAATGTAATCATAAGCTTTAAGAAAGGGGTGTAAGGTACTGTTTATTTAAAGTTTGTTGGTGCTTGATGTGAGATCACCTAAATTCTGTTTTAAAGTTGGGTGCTGAAGTGATAGGTGTATTGATATGACGTTTTGTTTTTTGAAAACGTTTTATTAATGCGTCTTAAGCAGTAAAAATGGCTTCAAAAAAAGGTGGTTTGCAAGAAAATTTGCACATTGTAATGAAAATGACATATCTTTTTATTACAAATGGGCACAATAAGTGCTCAATAAAAGATTCAGCCTTCAAATTTTCACTAAGAAAAATGAAGTTGAAATAATTAATAAACAAAAGGAAGACGAAATGAAAAAGACTCTGATTGCTTCAGCTGTTGCGGCAGCGGCACTATCTACCTCTGCGTTCGCTATGGACCCAGCTTCTGAGCTGGCTGCAAAGCTGGATAGTATGCCTACTATCTACGGTAACATCCAAGTAGTTGCTGAATATAACGATGTTAAAACTAAATCAGTTCAGGGTGCGCCTGAGGTAGGTAAAAGTGATTACTCAATGCAAGATAATGGCTCGACTATAGGTATTAAGCACTCTCATGAAGTGGCGCCAGGTTTAACTGCGTTTTTGAAGGCTGAGTTTGAATTCAGTGCTACAGAGAAGCAGGATCCTAACCAAGGCGGCGGTGGCGGCCTGGGTGAGACTGATGAGGCTTACATTGGTCTTAAAGGTGACTTTGGTTCTGTTTGGGTAG
>NZ_CP096016.1:4612500-4826299 GCF_023650515.1 Alkalimarinus coralli
TGGAATTTGCTGGAAAGCAAAGCCATAGTGGGTGATAGCCCCGTACACGAAAACGGCATAGTAGTGAAATCGAGTAGGACGGGACACGTGGTATCCTGTCTGAATATGGGGGGACCATCCTCCAAGGCTAAATACTCCTGACTGACCGATAGTGAACCAGTACCGTGAGGGAAAGGCGAAAAGAACCCCTGTGAGGGGAGTGAAATAGATCCTGAAACCGTATGCGTACAAGCAGTGGGAGCAGACTTGTTCTGTGACTGCGTACCTTTTGTATAATGGGTCAGCGACTTAATTTCAGTAGCAAGGTTAACCGAATAGGGGAGCCGTAGAGAAATCGAGTCTTAATAGGGCGTTTAGTTGCTGGGATTAGACCCGAAACCGAGTGATCTATCCATGTGCAGGTTGAAGGTTAGGTAACACTGACTGGAGGACCGAACCCACTGTCGTTGAAAAGCCAGGGGATGACGTGTGGATAGGAGTGAAAGGCTAATCAAACTCGGAGATAGCTGGTTCTCCTCGAAAGCTATTTAGGTAGCGCCTCGTGACTTACCATTGGGGGTAGAGCACTGTTTCGGCTAGGGGGTCATCTCGACTTACCAACCCGATGCAAACTCCGAATACCGATGAGTACAATCACGGGAGACACACGGCGGGTGCTAACGTCCGTCGTGGAAAGGGAAACAACCCAGACCGCCAGCTAAGGTCCCAAAGTGTATGTTAAGTGGGAAACGATGTGGGAAGGCACAGACAGCTAGGAGGTTGGCTTAGAAGCAGCCACCCTTTAAAGAAAGCGTAATAGCTCACTAGTCGAGTCGGCCTGCGCGGAAGATGTAACGGGGCTAAAACATACCACCGAAGCTGCGGATGCCAGTTTACTGGCATGGTAGAGGAGCGTTCTGTAGGCTGTTGAAGCGGAATTGAGAAGTTCCGTGGAGGTATCAGAAGTGCGAATGCTGACATGAGTAACGATAATGCGGGTGAAAAACCCGCACGCCGGAAGACCAAGGGTTCCTGCGCAACGCTAATCGGCGCAGGGTGAGTCGGCCCCTAAGGCGAGGCTGAAAAGCGTAGTCGATGGGAAACAGGTTAATATTCCTGTACCGCATATAACTGCGATGGGAGGACGGAGAAGGCTAGGCCAGCAACCTATCGGATGGTTGTTTAAGGTTGTAGGCTGGACACTTAGGCAAATCCGGGTGTCCATTAAGGCTGAGAGCTGATGACGAGGTCTCTTTTACGAGACTGAAGTGGTTGATGCCATGCTTCCAGGAAAAGTCCCTAAGCTTCAGGTTATATGAGACCGTACCCCAAACCGACACAGGTGGTCAGGTAGAGAATACCAAGGCGCTTGAGAGAACTCGGGTGAAGGAACTAGGCAAAATGGTGCCGTAACTTCGGGAGAAGGCACGCTGCTGAGGGTGATCGGACTTGCTCCGTAAGCTTTTGGCAGTCGAAGATACCAGATGGCTGCGACTGTTTATTAAAAACACAGCACTCTGCAAACTCGTAAGAGGACGTATAGGGTGTGACACCTGCCCGGTGCCGGAAGGTTAATTGATGGGGTTAGCTTAGGCGAAGCTCTTGATCGAAGCCCCGGTAAACGGCGGCCGTAACTATAACGGTCCTAAGGTAGCGAAATTCCTTGTCGGGTAAGTTCCGACCTGCACGAATGGTGTAACGATGGCCATGCTGTCTCCACCCGAGACTCAGTGAAATTGAAATCGCTGTTAAGATGCAGTGTATCCGCGGCTAGACGGAAAGACCCCGTGAACCTTTACTATAGCTTCACAGTGAACTTTGAGCCTACTTGTGTAGGATAGGTGGGAGGCTTTGAAACCCGGACGCTAGTTCGGGTGGAGCCATCCTTGAAATACCACCCTGGTATGTTTGAGGTTCTAACTCAGATCCGTAATCCGGATCGAGGACACTGTGTGGTGGGTAGTTTGACTGGGGCGGTCTCCTCCCAAAGAGTAACGGAGGAGCACGAAGGTGCGCTAAGCATGGTCGGACATCATGCGGTTAGTGTAATGGCATAAGCGCGCTTAACTGCGAGACAGACACGTCGAGCAGGTACGAAAGTAGGTCATAGTGATCCGGTGGTTCTGTATGGAAGGGCCATCGCTCAACGGATAAAAGGTACTCCGGGGATAACAGGCTGATACCGCCCAAGAGTTCACATCGACGGCGGTGTTTGGCACCTCGATGTCGGCTCATCACATCCTGGGGCTGAAGCCGGTCCCAAGGGTATGGCTGTTCGCCATTTAAAGTGGTACGCGAGCTGGGTTTAGAACGTCGTGAGACAGTTCGGTCCCTATCTGCCGTGGACGTTGGAAATTTGAGAAGAGTTGCTCCTAGTACGAGAGGACCGGAGTGAACGAACCTCTGGTGTTCGGGTTGTTACGCCAGTAGCATTGCCCGGTAGCTATGTTCGGACAGGATAACCGCTGAAAGCATCTAAGCGGGAAGCCCCCTTCAAGATAAGATTTCCCTGGAGCTTCGAGCTCCCTAAAGGGCCCTTAAAGACTATGAGGTTGATAGGCTGGGTGTGTAAGCGTTGTGAGGCGTTGAGCTAACCAGTACTAATTGCCCGTGAGGCTTGACTATATAACGCCCAAATAGTTTTGAGTCTCAATAGAGAGATTAAAAACAAACAGTATTACCGGATAATGTGATTATGATCCGAAATGTTAGAAGACTTAATTGCTTACTGAATGTTAAAGACATCGCAGAATTGATGTGGGTTGATTGAAACGATATAAGCCTGAAACTTATAGCTAAACAATCAGCCGACCAAGGTTTTGCCTGATGACAATAGCGAACTGGAACCACCTGATCCCATCCCGAACTCAGTCGTGAAACGGTTCAGCGCCGATGGTAGTGTGGGGTCTCCCCATGTGAGAGTAGGTCATCGTCAGGCATCTAAATACGAAACCCCAGCAGGGCAGCTTGCTGGGGTTTTTTATTGTCTGTCACATGGGGAAAGGTTAAAGGCGGAGCGCAGCGACCACAGATCATGAGAGAGTAGGGTGAGCGGTGGTGCCGAAGGCATGCGAAGCACCGCTTCGAAAACCGTGAACGACTCGCATCTGTGATGCGAGGCCGGGCCAACGTCAGGCATCTAAATACGAAACCCCAGCAGGGCAACTTGCTGGGGTTTTTTATTGCCTGGATGAAAGTGAAGATGGGGTAAGTGAAAAGGATGAGTGCAGGCACCGGCCCCCTTATCGCAGCCTTGATGCAGCAAAGCGGAATCAGGGGCAGTGGTTAATAATGAGTTCAAATAGGCTCAATTAGTTTTTGCCAATAATAGATAGAAATATCAAAGGGGCGCGGGCGGGCAAGGCCCCATATCATTTAAACTATGACTCATGGCATTCGCCTTACCCCTTTGAAGGCATATAGAATTGACTGATGTCGAACTGCCTATGGTTAGTTATTAGAGGCTTTCATTGCCTCCCACTGCGTTAGGCGTTGTTTGTACCTATTAATTGCAGCATTAATATCTTGCTTCGTTCCCGCTACTTCAGTTTTTACCAGGACAATGATAGCTTTTGTATTTATTTTATTTGTTGCTTGAGGATTACAAACAACCTCATTATTAGGCTCAATATATGCCATAGCTGTGCCTAGGTTTGCCTGAATTAAAGCGCAAACAATATCTGACCATTTCATGTCAGTTATATCAACTTCGTAGCGATGAGGGTGATCATTTTCGTGGGTGAATAGATCCTCTAATACTTTTTCGCTCCCTGGCGCAATGAGCGCTCGAATGATAATTTCCGGGTACGTTCTTACTGGGCGAAGAATTGACTGTGCTCCAAGCTTGGCTAATCTTGCCCTGTTTTCATCATCTACGCATTCGACAATACATCTTTTTGAAAGGTTAAATTCAGCTAACCTGTGTAGAGTATCGAATGTGTTGCTATCGGAAGAAGTATCATCAGAGTCTTTTGCCAGTATTATGATGTGTTTTGCTTCTTGAGCATTGACTGCCGAGAGGTCGTGGTAGTTTGTGCCAGAGCCGTGAAAATGTGTGACACCAAGCTCTGTTAATTCATTCGGCATACTGTCTGAAAACGCCGTGGTAAGGATCTGTATCGGAGTGTCTTTGTAGTCACTGTTTGCTCTTAACTGTTGCACAAAGCGGACATAATACTGAGTACCTCCGTGCTTCGGGGCATTAATAAGTAATATATGGTTGACCATATTCCATCTCCATCTTCCTGATCTTATTCGCTCTCTTCGGTAGAAACGATAATCTATATAGTCGCTGAATATTAGTGTGACTAAGGTAATGCCCGTCAAATACATCAATATGACGGTTGCAAGCTGGCCTGCAGGGGTAGATGCAGACAAGTCACCGTATCCAACGGTTGTAAGCGTTGTAAGTGTTAACCAAACGGACTGCTGTATGCTCATGCCTTCGAGCATAAGCATGGCAACAACATGCAGAAGTAGTAGGCCAAAGAGTGTTAAAAATAAGCGCTTGATACGCTTTTTTAACTGCCAGTCAGTCTGATAGATCGCTCTTTTATGAGGGCGCCCCGGCTTTTCTCGGTAAGGATTCATTATTTACGATTCATGTCAATCATGGGTCTCCAATCTAGTGCTAATGTTAGAGTATTATGCCTGCCTAAATACAGTAATTTGTTTTCTATCTTGTTGAAAATTTGAGAGGGTTATGTGATTGAGCAACTTAGGGTACATATTTCCAGTCGAGACTCTGTCTTTCAAGGCAAGTTAGAATCGAGCCTTAGCTGTTTTGAGGCAAACTATAATAAATTGGACGTTGCTATAGGTGTAGATTGGGATGCTGACCTATACGCGAGCATCATTTCTATTTGGTGCTTAAGCGACTTTGTTGCTGAAGCCACCTCTCGAAACCCACTCCTGCTGTCTGATTTAATCGATAGTAATGACCTATTTTCTGATTATGGTGAAACATCACTGAAGAGTCGTCTCTCAAATGCTTTATCAAGTGTATGCAATGAAGATGAGCTAATGAGTGCTCTTAGGCGTTTTCGATGCCGGGAGATGGTGCGTATTATCTGGCGCGATCTGCTGAAGATTGCCAGCATGGAGCAAACAACACTTGATATGAGTCTGCTAGCAGGCGAGTGCATTGATCAGGCGTTGAAATGGCTCTATGACGATTGTTGCAGCAAATGGGGGACGCCGTATGGAATGGAGTCTAGAGCTCCTCAGAGCATGGTCGTGTTGGGTATGGGCAAATTGGGGGCTTATGAGTTAAACGTGTCGTCTGATATCGATCTTATTTTTGCTTATCCGGAAAAAGGGGAGACTAAGGGAGGCAAAAAGAGTATCGAGAACCAGACCTTTTTCGTTCGTTTGGGGCAGCGCCTTGTTAATGCCCTGGATAAGACTACGGCTGATGGGTTTGTTTTCCGAACTGATATGCGGTTAAGGCCTTATGGAGGTAGCGGAGCGTTGGCACTGAGCTTTGCGGCAATGGAGGAATACTACCAGGATCAAGGGCGTGAGTGGGAGCGCTATGCGATGATTAAGGCTCGCACTGTCGCTGGTGACCTGGAATCGGGGCGCAACTTAATGCAAAGCCTAAAGCCGTTTGTATATAGACGTTATATCGACTTTTCGGTCTTTCAGTCACTTAGGGATATGAAGGATATGATAGGCCGGGAGGTTCGACGCAAGGGAATGGAAAATAATATAAAACTTGGCTCAGGAGGAATTAGAGAAGTTGAGTTTATTGTTCAGGCGTTCCAGTTAATTCGGGGCGGGCGCGACATTCACCTTCAAAGGCCTGAGCTGAAGCTGGTTTTAAACGCACTTGAAGAGAGTTGTTTACTTCCAGCGGAGGTTGTTAGCGAGCTTCGTGAGGCCTATGTTTTTCTACGCAATGTTGAACATGCAATACAAGGGATCAACGACCAACAAACGCAAATGCTGCCCGACAATGATATTGACCGGAAGAGAGTTGCGCTTGCCCTGGGCTTTGAAAATTGGCAGCTGATGCTGGATCAGCTAAATGTTCATCGACAAAGTGTGAGCCGCCACTTCTCGGAGATCATAGCGCCAGACGATCAAAAAAAGGAAGCGACAGCATCTGATGTTTGGCTTGGCTTATGGTTGGGGGAACTTCCTGATACTGCTGCGATAGTTTTGCTAAAAGATAACGGGTTTGAAGCTCCAGAGGACAGCAATACCTTAATATCAAATCTTAGAAATCAAAGAAGCGTCCAGGTTATGCAATCCCAAGGGCGAGAGAGGTTAGACGTTTTTATTCCTCTTTTGCTTGCGGAAATCACTAAACAAAAGCACCGTTCGTTGACGTTACAGCGCATTTTGTTGCTTGTCGAATCGGTGCTGAGACGCACAGCTTATTTGGTTCTTCTGAACGAGAATCCGGGGGCACTTAAGCAATTGGTGTGGTTATGCTCTGTTAGCCCTTGGGTCGCTGAGCAGCTTGCATCAACGCCATTGTTGCTGGATGAACTGTTGAACTCTGAGAGCCTATATAATCCGCCTGATAAAGAGATGCTGGAAGATGAGTTAAGGCAGCAGTTGCTTAGGATTCCTGAGGATGATCTGGAGGAACAAATGGAGGCGCTAAGGCATTTTAAGAAAGCGCATGTGTTGAGGGTTGCTGCGTCAGAGTTAAGAGGAACACTCCCTTTAATGAAGGTCAGTGATTACTTAACCTGGATCGCAGAAGCAGAGTTAGATCAGGTCATTGATATTGCTTGGCGCCACCTAACCGAGAAACACGGTTTTCCTGTCAGATCCAATGGTGAAGTTTGTGATTTAGATTTTGCGATTATTGCGTATGGAAAAATGGGGGGGATTGAATTGGGGTATACCTCTGACTTAGATCTGGTATTTTTGCACTCAGGAGATGTCAATAAACCCACAACTGGCGATAAGTCAATCGACACAGGGGTGTTTTTCACCCGGCTGGGCCAGCGAGTGATACATATTCTAAACACGCAAACGGCTGCGGGACAGATCTACGAAGTTGATATGCGTTTGAGACCATCAGGGAATTCTGGATTGTTAGTTTGCTCAATTGGTGCTTTTGAGGATTATCAAAGAAAAAATGCCTGGACATGGGAGCATCAAGCGTTAACAAGAGCACGTTTTGTCGCAGGTAGCACTGCATTGGGAAAGGCTTTTGATGATGTTCGCAGGAGTATACTGAGTCAACAGCGAGACATTGCCGCTTTACGGAACGACGTCGTTGAAATGAGGGAGAAAATGAGGGCTTCATTGGGCACTAAAGCAGCCAATGGAGAAGCCCCGGAAGTATTCCATGTTAAGCATGACAAAGGCGGGATTGTTGATATAGAGTTTCTTTGTCAATTTGCCGTGTTGGGTTGGTCTCATGAATATCCAGAGCTTCTTAAATGGTCGGACAATGTGCGAATTTTGGAGGAGATGGCAAAATGTGAATTGCTGGATATAGAGTCTTCTGAAAGGTTAACTGAAATATATAAATCCATGCGCTCTCTGATCCATAAACGAGCGTTACAAAAGCTCAACAGCCAGGTTGAACCAACAGCGTTTTCAGAAGAGCGTGAATATGTGTCGTCGAAGTGGGGGGAAGTTGTGATGAATGGTTAATTTATTAAAGTGCCAATCCAGTGCTTATTTGCTGTATTTAGTGTTAAAATGCCGGCGTTTCTCAGACATCATAATTACAGTTGTTTGCTATTTATATGTATAAACTTTTACAGGTCTTTATTGGGAGCAGTACACTAGATGAATGTAGCTATAGAGCAACAAAGCGCTTTTTTTAACTGGAAAGAAAACAAAATTGTATCGCTGCTTTTTGTAGGGTTTGTACTGCATATACTATCGCTATTTTCTCCACTATCAAACAAAGCTGTAAACAACGTTTTCTATATAGGGGTCATGTTTCCTGCGTTATTGCTGACGAGGTGGAGTGATATCAAGGCGCTCTTTAGCTCTAACTTGGTCAAAATTGCTACGCTTTACGGCTTTATTACCTCTCTGATGATGGCTATTACCTTGGATGCGAATAAAATAAAATACGTCGCTTATTTCCTTTCTTTCGTTTTAGCTTTTTATCATTTGTCGAAATTCAAACTGCTTAAACCACAGATTGTTGCGTTTACGATAGCTTTGTTCGTGTTGACTTATGCAGTCATACAATTGCTTATATTCTATTTCGGGTACGATAACCCAATCTACAGGCGCCCTTGGTTTTCCGGGTGGCAACTGTTTACCCCAAGCTATTTTACGGCTTATATCAGTGTTGCTAGCACAACTGCAGCCTATTATCTACTTGTACGGAAGTCGCCTGTACTATTTTTTATGCTGGTTACTCTAGTGGGTGCTCTGTTTGTTATTACACAAACTCGAATGGGGCTGCTCGGTGTTTTATTGTCTATGCCATTTTTTTTATGGTTATCATTTAAGCAGGGGGTGCTATCAATCTCAGTTAAGTTTGTGCTGACTGTGTTGATTTTTTCAGTGCTCATATCTGCTTTATATTTGGCTGGCGTGTTTGATGTTTTGACAGTGAGAGGAGAAAGCTACCGTTTGCTTATTGCTAAAACGGCTTGGACTGAGGGGATGAACTGTAATGCTCTAGTGGGTTGTGGATATGCCCATGATTTTGCATTGGATATAGGCTCCAGGATATTGATTACAGAGCATAGTTCTTATTCAAATCAGGCGCTCCGGTCAGGTTTAATTGGGGTTATCTTATTGGCGGCAGTCATCATTGGGACGGTTCGTGCCGGTTGCAGAATAAAGTCCCCTTGGGTTCTCTCTTTTGTTGCTGGATGCGGTTGTTTGCTGGTGGAAGGTCAGTCGCTAATGGCTCAACCCAGAGCCTTTACTCAGCTAATATTCTGGTTTCCTTTTTGTATGGTCGTTATGGCAGAACTCGAAGATAGGCGTAAAGATCAAAAGGCCTAGCTTTTTAGCATCCTGGTTGGGACTAAGGCTTAAACGAGTTACAGGCATCAATAACCGCTTTTTGCTCCTCGAGCGTTAGTGTTGGGTCTATAGGCAGGCTTAGAATCGAGTTTGAAAGCCTTTTTGCCAATGGTGCTATTAGGTTTGATGAACTATAAGCAGGCTGTTCAGCTATCGCACACGGGTAGTGGATTTGGGTTGCAATGCCAAGGTTTGACAGATGCTCTTGTAAGGATTGCCTGTATTCAGATTGTATAACAAATAGATGCCATACATGCGCGCTTTCCTCAAGGACTTGTGGAGTCAAAATAACAGGGTTTTTAATCTCTTTTCTATATAACTTCGCTATTTTTCGCCGGTTTGCAATATCTTGCTCTATATAGCTCAGCTTGACTCTGAGCATGGCTGCTTGCATTTCATCTAATCGGGAGTTAACACCTATATAATCGTGCTTATAGCGTTCTGCTGAACCATAATTTCTCAATGACGAAATAAGCTCAAACAAGACAGGATCGCTTGTGGTTACTGCCCCTCCATCGCCTAACCCTCCGAGATTTTTACCGGGATAAAAGCTAAACCCGGCAGCAATTCCAAAACTACCAGCTCTCTTACCTTTAAGTGATGCCCCATGAGCTTGAGCTGCATCCTCAATAAGTAGTACATGGTGTTGGTCAGATAGTTTTTTGAGGTTAGATATATCCGCGAGTTGGCCATACAGGTGCACGGCCAATAATGCTTTTATTTCTGTTAACGCATTAAGTAAACCCGGAGAGGTTGAGTCCAGGTTATGGGTCTTTGGGTTGGGTTCTATTAATACCGGTTCGAGCCCTGCGCTCGAAATAGCTAGCACAGATGCAACAAATGTATTCGAAGGGACGCCTACTTTATCTCCAGGTGATAGCTTGCCTTGTTCTATTAATGCCCGAAAAATAAGTGTTAGTGCGTCTAGTCCATTGCCAACGCCCAGAGAGAAGCGAGTTCCGCAGTAACTGGCAAACTCGGTTTCGAAAGCCTTAACTTCTTGCCCCAGAATGTACCAGCCCGAATCGATGACTCGGGTAGCTGCACTTACAAGCTCATCACGGTACTGTTGATTGAGGCGCTTTAGATTAAGAAACTGAACTTCATTCATGGCGGGTTGTCGTCTTTTGTTGGACTAAATTCTGAAAATCGTGATAGTTTCTAATATAGTCAGACTCGTCATAGAGTTGATCTGCTAGAACCATTAATACGCAATCATCACTAAAATCATACATTTCTCTCCATATCAGGCCTTTAAGCAAAAGTCCTTTATTTGGAGTGTTCAGGGTGATGTCTTGCGTTATTTCTCCATCATCAAGAAAGAATCGACAGCTCCCGGATACACAGACTGCTAATTGCTGGAGATTCTTGTGTGCATGAAAACCACGCCTAACTCCCTGCTTCGTATTATAGATGTAGTAGCAGCGTTTAATATCAAATGGAGTATTAACGCCATCTTCGAGCGCAATCAATGACCCCCTCTTGTCGCCTTTTACATCAAATTCTATTAGTTCGATGTCCAAAACTCACTCCCTAAGCCTATTAATCTTAGAAACCCACTCGTTAACAATGTGCTCTGGGTATCCTCTATGAAAATGATTTGCCCAAGGATATGCGGGGTTGCCACTACCATCTTTGAGCTTAATATCTGCAGTCATACACAATTGCTTGGCCGGGCTTCCACCCACAACTGTATGAGGCGAGACATGTTTGGATACACAGCTATGAGCTGCGACCAAGCTCTCGTGCCCGACTTTCACTCCTGGGAGTAGTGTTGTCATGGTGGCTATAACCGCAAAATCATCAACGGTTACCCCTTGGGTAATATTACTAGGAGGGTGTGGGTCATTGGTTAAAACACAGTATGGGAAAATCCAGACAAAATTGCCTATTTTTGAGGCTTTGCCTATGTGTACATTGCTGTGGCAGCGAACATAATCCCCAATTATGCAATCCCCTTGCAGGTCAGAGAGTGTTCCTATTTGAAGGTTACAGCCTGCGGCAACGCCTTCCCTTACCGTAACTCTGTGTCCTGTAGACAAAGAGTCTCCAAAGCTAGAGCCTTCATAAAATACACTGTGACTACGGATAATGGAGTTATGACCTATTTCAAGTGGTGAGCCTGATGCCAATGGAGTCGGGTAGCCCAATTCACAGAAACCATCAATTTGGCAGTTATCTCCAACTATTACGTTATCATGAATAACTGAAAATGGCCCAATTGTGGTGTTTTTGCCAATTGATGCACGATCCGAGATTAGAGCTGTTGGATGGATATTGTTGTTCATATGCGTTTACTTTTCAGCGCTATTTAGGTGATTTTGACAGAAAAGGGAATGTGCATGCCAGTACTAAATTGATAACTCTTCTGAACCATTGCCAATGTTTTATTGACGTTGAGTAAACAAACTGAATATATGGGTGTGGCTGAAACACTTCTTCCGCCAGTATAGTGTTGTGACCGGTTAATGGGGCACTATTTTCTAACGTTTCCTTCCATTGACTCCCGAAGTGCATGGGAAGCTTAATTTTCGCAGGAGTTAGAAACCTTTCTTCAATTTCGGTTGCTGTCAGCTTGTTGATGATCGTTAAGTCTGTAACCCTGTTTTCAACTAGGCTGTCGGGAAGCGCGTGCGGAAAAGAGGTTATAACGGGCACGCCCGACCTTATTGCTTGAAGCATTGAGGTGAAAGAGCTAACAGGATAGGAGTCGATATAAATATCTGATGCTTTGAGAATCTCGTCTGCACTATCTTTGTCCTGATAGCCCAGAGGAATTACCTTTCCGTTAGTGCTTTTATATAGCCGCTTAAACTTCTTTTTGTTTTGGGGCCCCATTAATATAAAAATAGTTGAGTCATTAAGTAGATATGGGGCTGTCTTGAAGAATATGTTCGACTGACCCAGGAACTTATGTTTGCTTGCCATCGAAACCAGTATACGTTTGTCTTGGGGGAGATTATGTTTAGTTCGAAGCTCTCTTTTCGACAAAGTTGTGCCAACATCTTCGTCAATGACGATGGGAAGAGGGGCGTTGTTTTGGGCTTTTCTAAGTCTGTGAGTGATATTTGCGCTATAGGTGTTGAGATCAAAAACCATATCAGCTATGGCAGAGCCCAACCAAAATGTATGATCAGCATGATTAAAAAGCGCTACAGGTCTCGGAAAATCAGCCCCGTATGCCAGTAGTGGGAGCATATCGTTCGTATGTACATGCAAGATGACCTTTTCATATTTAAGTGAGTGTGATTTGAGGTACGAAGCTTTTTCCAAATAGCCTTGCTTATCGTTGACAATAATACCCCCATTTGAATCTTCTATCGCGCTGATTAACCAGCTGGGAACGGTGCATGGTGTATTAATCAACAAGGAGTGTTTTTTGTTAGGTTGATTTTTAATCCAGTTGAGAATTATTCTAGTATGCCCTCCATCCGCGGCCACCATAGTCGCTACATGCAGAATGTGGTCGTCTTCAACCGTGACCTTTTGAGGTGTTTTGGCATCGTTCGATAGTTTTATAAGTTCGGATTCTATAAAATGCGAATGAAGAATTCCTGCATATTGCTTTGAATAAAAATCACTTAATTTTTGAAGCAGGTTAAGCTTTGTATGCCTATTTTTGACCCTATCTATTTGGCGTTCTGCAAACTTACCCGCGACATAGTTAATTTTTATAATAAGATCGATCATTGGTATTCCACGAACCTGACTAGGCCAGGTGTCTATTAGTAAATAAATTGCCCTTTCGAGGGCGGGATAGGAACGCGAGTGTTATTTAGTTCGTACGAGTTTGTTTTTCTGTTCTTGCCGGTTTCTGTTTGTCTGTTTTTTCTGATATCGGCTAAAGGAAGTTATCGTCATGCGTTAGGGTTTTTAACGATTGCATCTCTATTTTTTTATGGTTGGTGGAAACCTGAATATCTTACCCTTCTTGGTCTGTCGATTATAACCAACTATTTGACTGCACTAGCAATGGTAAGGCCTAGTCTAACTCACACCTCAAAGCAAGTATTGTTAACTTTTGGCCTTGTTTTTAACTTAGGGCTAATTGCATATTTTAAGTATAAAAACTTCTTTGTCGACAACCTTAACATGATTGCTGGCACTGACATGCCGAATATTCCTGTTGTTTTACCTCTGGCGATATCTTTCTTTACGTTCCAGCAAATAGCTTATCTTGTCGATGTATATAGAGACAGGAAAGCAGAGCGGGACTTTCTGAAATATTCCTTATTTATAAGTTACTTTCCACAATTGATTGCCGGCCCAATTGTACATCATCGCGAGCTATTACCGCAGCTTAACTCAAATAAAATATTCTCGTTAGATTGGATCAATATATCGGCAGGCATTACGATTTTTTCTATTGGGCTATTTAAAAAAGTGGTGTTGGCTGACAGTTTATCACCTATCGTGCATAGTGTTTTTGGGGAAGCTGCGACTGGCGGAGAGATAAGTTTCTTTGTTGCATGGGGGGGCGCATTGGCTTACACCCTACAGCTATATTTTGATTTTTCAGGTTATTCAGATATGGCGATTGGTGCCGCGCTAATGTTTAACATCCATCTACCCGTTAATTTCCTTTCGCCTTATAAATCGAAAAGCATTATTGAGTTTTGGCGACGATGGCACATTACTTTGTCTCACTTTTTAAGGGACTATCTCTATATCATGTTTGGCGGCAACCGGGCTGGAGAAGCACGGAGAATGATTAATATGATGGCCACGATGCTACTGGGAGGGCTATGGCATGGGGCTGGATGGACGTTTGTATTGTGGGGCGGATTGCATGGCGTTTATCTCGTCGTGAATCGAGCGTGGATTGATATTCTTGGGGTATTAAGGCTAGCTTTTATTCGTAATTTACCTGGTTATGGTGTGCTGGCAGGCTTGGTCACCTTTGTCTGTGTTATTGTGTCATGGGTGCTTTTTAGGGCTGATAACTTAGATACGGCGATTCATTTATATCAAGCAATGTTTTCGTTGGATAGCATGGAATTAACCCCTAAATATGCAGAGAAAGTGGCGAGGGTGTTACCGTTTTTGCCACTTAGTACATCGGCTGACGCTTCTGTTTTGGTTAACCTAAGTGATGTAAGGCTCATGTTGTGGGGGCTCCTGATAGTCTTTTTGCTGCCGAATGTCAGGGAGTTATTCTATTTGAATCATGAGAAAGAGAAGAAGTGGTATCGAGTGCTGTGGGCACCTAACTATCCATGGGCTGTTTTGACTCTGATTCTTTTGGTTATCTCAACGCTGCAAATGACGGCGGTAAGCGAATTCTTGTATTTCCAGTTTTAAGGTAGTGGTATGGAAGGTAATAAGTACTTTTTAATCGTTGTAGTACCGCTCTTTATATTGGTAGTGGTTCTACTAGGTCTGTCGTTTTATTTACAGCCATTTACAGGGGATCTAACCAGGATTGGAGGCTTTACTGAAAATGGTTTTGGCTGGAATGAACCTCAGTTTGGCTTTAAGGATAGAGGTACAAGCTATGCAAGCATCAGTGAGAATGGAAAGGAAGAAGATTATGTTGTTTATGGGGACTCATTTTCTCATTGGTGTGCGGGTGGGCCAGTAACGTCTGAGCCTTCTGGATGTTTTCAATGGACTGCATTCTTTAAAAATCGAACAGGTTTGCAGGGGCTGACTTACCACCAGGATCATTATGGTATTGATGAGTTTATCGCGAGCATCAGGAGGCTAGACACTAAACCCAAATTTATTATCTATCAATCTGTAGAGCGCTATGCTGTCCCACGTTTGATGAGTGTTGCTGAAGGCAATGAGTGCGTTACATCTGTTCCTTCAGGTATTGCACAGCTAACATATAACAAGGCTACGGAGCCAGCTGTAGTCATAGACAGACTGAAGAGCACTATTCCATTTGATATGAATATACCTTCGGCATATTTAAAGCAATTAGTGGCCTCCGTTAGAAAGCCAAGAGTATTGAAGGCTAATCTGGTTGAAGGGGAAAAACTATTTTCAAATAATAAAAGTACAGAGCTGCTGTACCATCGCGAAGACCTTAATAAAATGCGTTATTCTGCAGAAAACTATGAAGCAGCTAAGTGTGGAATGAATGTTTTTGCAGCAAAAGCGCAATTGGAGTTAGGACTGCCGACATTCTTCCTTATCGCTCCTGATAAGAGCTCAGTGTACGGCCCATGGTTTGAGGATCAGGCAATAAGAACGCGCTCTATTGTTCCTGAGCTGGTAGACCCTAATGTTAACTTTGTTGACCTGTTGTCACCTATGAGTGCTGCAGTGAATAATAATGTCATTGATCTTTATTTGCCCAATGACACGCACTGGGGGGCAAGAGGTGGGGAGTTGGCGGCTCGCATACTGGCTGACGCTATAAAGAAAAAGGTTCTAGCATTCGATTAAACGACTCATTTAAGTACCATATGTGTCTTTTGCTATTGCTTCAATTCTGCATGCATAAGAGTGTTTGTCTGATGCCTTGAGAGAGCCAGCTCTAGCTATACGTTTTTGTTTAGTGTCGTCGTCCAAGATCATTCTATAAACTGAAGCCAGTGACTCAGGGTTTTCATACGTTAGCACCTCGGTTCCGTCTACATAGCAGTTGGCTAGGTCAATTACATTATCCGTTATCAAAACTGCGCCGCAGGCAGGAGCTTCAAAACACCTCATATTTAATCCGTTTTTGATGTTTCCGCTGTTAATGATATTGAGTACGCACGCATGCTGCTGATAGAGCTTTGCAACTTGCTTGTTTGAGACATTCTTGCCAATGACTTTGTGGTGAGTGTCTGCGATTTTGTCCCACCCTTTGCCAGCTACGGTCATAGGCAGTGTCACTTGTCGAACCAGCTCTTCTCTGTTTTTTGACCATGCGCCAATGAAAAGCAGGTCATTTATTCGCTGCTCTTGTTCTGGTGGTTTAAACAAATCAGGGTTAAAGGCTAGAGGCAGGTAGCTACTATTAGTTAGCCCTATTGCGTTTGCGTCTTCGAGTAGTCCAGAGTCTGTAAAGTAATAGCGGTCGGTAATTTCTCGTGCGCGAATAAGCCGTTCATCAAAAAAATCACCAATCCAGTGTACTACTTTCATTGTTTGTTTATGCTTATGAAGTACGCTAATCACTTCATTAGAAAGATAAAAAAGATCTGCGATCAGTACTAGGGTTGGATGAAAAGCTGTGAGCTTTTTATCAAGCGCTTTTGCAGTGATCTTATCTTTGTTTTTTTTGTTGAGAAGGCCCGAGACTGTTTTATTAGCTCGTTCAAAGAAGTGATTGTGATTTAACGCAAAGCCTTCTATTTTATGGTTTGGTAACTGGTTCTGGGCGGCCAGTAAGTGTTCGTACCACTGTAGTATTCCTCCCCGTTTTCCGATGATTAAAATACGCTGATTCATCAATCAACCTTTGAACTGTTTAAAAAATGATCTAGCGAGCATAAGTAGCGCTCGAAGAGCCGACTTATTGGGTGGCCGGTACTTTGCCGCTTTACAATAAAACGTTGCAGCCCAAGTATAATGCCCTGTTTCTTCTAATTGCTTTCCTGCTCTGTGCCACCCCTTCCATAAAGCCCAAGGAATTCCTTTGTGCCAAATCTCTTTAGAATTTATTAGTGGGCTGAGGTTTTGATCTAGCAGCCTAGCGTAACGTACTCGTGAGTTTTGGTGGGGCTTATTCGAAAGCTGATTTACGTCCAGAGACTTTTTATAGCATCTATAGAGTATTGGTTCTCCGGCAACTCGCCCCCAGAGTCCATGACATGACACACACATTATGAATAACCGGTCTTCACCATATTTCATTCTTTCATCAAACCCGTTAACCTTAAGTGCGATATCGGTACGGATAATAGAGGCTGATATGTGAGGGGCTGCTGCCATTAAACCTAAGGGGCCATGTTTTCCGTATCCATTTGTATGAGACAATAGGTGACTAGAAATCAGTGTGTTATCTAGTTCAAAAAAGCTCTCGTTCGCCTCTGATGAGCATGCAATATATCGTGTATCTTTCTGGATTTCTGTGTATAGCCTATCTAGAAGGTCGGTTGGCCAAACATCATCTGAGTCGAGAAACGCAACCCATTGGCACTCTTTAACGAGTCTTAGGCCCTTATTTCTTGCTGAGCTAACGCCTTTGTTTTCCTGCTGATGGTATATAAATGTAAACTTGATAGGTGTTTCTTTTTGCCATTTTTCTAGCACGCTTTTAGTTGCATCTGTTGAACCATCATCAACAACTACAACGAGTTCAGGTTGTAATGTTTGGGCGCAGATTGCATTAAGCGTTTCAAGTATCAACTTTTCACGGTTATAAGCAGGAACGACGACACCAATAGAGGCGCGGAGAATTGGTGGTTGGGTATTCATTTCGTGTTCTTAAAACCTTTTAATAGCTCTCTTAAGGTTAGAGAAATTGTTTGGTTCGAAAAGTATTTACTATACATTCTCGCAGCCTCCTCAGATAGTAAAGGTAGGTCCTTTTTTAGAATATTGGATATTGATAGTGCTATATCTGCTGGAGTTCCTGCTGTGACAAAGTTTACTCCATTGCAGCTGTCTAGCGCTGGGGGGTAAGCTCCTCCTTTCATTGTAACTACCGGTTTGCCGCAGGCTAACGCTTGATAAACCTTATTGGGGATGACTCTAAGCGACTTTTCTCCGGTTCCGAATACACCTAAACAAATATCAGATTGACGAATCCGGTCCGGAAGGTCATGGAATGGTATCCAATCTTCAAACGTTACCTCCACTTTAGGGTTGTTTGTCTGTTGAATAATGCGTTCACACTGAGCTCGTTCAGGCCCATCTCCGAGAAAGGTCAGCTTAATCTTAGGGCCGTCATAATGGGTAACTGATTCTGCGATGTAGGTTGGCCCTTGCAACCCGATAAAGGTGCCAAAAAACAATACTTCTGGAATCTCGTTTTTGGGCATTGTTTTCGGGAAAAATAGCGCCTCTTCGGCTGAAACCGGAATCACTAATACCTTGTCTTCCTCACACCCTAACTGATCTACAAAATACTGTTTATGGCAGCGTGTGTCTGCAATGACAATATCAGCGAGAGCGTATAGCTTTTTCTCCCACTTTAGCAGTCGTTTGGCCCGCCGAGAATCAGCTGAGAACTTTCTCTTCTCGTTTACCCGTTTGTCATACGCACTGATGAGTGGGTCAAAAACTAAAGGAATATTTCTTTTTCTAGCCCAGCGAGCCGCCGCGGCAAGGTCTCGCTGCCTGAAGCAGGGCACCCATACCAAGTCGATGTCTTTAAAGGCGTTCAGCGTGGCTTCTAGATTGGCCAGTTTTGAAATACGTGGCTGAAACTCGATGACTTCATGGTCTAGGTCTTTAAGACACTTAATGATCGTTCTATTTCTAGGGTAGTTGGGGCCATAATTCCCGTGTCGTCCCCACCAGAGAATACGTTTTTGAGTATTTGAAGTCATAATAAAGGGGTCAAATTATTGGGGCGAATTAAGTTCGGGGATAATAGCATTTGCTATCTGTGTCTGTATGTCTGGATAATGCTCACAGAAGCGCGTTTTGTCGAACGTTTGTTGGTGCACCTGTGTGATGGGGCTTCTTATAATAAATTGCTTGTGTTGATATTTGTCCAGTGCTTTGGCGTCGTTATTGTCTGGTAACATGTTTAGAGGTTGCAACGTTACTGTGGGCTTATGGGCATAAATTGCTTCTGATACCATGGTCAGGCTGTCTTCAGTGCAGAATATTACACGGCTTTCAGCAAGAAAACGTTTAACGACCTTTTGAGGGTTTGATGAAAACCATATGGCCTCTGCAATACAGTCGTTGGGGAGCCGTGTTTGTAATTTTTCTTCAACAGCTTGGCCTGTTCGTCGGGATGTGGTGACTTTCCAGGTAATATTGTCGCGCTTAGCAATAGAAGCCATTGCGTGTGCTAGGTGACTCCAATCTTCGTTAGTATATTCATAGCCTGCGCCGTCTCCCCCAATCAATAATGTGTAGAACGGTTGCGTCTCAGCAGGGTTTTCAGGAGGGGCAATGTTAGCGGGTGGTAGATCAAGCACGGTATTGTTTGGAACATTTTTTAGTGGTGTTACAGTAAACACCTTGGCTATATTTTGTGGTTTATAGCCTTTCAGTGTTCCGCTAAACGTATTGGTTTGACCCGTGGCTTTGCTCAATGCAATGTTTGCGAATAATGTATTGCCGCCCGCAGAGATGATAACAGAGGGCATAGATTGGGGTAACGTATCATGCCGATAAAAAAATGAGAATGATCGATAGCCTAATAAAAAGGGTAGGTGGTTCGCAATAACGCGCATGAGCGAACGGAGAAGCTTATGCTTTAGGCGGATATTAATAATAACTGCGTCATGGGGTAACGGTGTGCTTAACGCATTACTGATACCAATGCTCTGATTGTAGTGCCCAGCGAGTCCATCTGATAGTATCCATACGGTTTTGTTGCTCACTTTTTCCAGCCTCGCTTACCCGTTTTTATTCGCATTTTGAATGCTAAAAAATTATCTTTACCGCTGATCTTAACCCTCCTAAGTTCAAAGCGGTGTTTATTGACATCTGTCTCGATGCCGCCTTCGGCCAGCACGGCGTTGGTATAGCCGAGTTCTTTTGCGATTACCGGGTCTTCTTTACTGTAAATACCAAACGGATAGGCAAAGCTGTTGATAGGGGTGTTGAGCTGTTTTTCGAGCATAGCTTTGGACTGACTCATTTCTGCATATTTGGTTGGCTTGTCAACGGTGTCAAGGTTGATATGATTGGTGGTGTGCCCGCCAATTTCAAATACACCCGAAGCGACCATTTCGTTTACTTGCTCGTCGGATAATTTAGGTTCTCTTACTAATTCACCACTATTGTGATGCGCTTTTTTCTTGGTTGACCAATCATTGTTGTGTCTGTTTATCACCAGGTAGAGAGTCCCTTTTGCTCCATACTTCTTCATCAACGGGAAGGCTTGAGTGTAGTTGTCTTCATATCCATCATCAAAGGTTAGTGCAACGTTTTTTTCTGGCAACGGTGAACGGTCGTCGACGAGTTGGTTCATCGTTACAAAGTTCCAGTTGTTTTGCTTTAACCACTGCAACTGTTTTTCAAACATCGCAGGAGAAACCCGGAGGCCATTGAACTTCGTGCCAGGCTTTGGATCGCTGACCATATGATACATCAGAATACGCGGGTGCTTATAGTCGACTGCTTTTGCCCACCATGCATAACGAAAGGAAAACCAGATAGCGGCTAAGCCGAATAATGCGAGGAGAATGTATAGAATCAATAGCAATGTGCCCACTCTTTGTTATCTCTTTTCTTGGGTTAGCGTCTCGTACAATTCGAGTGTTTTACGTTTCATTTCAGATAGCAGAAATTGTTTGTTTTCGATTACCGGTTTGCTCTTCCCTTGAAGTATGGCTGTGACCTTTTCTTGAACTTGTTTTACATTATTTAGCTCTGCCGCTCCATCTGGGAACAATGCGGTTAAAATCTCGCCGACCCCTCCATGACTGTAGCCCACAACGGGAACGCCCATGCTAAGGGGCTCTAAAACCGTACGTCCAAATGATTCAGGCTTTGTGGACAGAGACAGAATAACACTTGAAATAGAGTATAGCTCTTTCATATCTGAGCGGTGACCAGCGAAAATGATATCACTGGCAAGGCCTTTCTCCGCAACGGCTTGATAAACTTCTTCTGCGTAGCCTTTTCGTTTTGGATCCTCGCCACCAATCACCAGCCCTTTAACATCGAGCCCTTTGTTTTTTAAGTTGCTAATAATATCTATAAAACCCAAGTGCCCTTTTAGACGCGTCATTCGGCCTGGCAATGTGACGATAAGACTTTTCTCTAATGAGGGGTGTTGTTTGAAAAAACTCTCTTTCCACTTGTCGTCGGCCCGGTAGCCGTAGGGGAATTCGTGGGCATCTATCCCTCGGTAGATTAAACGGAGTTTGCGATGATCTGCCCTGGGGTAGTTTGCTTTAATATAGTGTTCCACTGACTTGGATACCGCAATAACGCGTTCGCCGCAGGTCATTATTTCACTATAACGATTGACTGAGTGTAGGCCATGCATCGTACTGACCAAACGTGGACGATGGTTTGGAGGCATCTTTCTCCACGCCAGCCAAATGATCCAGGCTGGCATGCGGGATCGTACGTGGACGACATCAAAATTTTCTTTGGCCAACCAGTGGCGAATTTTTCTAACCTGAAAAAAAGAAGATAGTGATTTTTTACCAATATCCCATGTAACATGCTTTGAACCAGATTTTTCCAGTGGTTCAACTAACCTCCCTCCCGCAGAAAGAACGGTTGAGTGGTGCCCCGCTTCAACTAATGCGCTGGCGATTTCCAGCGTGCCCTTTTCGACACCGCCACTATTGAGACTTGGCAATACCTGTAATACGTTCATTGATGGCCCATTCATACGGATTAACTTCTGATCTGTTTTGGCTTAATGGGTTAGGTTATTTTGCTTATGTTCAGTGTACTGCTCCAATAGCCACTTAGCGGCTCTTTCTGACTCCCATAAGGCGGTAGGGGAAACCGGGATTATCTCGCCTGGATTTGTTGGCTTAAACTGGGTGGCAACGCCCTCTCGAATTAGGGACTCTATACCTTTGACGATGCGGCCATTTTTTTTGGGGAGCATGTTAAACAAGCCAACCGGCACTCCAGCGGTGACTGCTTCATAGACCATTGAAACACTGTCAGGGGTGACCCAAATCTGTCCGGCTTGTGCCATTTTTTCTTTCACCCACCCGTTCGGTGTGTCGAGGTGGGGAACTATATGAACGTTAGAAAGTTGTTCGTGTTTAAGCTGATCCAAAAATTCGTTTTCTGTTCGTCTCGAGTCACTTAGCGTCCACTTGATTTCTAAATGGGCCTGAGTCAGTTCAGTAACTTGTTGCATAACGTCAGCTGTATTCCAGTGATAATGCTTCGAGTCGCCTCCAATCAGTATTAACCCTGTACTTATATTTGCGCCTGAGTTTGAGTGGCTGGGGGTTATTGTATTGAGCACGCCTTTAGTGGCCAGAGTCTGCCTTCTGCGCTTAGGGTTATCATGCTCCGGTATAATCACTGCGTTAAACCAGCTGAGGGGAAGCGAAGGCTTCATCAAGAGAACGGAAAAGCATTGAAAATACCTCTGAACTGCCAGTACAGCCGTATGGGTACTGTGTCCTGCACCGATGACGATATCTGGTTTATTTTCTCGAAGCTTGGTTGGTATATTGAGCTTCTTTATTAGGCAGTCTAGCAAGGTTGAGTTCAAGTCCTCGACAGAAATCCACTGCTCCTTTGTGGGGGCATGAGCCGCTACCCGCTCACAAAGGCCTTTTAATTGATTAAGGTGGCCTGGCTTATGGTCTGTCACGATCCAGATATTGAGTGGGAGCTGCGGTTTATCGCCGTGTCGAGTTGACTGTGTTTCTTGCATTGGGCTCTATCTCGCTAAGGCCACTAATGGAATGAGTGCTGGTGGTTTACTCTTAAGTGGATTCTACTGATTCTTAGCATTTAACTCTAGCGTCATGATAATATCCACCCCTCCACTTGCTATTTTGTTTAACGGATCTGTAATGGCTCGGCACCTCTATTCTCTACTTTTTTATCTTATTACACCGTTTATATTGTTGAGGCTTCTATATCGAGCATGGAAGGCTCCGGCTTATGCTGCGCGTTGGAAGGAGCGTTTTGCTTTTTTTAACGTGCGCTCGCTTAATAGACCTATATGGGTGCACGCGGTATCAGTGGGTGAAACGATTGCTGCTGCCCCGATGGTTAAGCTATTGCAGCAGCGTTACCCTGAACGGGATATTGTTGTAACCACAATGACGCCTACCGGTTCAGAGCGTGTGAAGGCCCTGTTTGGTGATACGGTTTTTCATGTTTATGCACCCTATGACATGCCCGGTACGGTTAAGCGGTTTCTAAAAAAAATAAAGCCTGAAATGCTGATTATTATGGAAACCGAGCTCTGGCCGAATATCGTGCACTATACTGCGCTCTCTGGTGCTCCGGTGGTTTTGGCGAATGCCAGGCTATCAGAGCGGTCAGCCCGAGGGTATCAGAAGGTTCGTTATATTGCTCAGCCAATGCTGCAAAAGCTTAGCCGCATTGTTGCGCAAAACGAAGCGGATGCAGAGCGCTTTAAGCGGTCTGGTGCGACTGAAGATTCAGTGGTGGTGTCTGGAAGTATTAAATTTGACTTTACTCTAGATGAAACACTGATAGATAAAGGGGCGGAGTTGAGGTGCCAGTGGGGTTGTGAACGGCCTGTTTGGGTTGCTGCAAGCACTCATCATGGGGAGGATAGCCCGGTGTTGGAGGCGCATCAGAAACTTTTAGCGCGACGGCCTAATGCGTTACTGATTATTGTTCCTCGCCACCCTGAGCGCTTTAAAAATGTCTATCAATTGTGCTGTCAGGCGGGGCTTAAGACAGCCCGGCGTAGCTTGGGTGAATCGCTTGATGAGACAGTTCAGGTGCTGCTGGGGGATACCATGGGGGAACTCATGCTCTTTTATGCGTCTGCCGAGGTTGCATTTGTTGGTGGGAGCCTGATTGAGAGCGGCGGGCATAACCCGCTTGAGCCGGCCGCGCTAAAAATGCCCGTTATAATGGGGCCTCATGTGTTCAACTTTGAACCTATTTGTCATCAGTTGTCTGATGCCGGTGGCCTTAAGTTTGTCGGGTCTTCTGAACTGCTTGCTGAAAGAGTTGCCGAATTCTTTGACGATGAAACGTATAGGAAGGAAGTCGGATTAGCGGCTAACTCGGTGGTTGAGGCTAATCGTGGCGCGCTGAGCAGATTGTTAGAGGTGATTGACGCTGTATTATAGGGTGTGCCACGCGCACCAAAAGAGTTGAAGCGGTGCGCATGGCGCACCCTATAACGTTTGCTAGCGCCTTATGGCTGTGTTTGAGTAGAGGTTTGAGTTTGGCTAGAGGCCTGTAGCCACTTATTCAGGTCGACTAAATCCTGTGGGCTAAGCGTTCCCGCCGCCTGCTTGATTGAAAGACTGTCAATCACGTAATCAAACCGTGCATTTGCGTAATCTCTTAATGCGACAAAATAATTCCTCTCAGCATCGAGTACTTCAACGATGTTTCGTGTGCCTACGCTATAACCGGCTCGGGTTGCTTCCAGCGCACTTTCGCGTGAAACAATGTTCTGTTTTTGCGAGGCTACGGTATCTATGTCGGTTTTAATTGCGGTATAGAGGCTGCGAGTGTCCAGCTTTACATTGCGTCGAGTGGTTTCCAAAATTTGACGAGACTGCTCAACTAAAAAGCGTGAACGCCTGATGCTTGCTGAAGTTCCACCGCCTTGGTATAGCGGTAGCTGAAATACAAGCGCGACGGTAGCGTCATCACGAGTGTTATCAAGCGGGTTGGGGCCATCATAGTCATTTACCGAGTAGTTAGCCGTTAGGTCAAGCGTCGGGTAGTGGCCAGACTTTTCTGTTTTAAGCTGTTCATTGAGTGATTGGAGGGCTAGCTCGGCTGATTTGATTGACCAGTTTTGCTGGTATGCGGTGTTGACCCACTCATCGGCATCGGCGGGGGTTGGCTGAGTAATGGGGAACCCTTCACTTAATTCATTAACTTCTTCATATACAACACCGGTTAAGCGTGCAAGGTTTTCGCGGGCGATTTGCAAGTCACCTTCACTTTGAATTCTCGATGTTTTAATTGAATCGTAAGAGGCTCTCGATTCATGGACTTCTGTTATCGCAATCAAGCCGACATCGAAGCGCTCTTTTGCTTGCTCCCACTGCCTTTTAAAGGCGGCTTCTGCAGATACCGCTGTTGCAAGGTTCTCTTCCGCTCTTAGTACACCAAAATAAGCGGTTGCCGTCGTTAGCATGAGGTCTTGTTGTGCTTTTGAGAAGTCTGCCTCTGCCTTTTGGCTATTGTATTGACTGGCTTGGTAGTTAAACCAGGCATCGGCTCTAAATAATGGCTGGGTTAACGAAACCCCATACTCTGAAGACTTGAAGCTGTCATCTGCCGATGATGCATTGTCATACTCCTGATCAGTATGGGCTGCATTGGCATTTGCGGTGATGTTAGGCAGTAGAAACGCTCTTGCCTGGTAAGCGCCTTCTTGCTCTGCTTGGTAGGCTGCTTGAGAGGCTGCAAGGTTGGAGTCATACTGAACCGCTTGCTCGTAAACGGTAATCAGGTCTACAGCAAGTGCTGATGAAGATGCGAGCAACGTGCTAATGGTGGTGGCAAGAAGTTGTTTTGTGTGTTTCATCGGGTGTCCTGTTTCTCGTCCATTTAGGAAAAACGAAAGAAGTTCAGTTTGTGTATGGGATAGCGTAAGTGCAGCGAGCCAACAAGTGCGCTTATGATACTGCCATCGATATAATACTATCTGGGTTCTAATAGCATTATGGACAATATTAAGTTATATCTCTACACTTTAGCTGTCTTGTCGGGGTGCTATCTATCAACAATGGGTAGCTGAGACTGAGTTTTCAGAACCCGTTGACCTGATCCGGTTAGTACCGGCGTAGGGATTCGAGATCAAATCTGATTTGATATCTCTCTTCCCCCCATTTCTTCTATTCAAATTTAACGTTCTATCTTGGGGTATATTGTATGAATGCAAGGCCAGAAGATTTTCTGAGTGATTCGGCTAAAGTAGACCAGGCATCTGTTGCACCATTGCCAAACTCAAAGAAAGTTTACATCGAAGGTAGTCGGCCTGATATTCGGGTGCCAATGAGAGAGATAAGTTTGGCGGATACCCCAACCGATATGGGGGGAGAGAAAAACCCGCCAGTAACCGTCTATGACACGTCTGGTCCATATACCGACCCTATTGCAGACATTGATATCAGGAAAGGCTTGCAGCCTATTCGTTCCGGGTGGATCGATGAGAGAGGGGATACCGAGACATTGTCTGGGTTTACGTCGGATTTTACCAATCGGCGGTTAAATGACCTGACCCTTGATCATATGCGATTTAACCATTTTAGCGCGCCTAAAAAAGCTAAAGCGGGAAAGAATGTGACGCAGTTGCATTATGCTCGTCAAGGTATTATCACGCCCGAGATGGAATTTGTCGCCATACGTGAAAATATGAGGCTACAGGAGGCCAGAGAGAGTGGTGCATTGGATGAGCAGCATCCAGGCCAGTCGTTCGGGGCGTCTATTCCGCAGCAGATTACACCTGAGTTTGTTCGAGATGAGGTTGCACGCGGGCGTGCAATTATTCCTTGTAACATTAACCACCCTGAAGTCGAACCAATGATTATTGGTCGAAACTTTCTAGTTAAAATCAATGGAAATATCGGTAATTCAGCGGTGACGTCCTCTATAGAGGAGGAGGTTGAAAAGCTCACATGGGGTGTGCGCTGGGGTTCTGATACGATTATGGATCTGTCAACGGGTAAAAATATTCACGAGACGCGAGAGTGGATTGTTCGTAACTCTCCTGTCCCAATAGGTACCGTGCCCATCTATCAAGCGCTTGAAAAAGTAGGCGGCGTTGCCGAGGATCTGACATGGGAAATCTTCCGGGATACGCTCATCGAGCAGGCTGAGCAAGGTGTTGATTACTTCACTATCCATGCGGGTGTGCTACTGCGATATGTGCCAATGACCGCGAAGCGCGTCACCGGAATCGTCTCTCGAGGCGGTTCAATAATGGCGAAGTGGTGCTTGGCGCATCACAAAGAAAACTTTCTCTACACCCACTTTGAAGATATCTGCGAAATAATGAAAGCGTACGATGTCTCGTTTTCGTTGGGGGATGGCTTACGTCCAGGGAGTATCGCTGATGCCAATGACGAGGCTCAATTTGGTGAGTTGGAGACATTGGGTGAGCTGACTAAAATCGCCTGGAAGCATGATGTGCAGACTATTATCGAAGGCCCAGGGCATATTCCCATGCACATGATCAAAGAGAATATGGACAAGCAGCTGGTTGAGTGCGGGGAAGCACCCTTCTACACATTGGGGCCACTGACAACGGACATCGCACCGGGTTACGACCATATTACATCGGGGATTGGTGCCGCGATGATTGGCTGGTATGGTTGTGCCATGCTGTGTTATGTGACGCCTAAAGAGCATTTAGGGCTACCCAATAAAGACGACGTAAAAACCGGTATTATTACCTATAAAATTGCCGCTCATGCCGCAGATCTGGCAAAAGGTCACCCTGGCGCCCAAATTAGAGATAATGCCATGTCCAAGGCGCGATTTGAGTTCCGTTGGGAAGATCAGTTTAACTTGGGGTTGGATCCAGACACAGCAAGGGCTTACCATGATGAAACGTTGCCAAAGGACTCGGCAAAAGTGGCACACTTTTGCTCAATGTGCGGACCTAAATTCTGCTCAATGAAAATCAGCCAGGAGGTTCGCGACTACGCAGCAGATAAAGAGTTGGATGATGTTGATAGTGCGCTGGAAAAAGGGATGAGCGAGATGTCTGAAGAGTTTCGAAAACAGGGCAGCGAGATATACAGTAAGGTTTAAGTAGCCAGGCGGGAGCGAGTGAGAGTGAAAGATATTAAGCAGGTATTTGACGGGGCTGATGTGAAACTGTCGCCCCGCGAGAGGGCTTATGATGGATTCTTCAAAATTGACCGTTACCGCTTGTCGCACAAATTGTTTGAAGGGGGCTGGAGTAAAGAGCTACAGCGGGAACTTTTTGTGCGAGACCATGCGACCTGTGTTTTACCGTATGATGCGTTAACAGACCAGGTAGTTCTGCTGGAGCAGTTTCGTATAGGGGCTTTAGGTCAGAACCAAAGCCCTTGGTTGTTGGAATTGGTCGCAGGCATTAACGACGAAGGAGAAACACCCGAAGCTGTTGCCAGGCGAGAAGGCCGCGAAGAGGCGGGGATTGAGTTCGGGGAACTGAAGGCGATCTGCCAGTACCTGGTGTCTCCGGGTGGTACGAATGAGAAAATTTATTTATATTGCGGGCAGGTGGATGCATCAACAGCGCAGGGGGTTCACGGGTTGGATCATGAGGGGGAAGACATTAAGGTGCATGTAGTTCCCGCTCTGCAAGCGTTTGAATATGTTGCCAATGGGCAGATAAACAATGCGGCGTCCATTATTGCCTTACAGTGGCTGCAACTAAACCGAGACACGTTAATAGCCGAATGGGCTAAAAGCGGCTAACTAAGTCATCGATTACAGGGGGAAGCATGAGCCTTAAGCGCCGGTACGTTCCTGATATTAGCCGCCTCGGTGCGCTAGGTGATGGCAACTATTTGCGCCTGCTAAAGCTATTGCCCCGTGAACTGGATGGCAATATCGCCGAATTTCAGCTTTCATCAGGTACGACTTATTTTGGCTTAATTCGCATTAGGTTAATTGAGGCGTGTAAGTACACTGACACCATTTATCTAGAGCAAGTTCATAACTCCGGCAAGTGGCTGAATAATCCCAAGATGACCGTTCGTCTCTACCATGATGTCGGTATGGCTGAAGTGATCAGTTGCTGCCGTCATCGGCGTATTCAGGGGGTTAACGATTACCCCAATCGGTTTATGCACCATCCGGACGAAAAAATTCAAATAAATGCGTTTCTTGCGGAATGGTTAGACTATTGTCTTAAGTTTGGGCATGCAATTTGCGACCTGACCAGCAAAATGTGAATGCCAGACTGGTAAATTAATGCTGCAATTAATAAAGTGGCCATTAAATTCACATTATATAGACAAGTGCTGGCACGACCTCTAAACCAATAGGTCATATAAATAAAAATAATAGCGTGCCAGCTAGGCGTTACCAGGGGAGGCTAAACTAAGGTATGGGTATTGCCGGCGAAGAACCTATAGACAAGCACCATGTCAAAGAGTGCCCTCCGTCTGAAGATAATGACTTGCTTGTTATTCAGGTCACAGACCCCCATTTGCGTAAAGAGGCAGAGGGTAAGCTTCTGGGCATGAATACACGATCCAGCCTTGACGCTGTGCTCAGTCTTATTCATCAAAATCACCTGGCCCCCGACGTAGTACTCGCGACAGGAGATCTTGCCCAAGATGGCTCGATTGAGGCCTATCGCTGTTTCGAAGAAAAGACCAACAGCTTTGACTGCCCTGTGTATTGGTTCTCAGGTAATCATGACAACCGAGAAGCCATGAGCGAGGTAGCAGGGGCCACTGACGTACTCAAAAAAGTTGTTCGAATGGGGACGTGGCAGTTTATCTTCCTGGACTCTTTATTGGACGGAAAAGTGCATGGGCACTTGGCTGACACAGAGCTTTCCTTACTTGATGAAGCGCTTAGTGAACGACCCGATTTGCATAGTTTGATTAGTTTTCACCACCACCCAATCGATATAGATTGTGAATGGTTAGATGCTATCGGGCTTAAAAATAGAGACCAGTTGCTGGAAATAGTGGATAAATACTCAAACGTTCGATGCCTGGTTTGGGGGCATATTCACCAAGAGGTCGATGCGTTAAGAAAAGGCGTGAGGCTGCTGGCTACACCATCGACCTGCGTTCAATTCCTGCCTAAATCGAAAGAGTTTGCGGTAGATACCCAGGCGCCCGGGTATCGCTGGTTACGGCTGAGCCCGGATGGCACCATCAATACGGGTGTTGAGAGAGCTGATCATATTGAATTCCAGGTAGACTACAGTAGCAAAGGGTACTAAGTCGTTTTGGCAGGAATGAAGATGAGTCAGTCGGGCTCCCAGCGCACAACGCTTGTTTATCTGCATGGTTTTAATAGCTCACCCGAGTCATATAAAGCTCAAGTTCTTCGTGCATATCTTGAGACATCGGACTACCAGTGCAACTACCTGATACCTCGCTTGTCTTACTCTCCCGCTCAAGTCGCATGTTCGCTGTCTGAATTAATCGAGCAGCAGCTAATGCTGGGGCCGGTAGCGCTTATCGGTAGTTCGCTAGGTGGGTATTACGCGATCTATTTTGCCGAAAAGTACGGCCTTAAAGCTGCGTTGATAAATCCGGCAGTAAAACCGTACACGCTATTAACTGACTATTTAGGTGAAAACAAAAACTTATACAGTCATGAACGTTATACGCTAACAGAGGGGCATATGAATGAGCTGTTGGCGATGGATGTTGAAACATTGTCGCATCCTGAGCGTCTTTTTTTACTTACTCAAACGGCCGATCAAACCCTTAACTATCGTGAAGCTGTTTTAAAGCTAAAGGGGTCTCCCTCGTGGATTGAGTCGGGCGGCACTCACGAGTTTTCTGCGTTCACTCGTGTCATCCCTGCAATCATGTCGTTTCTTGATATAAAAAAACGGCAGTAAGTGTTTTCATGTAAACCTGTGTTTCGCATATCGTTAGAACCAAAATGTTCAATGAGTTTAGAGCCTGGGGGCTATTTAGCTATTCATTGAGCATGCTAACAGATGTATCATATGCGCCGAAATGAGCTGTCAATTGGGGCGTATGATTCGCCTTTATGTATGATAAAATATTGTTTTTTCATCAACCGTCGATAATTAGCAGAAGGCTTAGTTATGGGAAATAAAACCGCACTTTATGAAACGCATGTAGCCTGTGGCGGCAAGATAGTGGATTTTGGTGGTTGGGATATGCCCATACACTATGGCTCTCAGCTCGAAGAACATCATGTCGTCCGCAAAGCAAGCGGCATGTTTGATGTATCACATATGACAATTGTTGATCTTGCCGGCGATGATGCAAAACGTTATTTACGTTACCTGTTGGCCAATGATGTCGATAAATTAAAAGAAGTGGGTAAGGCTCTTTATAGCGCCATGCTAAATGAGCAAGGCGGCGTAATAGACGACCTGATTGTCTATAACATGCCGGAAGGTTACCGGTTGGTTGTTAATTGCGGGACGCGTGAAAAAGATCTGGCCTGGATGCAAAAGCAGGCTGATGGTTTTGACGTCTTGTTAACAGAGCGTCCTGAATTATCAATGGTCGCCGTTCAGGGGCCTGAAGCCATTGAAAAGGCTAAACAAGTATTAGGTGGGGACAAAGCAGAGGTAATCTCAAGTCTTAAAGTGTTTCAGGGCCTTGAGTCAGATGGTTGGATGTTATGTCGCACGGGCTACACCGGTGAAGATGGCCTGGAAATTATTGTCCCTGAGAGTGAGGTTGTTTCGTTTTGGCAGAACCTGCAATCTGCCGGGGTCAAACCTTGTGGTTTAGGGGCACGAGACACGTTGCGCCTTGAGGCAGGTATGAACCTGTATGGCTCAGATATGGATGAGACCGTTAGCCCACTACAGGCTAATATGGCGTGGACTATTGCCTGGCAGCCAGATGACCGTAACTTTATTGGGCGTGCAGCGCTTGAAACCGAAAAAGCTGAAGGTGTTAAAAGCAAGTTGGTCGGGCTGGTGCTGGAAGAAAGAGGCGTATTACGCAGCCATCAAAAGGTGGTTGTCGAAGGTATTGGAGAAGGTGAAATTACCAGTGGAACGTTTTCACCAACACTTGGCTACTCTATTGCAATGGCTCGGGTGCCCGCTGACACTAGTGATCAGTGTGCGGTAGAAATGCGCAAAAAACTGCAAACAGTAAAAGTGGTATCTCCTCCATTTGTTCGCAATGGTGCGCGGGTTTATAAATAGTTTGCTATAAAACAGGCATAGGCTAAATTGTGTTAAGAGCCAGCATGTGTTTATTTAGTGTGCAATGCTGAGTGAGGTATGATACGCAGCATTACATCGCATAAACCTGAGTTGACATAGGCTGACTCAGGTTTTTGAATTTTACAGCCCGACAGGTACGTTTTGTGGGGTGAACGAACAAGTTCTTAGTTAATATCGGGAAGCGAAAAGATGAGTAATATTCCAGGCGAGTTAAAATATCTATCCAGTCACGAATGGGTGCGCGTAGAAGCTGATGGTACTGCAACTATTGGTATTACTGACCACGCCCAAGACCTTTTGGGTGATGTTGTATTTGTTGAACTACCTGAGGTTGGTGCTGAAATCAGCGCAGGTGAAGAGGCGGGTGTTGTAGAGTCAGTAAAAGCCGCTTCAGATATTTTTAGCCCAGTGAGCGGCGAAGTGCTGGCGGTCAACGAAGCCCTTGAAGAATCTCCCGATTTGGTTAACAGTGAGCCCTATGAAGATGGTTGGTTTTTTAAAGTGAAACTGACTGATGAGAGCGACTTGGCATCTTTGTTAGATGCTGAAGCCTATGCCGCTGCTTGTGACGCTGAAGACCACTAAGTACCACTAAGTACACGGTGCGTTAGTAACATTATCAGCCAGTTTATCGTGGGTCGGACAATGTTCGACCCATGGTAAACTGCCAAACCAATACTGACCATTTTTCGTATAGAAAAAGTGTTAAACCTGCCTTAGAGAGACCTACATGCCCTTTATCCCGCATACTGAAGATGATATTCGAAAGATGTTGGAGACTATTGGTGCGCAATC
This sequence comes from Alkalimarinus coralli, assembly GCF_023650515.1. Taxonomy (NCBI): domain Bacteria; kingdom Pseudomonadati; phylum Pseudomonadota; class Gammaproteobacteria; order Alteromonadales; family Alteromonadaceae; genus Alkalimarinus; species Alkalimarinus coralli. The sequence goes on from NZ_CP096016.1 coordinate 4,644,812, forward strand.
AATAGACCAACTTTTTGACGAAATCCCCTCACACCTTAGAGCAGGTGCTCTGGACGCCATACCTCCCGCGAGGAGCGAGATGGAAATCATGCGCTTGATGTCTGATCGAGCAGAGCAAGATAGCGGTGCTTCGTGCTTTATTGGCGCAGGCGCTTATGAGCACCATATTCCTGCCGCCGTTTGGGATATTGCGACGCGTGGTGAGTTTATGACGGCATACACGCCATACCAGGCGGAGGCCAGTCAGGGCACGTTGCAGTTGATCTATGAGTATCAATCGATGATGACTGCGTTAACCGGGCTCGATGTGTCTAATGCGTCTCTCTACGATGGGGCGTCAGGGTTGGCAGAAGCCGTGCTGATGGCAATACGAGCCAATAGGAAGTCGAAAAGCAAGCGCGTTTTGGTTGCAGGAACCGTGCATCCGCTCTATCGAAAAGTAGTTGATAGTATTGTTCACAATCAAAAGATAGAGCTGATAGAGGTGGCGTTTGATAGCTCGACGCTAACAACGGATATGTCCGCGCTAGCACCGTTTGAAGGTGAAGATTTCGCGGCACTGGTTATTGCACAGCCAAACTTTTTTGGTTCGCTGGAAGATGTTCACCAGCTGACTGACTGGGCTCATCAGCAGAAAATGTTAGTCATTGGTGTCGTTAACCCAACCGCCGCAACATTAATTTCACCACCGGGAGAGTGGGGTGAAAATGGAGCGGATATAGCTGTCGGAGAAGGTCAACCTATGGGGATTCCCCTCGCATCAGGTGGCCCTTATTTTGGCTTTATCTGCTGTAAGCAGGCGCTTGTTAGGCAAATGCCGGGGCGAATTATTGGTCGAACAGTAGACCTTGATGGCAAAGAAGGGTTTGCATTAACGCTACAGGCACGAGAGCAGCATATTCGACGCTCAAAAGCCACATCGAATATTTGTACTAACCAGGGGCTGGCTGTTACGGCAGCAACGGTTTATATGAGCCTGCTTGGGCAGGAAGGTATTGAGCGCGTGGCCAGAGCTTGTCATGCCAATACCAGCCGTCTGACAGGGCTTTTGTCGGCGGTATCCGGTGTTGAGGTTGTTTCTGTCGGGCCTCGTTTCCATGAGTTTGTACTGCGTTTACCAACATCATCTCGTTTGGTACTAGAGCATATGGAATCACAGGGGGTGTTAGGTGGATATGATTTATCGTCCGATTACCCTGAACTGAACAACTGTATTCTCGTGTGTGCCACAGAGACCAAAACAGAACAAGATCTCAATGGATATGTAAGTGCTTTGGAAGTATCGCTTAAAGAGCTGGAGGCAGTGCAATGTTAATTTTTGAACGTGGCGTAAAAGGGCGTAGTGCCACCGCTCAGGCTCCGCTAACGAAAGCTGAAGTCACTGATATTCCAGATAGTTTAATGCGGAAAAACAAAGCCGCGTTACCGGAAGTTTCAGAGCTCCAGGTTGTAAGGCATTACACTAATCTATCGCGCAAAAACTTCTCTATAGACACCCAGTTTTATCCATTGGGGTCATGTACGATGAAGTACAACCCTCGCGGCGCCCATAAAGTGGCCAGCCTGCCAGGGTTCCTGAATAGACACCCATTAGCGCCAGAGTCTTACAGCCAAGGTTATCTGGCCAGCGTTTACGAGCTACAGGAAATATTGAAAGAAGTCACTGGTATGGCGGGTGTTTCATTAAGCCCTATGGCTGGTGCCCAAGGTGAGTTTGCCGGGGTAGCCATGATTCGAGCATACCATGAAAAGCGTGGTGATCATGAGCGTTGTGAAATTATTGTACCTATCGCTGCGCACGGTACAAACCCTGCTACCGCTGTTATGTGCGGCTACAAGGTCAAAGAAATTCCTGTACTTAATGATGGCGATGTTGATGTTGACGCACTGAAGGAGGCGGTTGGGCCTCAGACGGCAGGCATCATGATGACCAATCCTTCTACGTGCGGTGTGTTTGAAAGGCAAATTGAAGTCATTGCGAAGGTGGTGCATGACGCGGGGGGCTTACTCTATTATGACGGAGCAAACCTGAATGCCATTTTAGGTAAGGTGCGACCAGGGGATATGGGGTTTGATGTGTTGCATATGAACCTTCATAAAACGTTTGCAACACCTCATGGCGGTGGTGGTCCGGGATCTGGCCCAGTTGCAGTAGGTGAAAGGTTATTGCCTTATTTGCCGACACCTATTGCCGGAATTGAAGATGCGGGCGGCGAGCCTGACTATTGCTGGTTAGACCAGGATGCCCTCCCTGATAGTATTGGTCGCTTGTCTGCATTTATGGGGAACGCAGGCATCATTTTGCGGGCTTATATTTATGCACTATTTGTCGGGCGTGATGGTATGCATCGGGTCAGTGAGTTCTCGACGCTAAATGCGAATTATATGGCGAAGAAACTGGCTGACGCCGGGTTTGATTTGGCCTATAAAGACCGTAGGGCGACTCATGAGTTTATCATTACACTGAGCAAGCAGGCTAAAGAGCTGGGTGTTACCGCAATGGACTTCGCAAAGAGATTGCTAGACTACGGGTATCATGCGCCGACCACTTATTTTCCGCTTCTGGTTCCTGAGTGCTTGCTAATTGAGCCAACAGAAACGGAGTCGATTGATGAAATAGATGGCTTCGTTGATGCCATGATTCAGATTCTGAAAGAGGCTGAAAACTCGGCTGATTTAGTTAAGGGGGCACCTTATACTCAACCAGTGAAGCGTTTGGATGATGTAAAGGCAGCTAGAGAGTTGGATGTGACCTATCGACCAGAGTGATGCTCGATCTGAAATAGAGCTGATTAAGGGGTAATGGCTATTACCCCTTTTTATTCAAGTACTTAAGTATTTAAGTATTTAAGTATTTAAGTATTAAAGCCCAACCGAGATGCCCATATCTTTGAAATTGGCTTTCATATCCTCAATGTCATAGGTTGATAGTCCAACATACTCCAAAATATCCTTGTTGATACGCTCCCACTCATGGTCAACGGTTTGACCGCCAAGTATGTTGTAATTGCAACAGATATGCTCTGCAATTTTAAGGATTGCGAGGAGCGTTTTTTTCTCTTGTGATTTGCCGTCTTTATTGCCGAAAATTGAGTCTGCGCTGTGATGCTCTGCGATAACATCGCAAATTGTTAGTGGCAGATTCCATGATTTTGCTGTGTAGTACCCCACTACCGCATGATTTGTATTAAATACTCTGTTTTCAACATCAATGATTCGTTTTTCTGGTTCGGCGTAGCCTTCTTCCATTACACTTAGATAGTTGTCGAAGCGCTGCATCATTAGAGGGATGCCAGAGTTATGGAACAGGCCCATCGCATAGGCTTCGTCTGGACTGCTAAAACCAATCTGCTTGGCAACGGTCGCACAGACCATTGCGATGTCGTTGGCTGTATCCCAAAAACGGGTCATGGCCTGTATTTTCTCATCACTCATCTCGCCTTTGATCGATAAGCCGTTCAGTATGTTGATAACACTGTTAAGGCCGAGAAGCGAAACGGCTTGCTCAATAGAGGTGATCTTATTGGCGAGACCAAAAAAGGGTGAGTTAACGAATTTAAGCATGGTGCCCGAAAGCCCTACGTCCTGACTGATTAGCCGGGCGATTTGTTTCATATCCGGGTCAGGCATTACTTGCTCAATTTGCAGGTCAACCAGTATTTGCGGTTGTGGGGGAATTTTGATCCCCTGCAAGATATGCTTTATCTGGTCACTGGTTAACTCTGTCCCCATTGGTTCTCCTGATGATGCCTGGCATCGTTTTGTAGAGGCTGATTTTCTTTGGTTGCTGGTGTGATGCTTCCAAATAGGTTGATCCCTTTAAGTGTAAATCAAAACTTCCATTCAGGGCGTCAAAATTAGCCAAATATGTAAAAAGGCATTGCCGATGTCACCGAGACACAGCTTAGCTAGTCTAGATTATTGCCAAATTGATGCTAGTTAGTTTTGTTACATACTATTTCACAGGGTTAAAGGGGCTTTTAATTTTCGCCGTTGCTCTCGTTCGCTGTTATAATCGCGCCTCGAATGATCAGGAGGTTTTTATGTCTAACAAGGTGCTCCAACTAAAAAAAGGTGCAGACCGACGATTAAAGCAGGGGCATCTGTGGGTTTATAGCAATGAGGTTGATGCCAGCAACGGGGGGCTAAAGCAGTTTCAGCCTGGAGAGCAGGCAGGTGTCGTGAGTCATTCAGGAAAACCTCTCGGCACTGCATTGGTTAACCCTAATGCGTTGATTTGTGGGCGTCTTATCAGCCGATCTGCCAGCCAGTTGATGGATAAGTCGTTGATTGTCCACCGTCTGAAAATAGCGCTTTCACTGCGCCAGCAGGCGTTCGAAAAACCTTTCTATCGTTTGGTGTTTGGGGACAGTGACGGTCTGCCAGGTTTGGTTGTCGATCGATTTGGAGATACCTGTGTCGCGCAGATTTCGTCATACGGCATGGAGCTATTAAAAAGTGAGTTGATTGAAGCCATTGAGAAGGTTATTAAACCAACTACGCTGATCTTTCGTAATGACGGGAAAATGCGAGAAGTGGAAGGGTTGGAGTCCTACACTGAGACGGTATTTGGTGAAGAAACTGAATCTGTACAGCTAGAAGAAAACGGTGTGCTTTTTAGTGCCCCGGTGCTAAAGGGGCAGAAAACAGGCTGGTTTTATGACCATCGTATGAGCCGTGCTCGATTGGCTCCGTATGTTAAAGGTAAGCGAGTGCTGGATGTTTTTAGCTATGTCGGTGGTTGGGGTGTTCAGGCGGCTGCTTTTGGTGCTGAATCGGTAACCTGTGTCGATGCCTCTGAATATGCCCTTGATTATGTGGATGAGAATGCAAAACTGAATGGGGTCTCGGAAAAAGTCAGTTGCATTCAGGGGGATGCGTTCGCGGCATGCAGAGAGCTAAGAGATATGCGCGAGAAGTTTGATGTAGTGATTATTGATCCGCCCGCCTTCATACCCAGAAGACGAGATATCAAAGCGGGTGAGCAGGCGTATCAGCGGATTAATCAGCTGGCCATGCGCCTGCTGGAAAAGGATGGGGTACTAGTTTCGGCGTCTTGCTCGATGCACTTACAGCGAGAACGGCTCACTGAAATCATTAGAGCAACAGGGCGTCAAACGGATCGTTTTGTTCAGATTATAGAGCAAGGGCACCAGGGCGCTGATCACCCCATTATTCCTGCTATACCTGAAACAGAATACTTGAAAGCCTGCTTCGCGCGGGTGTTGCCCTCTTTTTGATTGTGAGTGGGTTGCGTTGCTTGTCTTGCTCGCAACCCTTATCTCTTAAGGTCTTTTGCTCGCTTCTTTAAAGGTAAGCGTAGCAGCCAGTGTGGTTAACTTCATAGCATGCTCATCCTGTTTGCTGGCGTTCTTCCAAGGTGTACTTTTAATCAACGTGTCGAGTGTTTCTATCTGTCGCTGGGTATCCAGTTGATTGTTATTTGCGAATGCTGAGTGGAGTTCTATCTCTTTATCCTCTTCTTTTGCCTGCCTTATTTTAGCGATTTCCACCTGGATGTTAGCAATTGACTGTTCGACTGCTGCGCTAATTGCTGAGTGTTGTTCGCTGTTCAGCTGCTTTCTGAGCGATGTTGCATAGTACCCGCCATCGATATTCCATTCGTTACACAGTTGCTTTAAATCTTCCACCAACAAATTTGTCGTCAGTGCCAGTAATTTACTACGCCGTAATTTAAACGTATCAGGGTTGTCAGTCATGCCACTTTTGAGTTCAGTCGATAGTGCCAGGAAATCCGTAAATGGCCTGTTGGTTTCTCCCCACAGCAAAAACTCAATGGCATGAAAACCCAAGGCGACATAGGCTGTGTCGGCGAACTGATGTTCTTTGTTTAATGTCTGTCGGTCAATCGGCAGTGAAGAGAAAACATATCCAGTTTTGGGGTAACCTTCGATTTGGTCAAGGTAGCCTGGCAGTAACGGTGTCTGATCTATTCGGATGAAAATGCTGTGCTGCACGGGGTCTGTTGTCGATTTGTCTAATATCGGGTGCTGAATGTTTATATTGCGAAAGAGTTGTGTCGCCAAATAATGCTGGTGGGCTGAAGCCCATGCCTGTTTCGCTTCGGTGAGCCCTTTTTGACTGGGAGTAGACAAGAAACGCTCTATAGACCGCTGGAGCTGCTCCGCTGTTGAGCAGGTTGAGCTAAATCCCTTTTGCGCTTGTTCCAGAAAAAACTGAGTGAGCGGTGACGGGGCTTCGGTCTGAGTAGTCGTGGGAGCCACGTCAGGGTAGCTGCCTGACTCAGTTTGTGTGCTTCCCAGTGGCTGCCGAGATTGTTCCTGTTCAGTATTTCCGCATGAGCATAATGCCAATAAAACCGCAGCAATAACGGCCGGTCTCATGAGCAAGTTATATCTGGGCAGCATGGCTGTATTACCTTAAAGAGATGACTTTCCAGTTGTTTTCCTTAGCGTGCTGTTCAAGCTTTTCGTCTGGATCAACGGCAACAGGCGTATCCACTATTTCGAGTAGTGGTATATCGTTATGGGAGTCACTGTAAAAGTAGGAGCCATTCAACGTGTATTGCTGTTCTTTTAACCAGTTCTCAAGGCGGATTACTTTGCCTTCCTTAAAGCTTGGAATGCCTGAAATAGCCCCCGTGTATCGCTGGTCTACGATTTCCGGGTCTGTGGCGATAAGGTGATCGACTCCCAGATGCTGTGCGATGGGCTCGGTGACAAACCGGTTGGTGGCGGTAATAATCAGTATGAAATGTCCTTGCTCGCGGTGAGAGCGAACCAATTCGTCAGCTTTATCCAGCATTAATGGCATGATTCTCTCGTTTACAAACTCTTCCCTCCAGCGCAGGAGGTCATCCATTGGGTGAATAGCTAATGGCGCGAGGGAGAACTCAAGATAACGGGTCATGTCCAGTTTTCCATCAAGATAGTCCTGGTAGAACTGGTCGTTGGCCTTTCGATACTCTTCTGCATCAACGATGCCTTTATCAGAGAGAAACTGCCCCCAGGCGTGGTCACTATCGCCGGCGATTAATGTATTGTCGAGATCAAAAATTGCGAGCGTCACCCGTCAGTCTCCTTAAAGATAATAGTCTAGGCTGTAATGCGTGCGGTAAAGCGTATGGCGGCCATGTTCACGTGCGTTATCACAATAAAACGAATGATATGGCCTAAAATGAAACCGGCCCATTATACTTGAGTCCGCGGGATTTGGTTATAGAGAATTCGCCAGAAATACCTTAGGTTTGCTGAAAGGCTAATTTTCTGGAAGAATGGGGGAAATAATAGTTAAAGGTATGCAAGTGTGATTGACTCCGACGGTTTTAGACCGAATGTCGGAATAATTCTTGCCAACCAACAAAATGAGGTTTTATGGGCTAGACGAATTGGTCAGGATTCATGGCAGTTCCCTCAAGGCGGGATTAAGCAGAATGAAACACCTGAAGAGGCACTATATAGAGAGCTTGCTGAAGAAGTAGGGCTTTCAGCTTCAGATGTTGAGATCGTGTCCTGTACCAGAGGGTGGCTGAGATATCGCCTACCGAAAAAGATGATTCGTTATAACTCACAACCCCTCTGCGTTGGCCAGAAGCAGAAGTGGTATTTACTACGGATGCAAAGTCCCGATTCGACGGTTTGTATGACAAATAGTGACTCCCCTGAGTTTGATGGCTGGGAGTGGGTTAGTTATTGGTATCCGCTTGGACAGGTAGTGGCGTTTAAGCGCGAAGTATATCGTAGAGCGATGAAGGAGCTAGCGCCTCGATTGCTAAAAAAATATGTAATTTAATTATAATAAACAGGACAAATAGATGGCCGGAATCTTCTTATGCTGAGTGTTTTGCGAAGCATTGTTCAAGAAGTTAATGCTGCAAAGGATCTTCAGCATGCTTTAGACATTATCGTCTCTCGTGTACAAGCGGCGATGGATACCGATGTCTGTTCTGTTTATTTGTTTGACCCCGCCTCAAACCGCTACCGGCTGATGGCAACCGAAGGCCTCAACCAGGATGCCGTCGGCAAGGTAAGCCTGGGTCACTCAGAGGGGCTTGTCGGACTCGTTGGTGTTCGGGAAGAGCCTATCAACCTTCAAGATGCACCTTCTCACCCCCGTTACCGTTATTTCCCTGAAACTGGAGAAGAGCGTTACCACTCTTTTCTTGGCGTCCCTATTATCCATCGACGTAAGGTTTTGGGTGTCATTGTTGTTCAGCAACAGAGTATCAAGCGTTGCTTTGACGAGGGGGAAGAGGCATTTCTGGTAACGGTTTCAGCTCAGTTGGCAGCTATTATCGCTCATAGTGAAGCGACTGATGTGATGGGCGGGCTGAGCCTGTCTGGAGAAGCTGCCAGGGATATTAATTTTAAAGGCGTTGCAGGTGCACCGGGTGTTGCGATCGGGCATAGCGTTGTTATTTTCCCTCCAGCGGATCTTGATGCGGTTCCTGACAAGGTCAGTGAGAACAAAGAGTTAGAAGCGCAGCGTTTTAAAGATGCGATTGCTTCAGTGCGACAGGACATACAGGCTGTCGGAAATAAACTGGCGGATCAACTTCGGCCAGAAGAGCAGGCGCTGTTTGATGTGTACCTGGGCATTCTTGACGATAATGCGTTGGCAGGAGAGGTGTTAGGGAGGATAAAGGCAGGAAACTGGGCTCAGGGAGCGCTTCGGGATGTCATTAAAGAGTACGTTGGCCACTTTGAAATGATGGGGGACGCGTACTTAAGAGAGCGGGCTGTTGATATTAAGGATCTTGGTCGGCGAGTGCTCGCCTACCTGGAGCAGTCCGATCAAAAGGAAAGAGAGTACCCCGATAATACTATTCTGGTCAGTGATGAGCTCACACCTGCAATGTTAGGTGAGGTGCCTAGAAACAAGCTGATAGGTTTGGTCTCGGTTCGCGGCTCAGGAAATTCTCATGTGGCAATTTTAGCCCGAGCCATGGGGATTCCGACAGTTATGGGGCTGGTTGATATACCTGTATCTCAGTTAGATAGTCGCGAGCTGGTTGTTGATGGCTACAATGGGCAGATTCATGCCTCGCCCTCTGCAGAATTGAGGGCCTTCTACAACAGTATTGTGGAAGAGGAGAAGGAGCTTGTTAAAGGGCTTGAAACACTTAAGAATCAACCCTGCACGACACAGGATGGCCACCGGGTTTCAGTCTGGGTGAATACCGGTTTAATGACGGATGTGGTTCGTTCGTTAAGTAATGGGGCCGAGGGTGTGGGGTTATATCGAACAGAAGTCCCTTTTATGATTAACGAGCGCTTCCCGAGTGAGCAAGAGCAACGGGACTGTTATCGGGAGCAGCTAGAAGCGTTTTCACCCAATATTGTCACCATGAGAACGCTGGACATTGGTGGCGATAAAGCACTGACGTACTTTCCTATAAACGAAGAAAATCCATTTCTAGGGTGGCGCGGAATCAGGGTGACATTGGATCACCCTGAAATTTTCCTTGTTCAAGTTCGTGCCATGTTAAAGGCGAGCGAGGGGCTGGATAACCTCAGGATAATGCTGCCGATGGTTTGTAATGTGTCTGAGGTCGAGGAAGCGCTTCACCTGATTTATCGTGTCTATCACGAAGTCCGGGAAGAGGGGATTAATGTCTCCATGCCTCAGGTCGGGGTGATGATTGAAGTTCCTGGTGCGGTGTACCAGATTAAAGAACTTGCCGAGCGTGTCGATTTCTTATCCGTAGGCTCCAATGATTTAACTCAATATCTGCTGGCGGTTGATAGAAACAACCCCAGAGTTGCAGGGTTGTATCACTCATTTCACCCAGCGGTCTTGCAGGCATTGACGAAAATTGCTGTTGATGCGAAATGCGCAGGCACTCAATTAAGTATTTGTGGTGAGTTGGCTGGAGACCCTGCAGGTGCTGTTTTGCTTATGGCAATGGGTTATGAGGCGTTATCGATGAACGCGTCAAACCTCCCCAGAGTTAAGTCTGTCATTCGCAATATAGATCTGGAGTGGGCCAGAGAGCTGTTGAGCAAAGTACTCTATCTTGACTCGCCTCACGTGGTTAAAAGTACTCTGGATCTTGCTTTAAATGAGAAAGGGTTTGGAAAATTTGTGCGTTCTGGTCGAGTTGTGAATGGAAGCCCGGTATAGTTAAATCGTACCAGTATAGTGAAAACGTATCGGTATAGTGAAAACGTATCGGTATAGTGAAAACGTAGTAGTTAGGATTAAAGTAGTTAGGATTAAAGTAGTTACCGCTTGATTAGTATGAATATTCTAATTTGGCTTGTTACTGTGTGGCCCAATGCGGGTCGTAACAACTGAGTCTTAGTGTCTTAATAATTTTAGGCGTAAGACCATGGTCACGGAATGACTCTCGATATGGGGCTGGGCACCGGTGTTTGTTAACGGTTGGGTGCCCAAGCATGTAGTTGTGGGAGGAAACGGGAGCTTTGATGGCGGCAAATAAGTCAGCTAAATCGACAAAACCAAAAATCGGACTTGCACTCGGTGGTGGAGGCCCTTTAGGTGGTATTTATGAGATTGGAGCATTACGAGCTCTTGATGAAGCACTTGAAGGCTTAGATTTTAATGATCTCTATGTGTATGTAGGTGTAAGCTCGGGTGCGTTTGTCGCCGCAAATTTAGCGAACCAGATGACGTCCGCTCAGATGTGCCGCATTTTTGTTAAGAATGAAGCTGAAGTTCACCCTTTTCACCCTGAGTTTTTTTACCGACCCGCTGTTCGAGAGTATTTGAAGCGCGCAGTTTCTGTGCCGGGGCTTGTTGTTGAGGCCTGCGCACGATTTGTTAATAACCCGCACGACCAGAACTTTCTTGAAGCAATGACGGTATTGGCGCAAGCGCTTCCAGCCGGAATTTTCGACAATGAAGGTTTGCACGAGTACTTACAACGCTCCTATAGTATGCTCGGCCGCACCAACGACTTTAGACAACTAAGTCGCCGTTTGTATTTGGTCGCGTCTGACCTGGAAAGCAGTAACTCTGTCAGATTTGGTGCGCCAGGTTTTGATCATGTACCTATTTCCAGAGCGGTGCAGGCCAGTGTGGCATCTCCTGGCTTGTATTGCCCGGTTGAAATTGATGGCCGGTACTATATGGACGGCACGCTACGTAAAGGGATGCACGCCTCAGTGGCACTTGAAGATGGGGCTGACCTGGTGTTTGCGATCAACCCTGTTGTACCCATTGACGTTAGTGAGGCGGTAACGGCGGGCACCATGAAGCCCGGCACGCTTACCAATTCAGGTATGCCAAATATTCTTTCCCAAACATACAGAACGATGGTTTATTCTCGTATGCGGTCGGGGATGGCGATGTATGAGCGGGAATACCCGGATGCAGAAATAGTGATGTTTGAGCCGACGCGGGATGACGGTAAGTTATTCTTCTCGAATGTGTTCAGCTTTCAGGCTCGGCGGATGGTGTGTGAGCACGCTTACCAGATGACACGTAAAGATCTGCTTAAGCGGTCGAGTGAGTTAGAAGCGCAGCTAGCGCCTTACGGCATCCGTTTAAGGCGTGACATTCTGGAAGATGATCAGCGCACGATTAGCACCAGTTTGTATGGGGAGATGTTACCTCTATACGTTGCTAAGGACAGGGAAGAAGAAACTGGCTTCATCGGCCGTAAGCTGAGTAGTGGGCTAGAGAGTGTGGCTGACCTATTGCAGAGCGCTAAGCATATTCTATAAAAGATAATATCGCTTGTTATTGGGCGATATTATTTCAATCTAGGAACCCATTTTTTAACAGTTTCTAACTTCCCCGTCTAGCCTTGATTATCGACTTGCTCCCGCTTTATCAAGCTGCTGTAGGTAGTCACTCCAGTAGTTGTCTTCTTGGCAACAAAGATCATACAGATAATCCCATGTGTATAGCCCTGAATCATGGCCATCGCTATAGGTTATTTTGAGCGCGTAATTTCCTGCTGGCTCAATATTCGTGATGTAGACATCTTTTTTGCCAGTCTGAAGCACTGCGCTGTTTGGTCCGTGACCTCTTACCTCGGCAGAAGGTGATAAAACACGCAAGAACTCATAGCTCAGGGAATAAACTTCAGTTTCTGAGTAACTTAGCTCAAGGCATCTGGATTGGGTCTGGAGTTTTATCTTGGTGGGGCGTGGTGCTGTCGCCATCGGGCGCTCCTTTCAGGTTACTCAAACTAGCAGGGGCCAAAAACGTTCAGCCCTCTGCCAGCGATTGTTGACCGTTACAAAATATAGCGGCTTAGGTCTTCATCCTCCGAGAGCTCGTTCAACTGCTCATTAACGTAATCAGCAGTAATCTCCAGGCTCTCGTTCACCGAGTCTCCCGCTCCGAATGATACATTTTCAAGCAGTCTTTCCAGCACTGTGTGCAGTCTTCTTGCACCAATATTCTCGGTTGTTTCGTTAACCTTCCAGGCGATTTCCGCGATACGAGTGAGAGCGTCATCGCTAAACTTGAGAGCGAGCCCTTCCGTTGCCATCAGTGCTTCGTATTGTTCGGTTAGCGAGGCGTCGGGTTCGATAAGGATTCGTTTAAAGTCTTCAGGGGATAACGCTTTAAGTTCAACCCTTATCGGCAGCCGGCCTTGAAGCTCAGGAATTAGATCCGAAGGTTTTGAAAGGTGGAAGGCGCCAGATGCGATGAACAGAATATGATCTGTTTTTATCATGCCGAACTTAGTGCTAATGGTGCAACCTTCTATAAGTGGCAAAAGGTCTCGTTGAACCCCTTCGCGAGAAACATCTGAGCTTGAGTTATCGGCCCGTTTTGCAACCTTGTCAATTTCATCGATAAAGACGATACCATTTTGCTCGACAATTTGCAGGGCATCTTGTTTTATCTGCTCTTCATTGATAAAACGTGCGGCCTCTTCTTCTTTAAGTTTCTTAAATGCGTCAGCCACCTTCATTTTCTTGGTTTTCTTTTTGTCTCCAGAGATATTTGAAAACATGCTTTGTAGCTGATTGGTCATCTCTTCCATACCTGGAGGCGCCATGATCTCTACGCCTACAGGTGTTGCTTTGACCTCGATTTCAATCTCTTTGTCATCCAGCTCGCCTTCGCGAAGTTTTTTGCGAAATATCTGTCGCGCAGATGACTCGGGCGCCTCTGTTTCTGTCTCGCTAAACGTGCGGGCAGGTGGGAGTAGTGCATCCAGAATTCGCTCTTCGGCAGAATCCATCGCCTGGTGCGATACACGCTCCATCTCTTTCTCCCGGAGCATTTTCATAGCCATATCGACCAGGTCGCGAATGATCGATTCAACGTCTCGGCCTACATATCCGACCTCGGTAAACTTTGTCGCCTCTACTTTTATAAAAGGTGCATCAGCCAGCTTGGCGAGCCTTCGAGCTATTTCAGTTTTACCCACGCCTGTCGGGCCAATCATGAGAATGTTCTTGGGTGTTATTTCGTTGCGCATGCTTTCATCGAGTTGCATCCGTCGCCAGCGGTTGCGAAGTGCAATCGCGACTGCTCGCTTGGCCTCATTCTGGCCAATGATGTGTTTGTCTAACTCGTTGACTATTTCTCTAGGGGTCATTCCAGCCATGATTCTATACCCGTCATTGATTCTGCACTGAGCCTAAACGTGACCTGTTTAGCAATAAGGTTTTTGGCTCACAGTGATCGTTAATTATATACATTCTTTAAGTTGTGCTTGCTTGTCAGAGCGGCTATTCACTATCCTTGTTGCCAAGCTCTTCGATGGTGCGGTTATGGTTGGTGTATATGCATATGTCTGCCGCAATATCCAAGCCTTTATCTACGATTTCCCGCGCACTGAGGTCTGTATTTTCAAGTAGCGCTCTAGCAGACGCCTGGGCATAGGGGCCACCGGAGCCGATAGCGATCAGACTGTTTTCAGGTTCGATAACATCTCCGTTGCCAGTGATAATTAACGAGGTTTCTTTATCGGCTACCGCAAGGAGTGCTTCAAGCTTTCGGAGTGCTCGATCCGTTCGCCAGTCTTTCGCCAGCTCAACAGCGGCTCTTACAAGGTGGCCTTGGTGCTTCTCAAGCTGAGCTTCGAATCGTTCAAATAGCGTAAATGCGTCTGCTGTGCCCCCGGCAAAGCCCGCTATAACCTTGCCATGGTACAGGCGTCTGACCTTTTTGGCATTGCCCTTCATTATTGTGTTGCCAAGAGAAACCTGTCCGTCGCCACCTAAAGAAACTTCTCCGTCACGACGTACTGATAAGATGGTGGTCATCCCATAACTCCATAGTTGAGTGGTACTTTCAATTTGAATGTAGGCACTTTGTTGTCAGGCAGTGCTTTTTAAAAATGATGAAGTGATATATGGAGACGGTGAAGATAAATTCAAGGGAGGCTATCAAATCGGCTGACTTTTGTGTCTGCCGATTTGCATGTAGCTATCCATGAGTTTAAGTGAGGGGGGCTCGCACGCAAAAAGGCTTCACGCACGTAAAATTGGACTATACGTGTCGTTGCCTACCGTTTATTCTTTTTAACAAGAGGTTGAATATTGATAGCGACCAATTTGTCCATTGTGCTGTTCATTTTGCTTCGTGATATATAAGGCCCGACCTGTACTCTGTACCAGGTGCTATTATTGCTAGTGACAACTTTCTCAATTTTTGCATTCAGCCCCTGAAAACCTATCATGGCTCGTTGTCTTTCTGCATCGGCCTGATTCCTGAAAGAGCCAGTCTGTAAAATGTACTCGTACTTGATCTCTTTACCTTTTTCTTTGTACCGGTATGCGTCTACCTTGGGGGGGATGACTTCTGTTTCGGGTAGAAGATCGTAGAACTTAAAGCGTTCCTTTGTTTTTTCCGTGTTAGCTGGCTTGTCCGGGGTAGGCACCGGTTTTTTTACCGCGGGGGCCGGTGTTGTTGATTTAGCTGGTGGCACCTTATTTAAGAAAACAAGTCCTGTGACAAACGCAGCGGCAATCGCAATGCAGGCCAGAATAACCAGTGGTCTGGATTTTGACTGAGGTGCTGCTGCGCTTTTTTTCTGTGGCCCAGGTGTCGCTTTTGAGCCCTTCTGAGAGCGCCCTTTAGGGCGCTTCCCTGGCTCTTTGGTTGTGCTTGGTTTGGCGTAATCCCGCGTCATGACAGGTTTTTCCTTTTCCTAACGTTTCGCGTTTTTACATCTCTTCTGGTGCGCTAACACCTAGAAGGCTAAGACCATTTGCAATGACTTGTCGCACAGCCATGCCTAAAGTGATGCGTGCATCACGCAGATTGTTGTCCTCTACCAGCACTTTGTGTGCGTTGTAATAGGTGTGAAAATCTGCCGCAAGCTCTTTCAAATAGTGGGTCAGCACGTGAGGCTCTAAGTTTATCGCCGCATTTGCGAGCATTTCAGGGTATTTAGTCAGCTTGGTTGCCAAGTCGCGCTCGTGCTCAAGTGACAGTAGCTCAAGGTTTGCCAAGCCATTTTCTCTGTCCCAACTGCTGTTCTGCTCAGCAAGCTTTCTCAGTACGCTGCAGATTCGGGCGTGGGCATATTGAATATAGTAAACAGGGTTGTCCTTGCTTTCTGACTTTGCAAGCTCGAGGTCAAAGTCCATGTGTTGTTCAGCTTTACGTGTGACATAAAAAAAGCGAGCAGCATCGTTACTGACTTCTTCGCGCAGCTCTCTAAGCGTTACAAAGGAGCCGCTACGTGTCGACATTTGAACCCTTTCGCTACCACGATAGAGAATGGCAAACTGCACCAGTTTAACGGTCAGGGTATCAGGGTTGAGGTTCAGCGCCTGAAGGGCTGCTTTTACTCGTGCTATGTAGCCATGGTGGTCTGCACCCCATATGTTGATGACCTGAGAAAAACCGCGCTCAAACTTGTTTTTGTGGTATGCGATGTCTGACGCAAAGTAGGTGGTTTCACCATTGTCACGCTTTACCACTCGGTCTTTATCATCGCCAAATTCAGTTGAGCGGAACCAGAGCGCCCCCTCTTTTTCGTATAGATGTCCAGATTCGTCTAACTGGCTGATGACGCCTTCGATACTGTCCTCAAGAGACCTTTCAGAAAACCAGTTCTGGTAACGAACGCCGAAACCACCCAGGTCATCTTTGATGTCGTTAACAATATTATCGAGGCCTGCGTCGAAAACGATGCGGTAGTTCTCTTCGCCCAGCAGTGATTTGCAACGGGATATTAGTGCATCAATATGGGCTTCTTTGTCGCCACCTTGGGGTTCGTCGGCAGGAATGTTCTCGAATACGTTGCTAGCGGTCTGTTTGAACTTGTCGCCGTGTTCTTTACCCAGCTCACGAGCAATATCAAAGATATAATCGCCCTTGTAGCCATTGCTGGGGAATACCAGTGATTCGCCTTGCAGTTCAAGGTATCGTAACCAGACACTGGTCGCCAGAATATTCATTTGGCGGCCTGCATCATTGACGTAGTATTCTCGTTGTACGTCAAAGCCTACAGCCTCAAGGAGGTCGGCAACCGTTGCTCCGTATGCCGCTCCTCGACCATGGCCTACATGGAGAGGGCCGGTTGGGTTAGCCGAGACAAACTCAACCTGAACTTTCTGGTTTTTACCAGTATTGCTACGGCCATAGGACTCCCCGTTAGAGAGTATTTCGGAGACGACCGCGAAGCTGCTGGCACTGCTGACAAAAAAGTTTATAAAGCCAGGGCCTGCTATTTCAGCTTTTTCCACCCCTTGATTGTCTGCGATGGCTTGTTCGAGAATAATTGCACAAAGACGTTCGGCGATCTGGCGAGGAGGTTTTCCCGCAGGCTTTGCCAGCGTTAATGCGACGTTACTGGCAAAGTCTCCGTGGCTTTTGTCCCGGGTGTTGTCGATCATGATTTTGGGTGAAACGTCCGCTGGAAGTTCACCTGATGCCTTTAGCGTGTCAACTGCGGATTGAATTAATCCTGCGATATATTCTTTCATCTCTACTTGATTCTGCCATTTAGAATGGAAAATAGGGGGAACCGAGTATTATGGATGAAGATGGCATTTGAAACAAATATCCTTTTGCCCGTTATTACTTTGGCCTGGTTGCTTTAATTTATTTCAATGGGGTCAACGTCAATCATCCATCGGCTCTTGCCCCATCGGCATTGATTGAGCCAATAGCAAATTTGTTGGGTTATACGTTGCAATGCAGCCCTGTTTTCAGAACTAAGCAGTAGATGAGCCCTATGAACGCCGGCTTTTCTGCTCATCGATGCGGGGATTGGGCCAAGCAGCTCTACTGTGCAATTAGGATCCAGGTTCATCTCAGCCACCATGGTTTTGGTTTTATCAAGCAGGTCGATGGCTTTGCTGATGTCCGGGTCTTCAGCCTTTAGCAGTGTCATGTAGCTAAACGGCGGGAGTAAGGCTGATTTTCGCTCCTCTATAAGCTCATCTGCTATTTGCTGGTAATTGCCGCGGGCTATTTGTTGTAAAATAGGGTGATCCCCATGACAGGTTTGGATGATAACCTGGCCCTTGTTGCTACTTCGACCTGACCTGCCGGAGACCTGAATCAGTAGTTGTGCCGTTTTCTCCAGCGCTCTAAAGTCTGCGCTGAATAGCCCTCCATCGGCATCAATCACTGCAACCAGCGTAACGTTAGCAAAATTGTGTCCTTTCGCTAGCATTTGCGTGCCAACCAAAATGCAGGGCTGCCCTCTATTGATTTCATCAACCAGACTTTTCATGGCGCCTTTTTTTCGTGTGCTATCCCTGTCGATCCTGATGATGGGTGTGTCAGGAAAGAGTGCTTCAAGTGTTTCTTCTGCTTTTTCGGTGCCGGTGCCAAGGGTTTTAATATTGGTGCTCTGACAGTCCGGGCACTGTTTTGGTATGGGGGCCTGGTAGTCACAATGGTGACAGCGAAGGTGTGCCGGATATTTGTGTAGCGTCATTCTGGCATCGCAGTGACGACAATCGGCTAGCCAGCCACAGTCTTCGCAGGTTATTGCCGGGGCAAATCCTCTACGGTTGAGGTAAACAATGACCTGATGCCGGTTGTTTAAATGCTGTTTGATGCTCTCTACCAGTGGGCGGGAAAGCCCTCCTTCAAGAGGGCGGCTTTTGATATCCAGTAACTCTATATCCGGGAATACTGCGCCACCCGCCCGGGATAACAGGGAGAGTTTTTTGTATTTGCCACATAGCACATTATTAATGGTTTCAAGCGATGGCGTGGCTGACCCTAGAATGACCGGGCAGCTCTCTTGATACCCTCTAATGACGGCCAAGTCTCTTGCTGAGTAACGAAAGCCCTCCTGCTGCTTGAACGAGTTGTCGTGCTCTTCATCAACAATAATGCAGCCTAGCTTCTTCATGGGAGTAAAAATTGCGGAGCGGGTGCCAATAATTATTTTGGCCGCTCCCTGTCGGGCAAGCTCCCAGTTTGTCACTCTCTCATTTTGATTAAGACCTGAATGAATGGTGCCGATAGGGCACTTAAAATGATGTTGAAACCTGGCTAGGGTTTGCGGGGTCAGGCTTATTTCTGGTACGAGTATCAGTGCTTGTCGGCCGGATGCGATGACTTGATCGACCAGATTCATATAAACTTCTGTTTTTCCGCTGCCAGTGACCCCTTGCAGTAGGAAACTTTGAAAATGACCGATGCTGCTGGCTAGCTGACTGACGGCGTTTGATTGGTCGGGTGAGAGCTGAAAAGGCTGACTCGTTGCTGGGTACTCGACAGATGCAGCGGTCAGGGCGTCCAGCTCTTCGCAATCAATTAGCTTCTTGTTCTGGAGTGAGGTCAACTGGGCTGAAGAGTAGCCCAGCAGTTTTATTGTGTCGTCAAGTAATCCATTGGGGGCGGCTGAGATGGCCTGAAAGAGTTCAAGCTGTTTTTTTGCGTTTGGTTTGATGGCTTGCTCAGCTCTATCTTGCCCCTCTTTGGTGCTTGTCCAGCGGTAGGTGCTGTTGACCGTGATCGCTTTTCCTTGTTTGAGTAATGGGGGAATGATTGCGGACAGCACCTCGCCAATCGGGTGGCAGTAGTATTGGGCGGCCCATTGCGCCAAAAACAGGATGGAAGGGGGCAGTATTGGTTGCTCATCAAGCAGTCTGGTCGCAGGTTTTAACTTTTCTACGGGGTAATCGCTGCTATTTTTGATCTCCACGATAATGCCAATCAATACCCTTCTGCCAAATGAGACAGCGACTCGTTGCCCCGGATTGACGGTATCTGCCTTTCGTGCCGGAGGCGTTAAGTAGTCAAATGTTTGGTAAAGTGGAACAGGCAACGCTACGCTGATAATACTATTTGAACTCACGATATTGCTTTGGTTTGACACGAGGTAGTTTACCCTGAATAGTTTGTGCTCTGTTATGTGGCGCACGTTTAACAATAGATCTTGCTAATTGTTCTTTTTTTGGTAAGATGCGCGGTCTGATTTTGGCTTTATGCCACCCCGCAAGGTGATTAATCATCTTATGATGCAATGAAATGCGGTGCCCAGCAACAGATTTGATCGTTGATTGGGTAGCGGCATGAGAAAACCGAGGTTCACAATGAAAGAAGGTATCCACCCAAAATACGAAGAAGTAACTGCAACATGCAGCTGCGGAAACGTTATCAAAACACGTTCTACAATGTGTAAAGATATTCATATCGATGTATGTTCATCTTGCCACCCTTTCTATACTGGTAAGCAGAAAGGTGTTGAAGCAGGCGGACGTGTTGATAAGTTCAAGAAGCGTTTTGGTAGCCGTATTAGCAAAGGCTAATGCGATAAGTTGCGGTATCTTAATGAATCGCGGCAATAAGTTATCAATAAAAAGGGTGTCTATTTGGGGCGCCCTTTTTTTATGCCTGCAGGTTTTGTTTGCAGCCCCCCTAAAGGCCGCACCTTGCACTGATGTATCGCTTGGCTTGGCAGCACAGAGCAAAATAAGTGTTGTTGAGGACGTTGTTGATGGTGATACGTTAAGGCTTGAGGATGGCAGAAAAGTCAGGCTTATTGGGATTAATACCCCTGAAATTGGGCGTATGGGGGTAGAGTCAGAACCTTATGCGCAGAAGGCGAAGGCTCGCCTTGCTGAGCTTGTAGGTGAGCGTGCGATAGTGCGCTTGAAGGTTGGAAGGGATTCTCATGACCGCTATGGGCGAGTCCTTGCTCATGCGTTTACTGAAGGCGGGGAGAGTATCGAGGCAATAATGATCCATGAAGGGCTCGGGTTTGCAATCGCGATACCTCCGAATCTGTCTTTGCAGGCGTGCCTGTATCGTGCTCAGCAGGAGGCTAGGAGGGCTAAGCGGGGTATTTGGGCTGATAGTTACTTCTCTCCCCGAGATAGCCGTCGCTTAAAGCGCGATGATACAGGGTTTCGGGTTGTCTCGGGGACGTTGGAGAAAGTCTACTTAAAGAAAGGTGGTAGCTGGTGGCTGCTGCTAGAAGGACGGCTGGCAATTATGATCCCCAAAAGTGGGCAGGAGTACTTTAGCCAACAACAGCTGAGAGCGCTATTGGGGCGGCAGGTGGTGGTTAGTGGCTGGTTGATTAAAAGGCGTCTTAGCAAAAAAGAGAAAGCTCGAAAATATAAGCCTTTTATGATGTCAGTGAAGCACCCTGCTTCTTTTATAGAGCCGACCTTTAATTAGTGAGTAGATAAAAAAATCTGAGTCAGATCAAATGATCTGATTAACGACATTTGTTGTTTCGTTCTTGCCCTTGTGTGAAAAAGTGAAACAGGTGATAATGTCGCGCCCGTGGCTAAGTAATAGTCAGGCTCGCTGTGAAGGTGAGAGGGAAACATCCCTGATGATTTTCCTGATTTAATTAACGTCAAGACGGAAAAGAAGCAATGTCTGAAGATATGAAGCAAGCTGCACTCGATTACCACGCAAATCCAAGAGCGGGTAAAATTAGTGTAGAAATCAGTAAGCCAACAAAAACTTCCAGAGATTTGTCTTTGGCTTATAGTCCTGGAGTAGCAGAGCCTGTTCGCGAGATCGCTAAAGATCCTGAAAATGCTTACAAATATACCGCTAAGGGTAACTTGGTTGCTGTAATTTCTGATGGTTCTGCGATTCTTGGGTTAGGGAATCTTGGTCCTTTGGCAAGTAAGCCTGTAATGGAAGGTAAGGGTGTTCTATTTAAGCGTTTCGCGGGTATCGATGTATTTGATATCGAAGTAAACTCTGAAAGCCCTCAAGCATTTATTGATACTGTTCGACGCATTGCAGATACTTTTGGCGGTATCAACCTTGAAGATATCAAGGCACCTGAGTGTTTTGAAATTGAGCGTATATTGATTGAGCAGTGCGATATCCCGGTATTCCATGATGACCAGCACGGTACTGCGATTGTAACGGCTGCGGGCATGTTGAATGCGCTTGAGCTGCAAGGTAAGAAAATCGAAGACGCCAAGATCGTTTGTCTTGGTGCGGGTGCAGCCGCTGTTGCATGTATGAAGCTGCTTATTAGTTGTGGTGCGGCTTCAGAAAATATTTATATGCTGGATCGTAAGGGAGTTATTCACTCTGGTCGTGATGACTTGAACCAGTACAAAGCAATGTTTGCTAATGATACTGATAAGCGTACATTGGCTGATGCTTGTGATGGTGCAGATGTATTTGTTGGTCTGTCTGGGCCAAACCTGTTGCCGGCAGAAGTGTTGAAAACAATGGCTCCAAATCCGGTCGTATTCGCTTGTTCTAACCCTGATCCAGAGATTGCGGTAGAAACGGCGCTTGCTACGCGCGATGACTTAATCATGGCGACTGGTCGCTCAGACTACCCTAACCAGGTAAACAACGTTCTAGGCTTCCCGTTTATCTTCCGTGGAGCGCTGGATGTTCGAGCTAAAGTGATTAACGAAGAGATGAAGGTTGCAGCGGTTCACGCGATCAAAGATCTTGCTAAAGAGCCTGTGCCTCAGGATGTTATCGATGCATACGGCGGCGAAGCGCTAGAGTACGGTAAGGATAACATTATTCCTAAGCCGTTAGACTCTCGCTTGTTAACTGTGGTTTCCGCAGCAGTTGCTAAGGCGGCAGTTGACTCTGGTGTGGCAAATGCGCCATACCCAGCGCATTACCCGCTTAACTCTGTTGACGACATTATCTAATTAGTCGCGTCGATAAGAGTCTGAAAAAGCCGCATTTTGATGCGGCTTTTTTGTTTTTTGGGGCTGCCGAGCATGATAGTTGCTGTTGTGAAGGGGGTCGAGAGAGGTTTTAAGAAAGGTTTAAGAAAGGTGTTGGATTGGAGGCATAAAAAAACCCCGCATAGTGCGAGGTTTCTTTACAGTCTTAAGCGCTTCTGACGACAGCTGTTTAGGGCTTTACTCAGAGCAGAGGCCGAGTTAATTACTTAATCTTGGCTTCTTTGTATGGTACGTGCTTACGAACAACTGGGTCGAACTTTTTGATTTCCATCTTTTCTGGCATGTTACGCTTGTTCTTGTCAGTCGTGTAAAAGTGACCGGTGCCTGCAGATGAAACTAATTTGATTTTATCGCGCATATCTAAGCTCCTTAGATTTTCTCGCCACGTGAACGAATATCGGACAACACTTGCTCGATACCTTTCTTGTCGATGATGCGCATTCCTTTAGTAGATACACGCAATTTAACAAAACGCTTTTCGCCTTCGATCCAAAAGCGGTGGCTCTGCAGGTTTGGCAGAAAGCGACGCTTGGTGTGGTTCTTTGCGTGCGAAACATTATTTCCAGCTACAGGTCTTTTTCCTGTAACCTGACAAACTCTTGACATATCCTGACCTCGTCTCCAACTGTCTGTTGGTAACTATTGAAACTGTTACTCTGGCTTGACTAATTGTTGAGTCATAGCCAAGGAGCCCGCCTTTATACCAGAAACCATATTTAATGGCAAAAAAAACGTGATTTAATGGCAAAAAACTAACCATTAATGGTGCCGAAATATTAAATCTATGATCTGTTTCTTAAGTTTTGAAAGCGAGGCTTGATTAAAGTAATCCGCGCTCTGCAAAGGAGGTCGCCTCACCGCTGCCAACAATAATATGGTCAAGAACCTTTACATCAATTAACGCCAACGCCTGGATTAGTTTTTTTGTTATATGCTGATCGGCAATGCTGGGCTCAGCTACACCCGATGGATGGTTGTGAGCAAAAATAACGGCCGCAGCGTTGTTTTTCAGCGTGTTTTGTACAACCTCTCTTGGGTAAACGCTCGCGCTGTCTATTGTCCCTCTAAATAGCTCTTCAAACGCTAAAATGCGGTGTTGGTTGTCAAGGTACAGGCAGCAGAACACTTCGTATGGCCGGCCTGTCAACTTAGCGCGCAAGTAGTTTTGTGTGAGAATGGGGTTTGTCAGAGCGCTTTCGGTTTGGAGTTGTTCATGAATGTGGCGCTTGCCCATTTCGAGGGTTGCTTGGAGTTGTGCGTATTTAGCGCTGCCAAGCCCGGGGGCAGAGCAAAACTCTTCCAAAGATGTTGATAGAAGCCCCTGAAGGCTGCCAAACCTTGTTAATAGCTCTCGAGAGAGATCTACAGCTGTTTTTCCCGGGATGCCTGTACGTAAGAAAATTGCCAGCAGTTCTGCGTCGCTAAGTGCTTGAGGCCCTCTGCTTAGCAGCTTTTCTCTAGGGCGTTCATTGTTGGGCCAATCTGAAATAGCCATAATTACATCCTTGTATAAATTGCACTGTGAGATAGTACGTTATTGATTGTGCCTGGTTATCCGTTGCCAGGCTGAAAATTGTAACTGAAGTAAGTGCTTGAATGTAATGATGGAGTGAAAAAAGATCGCTCAGATGTTATCTTAGACCGCAGTTTAATGGTTTTATCTGTCTGATTTTTATACCTGACTTCAATGTCATGATTTTGTTGTGTGGTTTTTATGTTAAATGGTCGTCGAATACTGGTGGGGGTTACGGGCGGCATAGCTGCCTATAAAACGGCTGAGCTTGTCAGATTGCTCATTAAAGCGGGGGCTGATGTACGAGTTGTGATGACTTCAGGGGGGCAAGAGTTTATCACGCCTCTTACCATGCAGGCGCTATCAGGAAACCCTGTTCACACCCATCTTCTAGACACTGATGCGGAAGCAGGAATGGGACATATTGAGCTTGCCAAGTGGGCTGACCTGGTTGTTATTGCGCCTGCGTCTGCGGATTTTATTGCTCGTATTTCCGCGGGCATGGCAAACGACCTGCTGACAACACTTTGCCTGGCGACTGAGGCGCCTATCGCCTTGGCGCCTGCCATGAATCAGGCTATGTGGAAAAACCGTCGTACCCAGCGAAATATAGAGGCGTTGAGTGATGACCCCAAACTGTTTATCTGGGGGCCTGCAGACGGCGAGCAAGCCTGTGGTGACATTGGTGCTGGACGCATGCTGGAGCCAGAGCAGTTGGCAGGAAGGGTGAAAGGCCACTTCGACCATGGTTTTCTGCATGGCAAAAAAGTCGTGATTACCGCCGGGCCCACCAGAGAAGCGATTGATCCGGTAAGATACATTTCTAATCACAGTTCCGGGAAGATGGGTTATGCGTTAGCCATTGCAGCTCGGGATGCCGGGGCTCAGGTTGAGCTGGTTTCCGGGCCTGTGGCTATACCGGCCCCAGAGGGGGTTGAAACGATCTATGTATCTTCTGCGTCTACCATGCTGGAGGCTGCCCAGAATGCCGTTGATAAAGGCTGTGACATCTTTATTGCTTCTGCGGCAGTCGCTGATTACAGGCCTGATGAGATTCAAGAACAGAAGATCAAAAAATCTCAGGATAAGATGGTTATTGAGCTGATTAAAAACCCTGATATTGTAGCGACGATAGCCGCAAGAAAAGATCGTCCTTTTACGGTTGGGTTCGCGGCAGAGACGCAGGATGTGGTTGCATATGCGGAAGGTAAATTGCAGAGAAAAAAACTGGATATGATCGTCGCGAACGATGTGTCTGATCAGCGAATAGGATTCAATAGTGAGAATAATGAAGCGACTGTTCTATGGAATGGCGGGTGCCAGTCCTTCTCACTACAAAGCAAGTCATTATTAGCAGTTAATATCATGGCGCTTATTGCCTCCCGAATATCATCCTGAATGCGGCGCAGAGCCACCTTTATACGTTATTGTGAGTTATATTATGTCGAAAAAAAATCTTCAGTTAAAAATTATGGATTCCCGGTTAGGGGATGAAATCCCAATGCCTGGTTACGCAACTGAAGGTTCTGCGGGTATTGATTTGCGGGCTTGTGTTGATGAGCCCGTTGATATTGCTCCAGGCCAGACCATTCTTATTCCAACAGGGATGGCTGTTCATATTAAAGACCCCGGTTTAGCCGCCGTTTTGCTGCCTCGTTCCGGGTTGGGGCATAAGCATGGCATTGTATTGGGGAATCTGGTTGGCCTTATTGATTCGGATTATCAGGGGCAGCTGATGGTTTCGTGCTGGAATAGGGGAAACGAACCTTTCACCATCAATGTTGGAGAGAGAATTGCGCAGATGGTCTTGGTGCCGGTTGTTCAGGCAGAATTTGAGGTTGTAGATGAGTTTGGTGATAGTCACAGGGGCGAAGGAGGCTTTGGCTCAACTGGCACTCACTGATTAATAGATCGCTGGGCGGGCAAGTAATTGAGCAGCCGTTCTGACGCACAGGCAAGGTCGGCGCAATTTTCAGTAGCTGATCTACACTTAGTAATATCTTGAGAGTTTTGCACGACTACTGCGCTTACAAATTCATCGTTAAAAAATGGCTCAAAATGGTGCGCTCTCCTGGGTCGACCGGGACTTATTACACATAAACTGCGCTTTTTCGTCATTTTTTGCCTTGTCTTTGCTTCGCTCATAACATCGTGCAAAGCTCTCATCTTGATTTATATGGCGATGATTTAGACAGAGTTTAATTTTCCATGACAGGGAAACTTTATGAAGCTAGGTAAAAAAAACAAATCAGAAGAAAGCGCTTCGGTGGTCGATGAGAAAGCTAAAGCAAAGGCTGCGAAAAAGAAAAAAGCTACTGATGGTGCCAAATACAAAGCGCTGACTCCTCCATTATTTTTTGCCTTGGGGGGAGCGTTAGCCGCTGTTATTCTGGTTGGATACCTGATACAAATGATGGTGATTGATTCAGCAGAAAGGCAAGCTAATCAGTCCATTTCCGAAATAGCACTGTCGAGTGTTCAGCTCCAAATTGATCAACGAGTCAGCTTTATTACCCGAGAGCTTGAAAGCATTGCTTCATTGGAGCCCGTTGCTTCAGCGCTTGACGACAGTGCAAAGCGAAAGCTGATGGAAAAAAACATCGAGGGTTATCTTCCGTATGTATCGAAGGTCTATTTCTTTAAGAAGGGGCTCGCATCCAGGGACGCTTCTTCGGAGAACCCTTTGGGCTTTTCAAGCCTTGATTTGATTAAGAAAGCAGAGAAAGGCCAAAGCCCTCACCCCGAGGCGTTTCTTAGAGGAAAAGAGTGGTTTGTACAAGCAGCCGTCCCCGTTAAAAATGCTCAGCTCGGACAGATTGCAGGAGTGCTGTTGGTTGTTTTTGAAAAAGGGGTTGTTCGGGAGAGCTTGCAGCTCGTCTCAGGTGTCGATGCGGGGAAAATTAGCCTGGTTCAGGTTATTGGCAGCTCAGAACAGGTTATTGTCACCAAGGGCAGTGGCTCCGAGAATGTGTTAACTCGCCCTACGTCTGTTCCTCATTGGCAGGTCAGGTTACAGCCGGCAAGCTCGGCTACGTCATTTATAGATATGACGCTTTATTGGGTTTTGGTCGCGGGATCAGGTTTACTGGTGATGCTGGTCGTGGCTGTTCCCTTGATGTCTCTGTTTAAAGGGCTCAGGCAAGAGTCCATCGTTGTCACTCAGTATGCCCAAGGTTTGCTGAATGCCGAGAAGAAAAAAATGCCAGAGGTCAAATACGTCATGTTCCACTCCATGGTGAGCACCATGCGACGTTTTGCTCTGGCGGCGGAGAAGAAGGCTGCAGCCGTAGTGCCTGAAGTGAAAAAAGCACCGGTTCAGCCGGTCAAGGAAGAAGACCATGCGGACCCATTATTTCAGGATAGTGATGACCTGAATATCGACATGATGGATGGTGATGATGACTTGTTAGGGCTGGGGCAAACAGCTGACGGTGTTGACCCTTTAGATGCTGAAAACGACATGTTAACAGAGGTTGAAGGTTCTGCCGTTGATGTACCACAGTCAATTTTCAGAGCGTATGACATTCGCGGAATTGTTGGTGAAACGCTGACTCCCGAAATCGTTCTGCAAATCGGTTTGGCTATTGGTAGCGAAGCGGCTAAACGAGGCCAGGCAACAATATGCGTAGGCTACGATGGACGCTTATCAAGCCCTGAGTTGGCTGAAGCGTTGATTAGTGGTTTGGTTAAATCCGGCCGAGATGTGGTCAGTGTGGGTTGTGTCCCAACGCCTGTTCTTTATTTCGCAACACACCAGCTTAATACTGGTTCAGGCGTTATGATCACCGGAAGCCATAATCCTGCGGATTATAATGGCTTTAAAATAATGCTGGCTGGAGATACGCTGGCGAATGAAGATATTCAGAAACTGTATGACCGCATCCTGATTCAAGATTACGAGCGTGGTGCGGGGCAGGTGAATCATCAGGATATTAGTCGTGATTACCTTGATACCATCCTTAATGACATTGCGGTAGCCGCGCCACTCAAAGTTGTGGTTGATGCAGGCAATGGCGTTGCAGGAGAGCTAGGCCCGGCGTTGATTGAAGAATTGGGCTGTGAAGTCATTCCACTTCATTGCGAAATTGATGGTTCGTTCCCAAACCATCACCCAGACCCCGGCAAGCCTGAAAACTTGCAGGACTTGATTCGTAAGGTCGAAGAAGAGGGGGCGGATCTGGGAGTCGCGTTTGACGGTGATGGTGATCGTATTGGGGTGGTCACCAATACCGGCAAGATTATCTGGCCCGATCGCTTGCTTATGCTATTTGCCAAAGATGTCGTATCTCGCAACCCTGGTGCTGATGTTATTTTTGATGTGAAATGCTCGCGACGTCTGAATGGCCTGATTAGTGGCTATGGTGGCCGCCCTATTATGTGGAAAACAGGGCATTCGCTAATCAAGGCAAAAATGAAAGAGACAGGGGCACTGCTTGCTGGTGAGATGAGCGGGCACATCTTTTTTAAGGAGCGCTGGTATGGTTTTGATGATGGCCTGTACAGTGCAGCTCGATTACTAGAAGTGCTGGGTATTGATGAGCGTTCGTCGAACGATGTCTTTCAGAGTTTCCCAGAGGATTTGAGTACCCCTGAAATTAATGTGGCGGTAACGGATGAAGGTAAGTTTAATTTTGTCGAAACGTTGAGCTCACAGGGTAATTTTGAAGGGGGAAATGTATCGACTATTGATGGTGTAAGAGTTGATTATCCTGATGGCTGGGGGCTGTGCAGGGCGTCCAACACGACCCCTAATTTAGTGTTGCGTTTCGAGGCGGATAGCGATGAGTCGCTGTCACGTATACAGCAGGTGTTTCGAGAGCAGTTGTTAATGATCGACCCCGAATTGGGGCTCACGTTTTAGCTTGAAGTAGATTAAAAAGAGTGTAAGAGAAAGAGATAATATGAGTACAAACCGTGAATCCGCGATACAGGTTGCCTCGGTATTGAGCCAGGCTTTACCTTATATACAACGCTTTGCCGGAAAAACTATTGTCATCAAATACGGTGGCAATGCAATGGAAAACGAAGAGCTAAAGAACAGTTTTGCCCGCGATATCGTGCTGATGAAGCACGTAGGGATTAACCCTATTGTTGTTCATGGCGGTGGCCCCCAGATTGGAGAACTGCTGAGCAAGCTGAATATAGAGAGTCACTTCGTAAACGGCATGCGTGTAACGGACAGCGCGACGATGGATGTCGTTGAGATGGTGCTGGGCGGATTAGTCAACAAAGAAATTGTTGCGTTGATCAACCGTAATGGAGGCAAGGCGATTGGTCTGACCGGGAAAGATGCAAACTTAATTCGTGCCACGCAATTGAAGGTTGAGGCATCGCTGCCTGAAATGCAAAAATCTGAAATTATTGATATCGGCCATGTTGGCGAAGTCTCTGAAGTAAATCAGGACGTGATCAACATGCTGACTCAGAGTGATGTAATACCTGTGATCGCGCCGATTGGTGTAGGGGATGATGGTCGCTCCTATAATATAAATGCTGATCTTGTGGCAGGAAAAGTCGCAGAAGAACTCAACGCCGAGAAGTTGATGTTGTTGACCAATATTTCCGGTTTGCAAGATAAGGCTGGCAATGTCATGACGGGACTAACAACAGAACAGGTGGACTCTTTAATTGCAGATGGAACGATTTATGGTGGTATGTTGCCGAAAATAGGTTGTGCATTAAGCGCCGTTAACAACGGAGTGACCAGTGCCCATATTATTGATGGACGTGTTGCTCATGCGACGCTGTTGGAAATATTTACCGATGAAGGCGTAGGGACGCTTATAACCAATAGCAAACGAGCAGAATAAATCGCTCACGAAAGCCTGATATCAAGCTGTTCGTATTTCTTGTTGGGGGGATTACCCCCTTTTTTTTGTATGTCTGTTTTTGCTAACAGGGGATTATGCGAGGCCTTCTTCAGTCGATGAAGTGAGCGCAATAATCGTATGCAGGTTCAATATGTCGAGGTAGAATTATATTCTCTGCTCTTGTGATGCGGTTTCCTCTGTCAATTCCTGCTCACCTACGACCCGGTTACGGCCACTGTTTTTTGCTTTATATAGGCACTGATCAGCTCGGTGAATAAACTCTTCCGGGCTTTCGCCATAACGGTAATCTGCGACACCGACGGATACATGAACAGCCCCCAGCTTAACATTGGCTGCGCTATCAGTGAGCGTTTGGGCAGCGATTCGAGTGCGCACATTTTCGGCAACAGATAGCGCATTTTCGTAAGAGGTTTCAGGCAGGATGACTGCAAATTCTTCTCCGCCAAACCGTGCGACGGTGTCATTGCCTTTTACATTTTTTTGCAGCATTGTTGCGACAAAGCGCAGAACCTTGTCACCGGTAATGTGGCCGAACTGATCGTTAAACTGCTTAAAATGGTCTATGTCTAAAACCAGTAAGGTCAGCTGCATCGAATTGATCTTGCTGGTGGATATCGCTTTTTCCAATTCGATATTGAACGCCCGGCGGTTTTTTACTCTTGTTAGCGCATCGGTGCTCGCCTCATTGTTAAGGCGCTCAATTTCCTCTCTTAACTGAGTCATTTCCTGAGCCATCGTATCAAGTGTGGCCTGCAGGTTCTGGGTAGCCTCTTCTCTTTTCTTTGTTTCTGCAAGAAGCTCTGTAACCAACAGATTGATGGCACTGGTATCTTCGGTATCACTCACTTTCTCGGAGAAGGACTGGAGAGATCTGGCATAGCAGCCCAACCCGCTTTCTTCATCGGCTACTTGAACAAGCAGCTCGTTGATTATTTTCCGTACGCTATCACGAATCCCGTCTACGGCTATTTGCTGCGCATTTTCAATATACTGCGAATACAAATCACTATTGAGTTTATCCGAAAAGGGGGTGTTCTTTTTGATGAGACTGTCTATTTTTTGCTTTAATTCAAGATTGTTACCAGCCGTATACTCGTACCATACTGCGTAGTTTTCCGGAGTGGTGGGTATTTCGCGCTTGCTCATTTCGGGCAAAGTAAGCTTTAAATACTTTACCGCTTGAGCTAAATCATCGTGGTGGTGTGCCATATCCCTTCGTGCCGATAGTGTCCTGTATTCTCCTACCCGTGTTGCGGAATAGGGGGGAGTGCAATAGTTAACATGCTGCCCGCTTATTATAGAAAACTCTAATGGCATTGCCTAGCACGGTCAGGTTTGAATGATAAGATAAATTTTGTCCAGCTGGAGTAGTGCTGATCAAGTTATCCTATGCTCTATATCTCTGATATAGTTCAAGTAAGGGGCGAACTCTGGCGTTGGTCATATTAGTTTTTAGGATGGCGGTTGAAAATGAAGAAGTTATTTTGGGGAATCGTTTTTGTAGCAGTTGCTCTGCTGGTTTCATTTAAAGGTTATCTCTGGTTTCAGGTATACAAACAGTTGGCTGACATTAAAGAGCAGGTAGCACCTTTTGCCGCAGTGAAATATGGCTGGATTTACTCAACCTTTGATGGTGAAGTCGGTGTTAGAGATATTAGTATTACGCCATACCTGCTTAAAGGTACGATTTCTATCGATGAAGTCAGTCTGAAAGCGAAAGACGCTGCGGCACTATTCAAGCTTGGTGACAAGCTAGAACAACGGATTCCGCCAGATCAGTTGTTGGTTAAAATAACGAATATGTCGTTCCCGCTGGATGGCAATTTTGATGAGTTTATCGGTGCCTCAGCAGACACTGAGTCAACGACGGTTTTTAATCCTTTTGGTGTTTACGGTTGCGGCGATACCGTCGTCGTTGAAGCGGATGAGTTAAGGGCAATGGGCTACGATCAGTTCACTGTCAGTAGCGAGATGGGGTATCAGTATGATGCGCTATCAAAAGAACTATCCATTCGAGCGCTTGTGGACTCAGATAGTATGGGACATAGCGAGTTCCTGGTCGACTTGGGGGTATCAGGCAACGACCTCTATGATGTTGTTGGCACACAGCAAGTGCCGGAAATAAAAAGCGCCGTCTGGAGCTTTAATGATGGCGGTTATTTCCGCCGCTTATCTTTTTACTGTGGCAAGAAAACAGAAACAGAGAGAAAACGTTATGTAGAGTATGCCACTCAAGAGTGGGATGCCGATTTGAAAGACCATGGCGTTCATCTGAATCCATCGCTGATAGAGGCGTATCGGCAATACATTCTCGATGGCGGTCTGTTAAATGTAGAAGTGCGGCCCGACCGGGGTATTGACTATACCTCTCTGTCGCTTTTTTCTGCTAACGATATTGTCAACATGCTTAACTTGCGTATCAAGTTAAATGGAGAACTGCTAGAAGACTTAAGCCTGACGATTGATGAGACAACGTTTGGCGATGCCAGACAGCAAACTGAAACTCTTCCGTCACAGCAAAGCGCGGCTTCAGAGCAACCAGACCTCAAGCCGCTCGAAAAGAGCTTTAAGGAATCAGAGATAGAAGAGGCTGAGATGTTTCTTAAGCGAAGAGCGTTAGTTGAGACCGACTCAGGAAAAACAATTGAAGGCGTTATTATTTCGGTCGATGAGCACGTTATCGAAGTCGAGCAGATTGTGGCTGGCGGAAAGGTGAGTTATCCGCTCCGCAAGCGAAATATCACCTCTTTTAAAG
Source organism: Alkalimarinus coralli (assembly GCF_023650515.1). NCBI lineage: Bacteria > Pseudomonadati > Pseudomonadota > Gammaproteobacteria > Alteromonadales > Alteromonadaceae > Alkalimarinus > Alkalimarinus coralli. The sequence continues at coordinate 4,676,933 of NZ_CP096016.1, forward strand.
TATGGAAGTAGGGCTGGTTAAGGAATGGAAGTAGGGTTGGTTAAGGAATGGAAGTAGGGCTGGTTAAGGTATGGAAATAGGTCTGGCGAAATGATTAATGATGTGGCGTTACCCTCATTTGAGAAAATGTTGATGCAACTGGTATCAACACCATCGGTTAGCAGCCCATCGACAGCGTGGGATCAAAGCAACAGCCAGGTAATTGCAATACTGGCGGATTGGCTTGCATTATTGGGTTTTGAAGTCGAGCGCATGGATGTTCCTGCCCACCCCGGCAAGCAGAACCTGATCGCAACGATGGGTAAGGGACCAGGAGGGCTCGTTCTTGCAGGGCATACCGACACCGTTCCCTTTGATCAGTCAAAGTGGAGCTCAGACCCTTTTAAGCTGGACTATCGTGACGACCGGCTTTACGGCCTGGGAAGTTGCGATATGAAAGGTTTTTTCCCGGTGATATTAAGTGCCGTGCAGGGTTTTGCAGGAGCGGACTTTAAGCAACCGTTAATTATTATTGCAACGGCAGATGAAGAGAGTTCAATGTCAGGGGCCAGGGCACTGGCGGAGGCGGGCCGGCCAAAAGCAAGATGTGCTGTGATAGGAGAGCCAACCGGGTTAAAACCTATTCGTATGCACAAGGGCATGATGATGGAGTGTATCCGACTCCAAGGCCGCTCAGGACACTCATCGAACCCGGCGTTAGGGCATAGTGCGCTGGATTGCATGGTTGATGTGCTGGCAGACCTGACCCGATTTAGAGGAGAGCTACAGGCGCAGTATCAAAACCCGGCGTTCGAAATTGCGGTGCCAACGATGAACTTTGGCCATATTCATGGCGGCGATAACCCGAATCGTATTTGCGGTGCTTGCGAGCTTCAGTTTGATCTGAGGCCATTGCCGGGCATGGATATTGACTCGCTTAGAGCAATGATTAGCCAGCGCGTCACACCGATAGCGCAGAAACATCAGGTCGCGCTAGAGATAGAGCACCTGTTTGGCGGCGTACCTGCATTTGAAACGCCTGCGGAGTCTCCTTTTGTGGCGGCATGTGAGCGACTCAGTGGATACTCATCAGAAGCGGTCGCCTTTGCAACCGAGGCTCCCTACCTGCAAGCGCTGGGCATGGAAACGGTTGTGATGGGGCCGGGCTCAATAGACCAGGCCCATCAACCTGATGAATTTTTGGCCATTGATCAGGTCAAACCAGCGGTTAATATACTTAAAGGCCTGATACAGCAATACTGCATCAACGGCCTGGTGGAATACGATTTAGTGGCAGGAGACCATGCCGAAGGAGAGAGCAAAGGTGAGTTCTAAAGAGTGGGTTAACTGGTTTCGACAGTCCTCTCCTTATATCAATGCGCATCGCAAAAGAACGGTCGTGCTTACGTTGTGCGGCGAGGCGCTGGAGGACGATAACTTAATCAATATCGTTCATGATATTGCGTTATTGAATAGTCTGGGAGTCAGACTGGTTGTCGCGTTCGGTGCTCGTCCACAGATAGATGCCCGGCTTGAGGAAGCCGGTATCGCGTCGGAATTCCACCTTGGGTTGCGGGTAACGCATGAAGAGATGCTGAAATATATACTGGAGGTGTCAGGTCGACTCAGGGCCACCTTAGAAGCCAGGCTTTCTACTGGCGTTGTGAACTCGCCGATGCACGGAGCAAAAATTAGAGTATGCAGCGGTAACTATGTTATGGCACGCCCCGTGGGGGTTCTCGAAGGGACAGACCTGTGTCATACCGGTAAGGTAAGGCGTATTGATAAGGAGGCCATTGAGTCTTTGCTGGACTCCGGTGCGGTGGTCTTGCTTCCCTCATTGGGCTACTCGGTAACAGGGGATGCTTTTAACTTAAGTTATGAAGATGTTGCCAGCACGGCCGCAGCGGCACTAAAAGCAGAAAAGCTAATCATGCTGACTGACAAGCCCGGTATTATGAATGGTGAGAATCAACTCATTAGAGAGCTAACCATTGCAGACGGGCGTTCATTGCTAAACTCAGGAGGGCAACTGAACACGTTTGCGGAAGCGCAGCTGAAAGCCGCGTGTGAAGCCTGTGCAAATGGCGTAAAGCGTGCGCATATTATCAGTTACAAAAGTAATGGCGCGATTTTGGAGGAACTGTTCACTCGCGATGGTGCGGGAACCATGGTTAACTCCGACGACTATGAACAAATCAGGCCTGCACAGGTTGGTGACATTAACGGCATTATGAAGCTTATTCAACCGCTGGAGGAGCAAGGCATTCTGGTACGCCGTTCGAGAGAGCTGATAGAGACTGAGATTGGTTACTTTACGGTTGATGAGAGGGATGGCGCAATCATTGGTTGTGCTGCGTTATACCCTTTTCCTGATGATGGCGCTGGTGAGCTGTCTTGCTTTGCCGTTCGCGCTGATTATCGTCGTTATGGTCGAGGGGATGCACTGTTGGAGGCGGTCGAAAGGCGAGCACGATCCCAAGGGTTCAGTCGTTTGTTTGTATTGACCACTCAAACAGAGCACTGGTTTGTTGAAAGGGGGTTTGAGAAGTCGACCAAGGATGACCTTCCTGGTCACAAACAGTCAGACTATAACCTGCAACGAAACTCCAAGGTCTTTGCAAAGCGCTTGTAGCGTTGTCTAAGGCGCAGGTGAGTCCAGATAAGCTTGCAGTATTTTATCCCTGGACTCCTTGTCCTTCTCCCCCAGAGCTTTGGCGGATTTATAGAACTGCGCCATATTGCCCTTTGACTCCGCTATCATGGCTGTAAAGGCGGGCACAAACTGGTAATAATTGGATACGGTAATCAGTTTTGCATTGTTGATATGGTCAAACCAGCGGTGGTAGAGTCCAGACAACTCATTGTCTAGCGCCGCTTGTTGGTACTGGTTTTTCATCTGCGCAATAATCTGTTGCTTCCCGGATCGTTTGTCCTTATCGCTTATATTTGACTTATAAAGCGCTTTTAGTTTTTCTATGGATGTGGACACGGTTGATATAAAAACAGCTCTCTCTTTCATCTTTTGTTGATGCTGCCTAACACGCTCTGTTTGGTTGTTTAATGTAAGCCAGCGGCGCAACCCTTCAAGCTCAACCGCAGTGGCAAAACTTTCATTAAACGCAGTATCCCCTTTAATATAAAGCACATGGTGACTTAATTCATGGATTAACAGGGCGGCCAGGTCGCTGTCCTCTCTGTAAACGAAGGTATTTAACACCGGATCATCAAACCAGCCTAAAGTTGAGTACGCGGTGACTCCTCCGACCCAAGTATCTAACCCTTGCCGTGTTAAGTTTTCAGCCTCTTCTTCAGCCATCTGCTTTTGGAAATAGCCCCGATAGCTTTGGCAACCGATAATGGGATAACACCATTGGTGAGGCTTGAGCGATAGCTCCGGGGCTGCTGATATGTTCCATACCACAAAGTTTCGTTTGGTATCGCTGTATTGTGAGTAGCTGCCCCCAACGTCCATGCTCATCTCTGAAGCAGAAAAAGCCCTGACTCGACGAACTGTAATCAGTTTTTCCCTTAACTCTTCGGGGGTCTCCGGGTCAGCAATAAGGGATTCTATGTCTACGCGATTACTGAGTACTTTATACTGACCTGCGATTGCCTGTTGATAGTATGTAAATGTGCTACAGCCTTGTATCAGTGAGAACAGCAGCGCTGATACCAGTAGCAGGGATGCCGTTGCGAAAGACATTGTTGCGAAAGACGTCGTTGCAAAAGGCGTTGTTGCAAAAGAAGTCGCTGCAAAAGGCGTTGTTGCAAAAAGGGTTGATCGTTTTTTCATGATTCCTATACTAGCTTTTTGACGCTCCTCAGGTGTGGCAGGACGAATTTAACCTTTGTTTACAGATCATTACTATCAATTGCTTAAAGCTGTCTATACTTCAGTTATGCTTTATTTGTTAAGAACCTGTTTAAGCCATATATTTGATTCCAGTATAAAGAGACATAAATTAAATGACCATGGAACGGCGTACAAGCCTTCGACGGCCTATTACTCTCGCTGCAAAGTTAACCCTGACAGGAGACCAGTTCTGGCACTGTGATATCGCAGACTTTTGTGCCGAAGGTTTGTTTGTTAAATATGATGAAGAAGTCTCTTTGTCTGTGCGTGAGGCTGTCCAGCGCTCACCCGACTTAAAGATAAAAGTACTGTTTACAGACCCTTCCTGCGCGAAAGAGCACACTCTGCTGGTGCACCCTGTAAGACTTATCCAAGGGGCTATGGGCGTTTGTTTTATTGAAGTTGATACTGCTGCCATTGATGCGATGCTTAGCCTGTGTGCGGGTCAAGGGGTTGAGAAACCCTCTGTGCGCGGGGAGTCAGATCAGGCCTCGTTTATCATCAGGCAGTGTAATAAGTCTATTGCGGAGTACCTGGAGCCTTTACTCGATCACTATGCCACTGATGTTGATGCGGCGCTCATTCATGCTGCCAACAATGCTTCCAGTGACAAGGTGTGTAATGAGCTGATGGATGCAGCGGGTGTCCTAAAAGAGAATCAGTCTAAAATCCGTCTTCTTACGCTGGCGGCTGTTGCGGCACCTTTAAAACCGGGTCATGTCCACGAAAATCAAAAAACGGAGGACAACGCCAGCCAGCTTTCGCTGATCGAAAAAAATGAATTTGAAGACTGGCTGATGTTTAAGGTGATGGTGACTAAAGCGGAAACCCAATATCGAGGCGCTTTGTTACAACTTAAAATGCGGCTTGATAAGGTCGGGATTGTTAATCACCTGGGTTACCAGAACCCATTAGGCCCTGCGCTGATCGTTTATGCCTTTCGGGATGTTGTTAGCCAGTTTAATTTGCCACACATAGCAGATAAAACGGTTTATAGAACCTTTGAGACAACCGTTATCAAAAGCCTGGAAGACCTCTATCAGAGCTTAAACCAAATCCTTATTCGCCAAAATATTCTGCCAGACCTGGATTTGAGTAAATACCTCTCTGACCGAAAGCAGAATGAAGAGAGCGAACAGAATAAACCGCCGTCAGATCATTTGACCCCAGACAGTAAAGACAACCATTCGCTGCATGCGGAGGTAGCTGACAAAGCCTCTGCGAAACTGAATACAAAAGCGAGCGTGGCTTCAATATCGGCCGCAGCCAATAAACAGAACGATACAGATAGTCGGCAAGGGAATATACGTCGCGTCAGCAGCGCTTTAAAGCCCTCACCGGAAACACAAAATGTTCAGTCGCTAGAGCCGCCTTTTCAACCGCAGACTAAGTTGGATGCCGATGACTTATCTCAGTTTCGTGCGCATCAGCGGGCAGCCCAGAGTGCCTATTCAACCATCAATCACCTTTTTTCTATGCTTGAAAAGAGCAGGAAGGTGGGGGTTCAGGACTCAGAGGCGGTTGATAGAAAAGACCCAAATGCGCCAAAGTGGAGCCATGATGAGTTAAAGTCCGGGCTTGACGATATGCAGGCAAACTCATCCAAAGAGAGCAGTGCCGCTGTCAATGAAGTCCCTCCGCTGATCAGGCGTCTAAAGGAAAAGCTGGAAAGTCGTACGGGCACTAAAAAAGCGTTGTCTCAAGACCAGGAAGATGTGGTTGACGTGGTTGATCGTTTCTTTGTCAGCATGAAAACCAGTCAGAAATTGACAGAAGTGACCAAGTCACAGCTGACGCAACTGGAAGTGCCGGTTCTTAAAGTGCTAATGAGAAACAAAGAGTTTTTTGAAGATGTCGATAGCCCGGTTCGTGCGGTGCTGAATCGTGTGGCTCAGCTTGGTATTAAAGGCGGGCGGCCAAATCCTGCAAACCAGAAGAAGATAGAGGGTATTATTCAACGAATCAACAACGAGTTTGAGCAGGATACCAGCGTTTTTGATGAAGTGTTGGGTGAACTCGATGAGTTGGTAGACCGCCAGAATCTGCTCTATCGGCGCAATGTTGAGAGGGTAGCCGCTGCTGCTGAAGGGTCGCAAAAAGTGGTTCAGGCCAAAAAGGTGGTGGCGAGACAAATAGAAAAACGTATTGCCGGGCGCAAGGTGCCAAAGGCCGTGGTGTCACTAATCAACGGTGGCTGGCAGGACTTACTGTCGTTGACGTACATTCGCCAGGGTGACCAAAGTCAGGCATGGCAGGACTATCTGGGGGTGCTTGACAGCTTACTCGCCTATGGCGATGACCCAGACTTGGATATCAATTTGACCGACCTGCTCAAGATTATTCAAGAGGGGCTGTCGTCTATATCCAGCAACCATATGCCATCGGGACATATTCGTGACGAACTTAAGCGCTTTTTGGTTGGCTCCAAAACCGCTCAGGTTGAAATGATTGAAATGCCTGCTGAGCAGTCTTTTGGCGAGCAGGGCGACATCTCGTTGCTCACAGAGAGTCGGCATCGAGGCATGCAGCGTTGGGTTTTGAGAGCTCAGAAATTAGAGCTGGGCGACTGGCTAAAATACACTAAAGACCCGGAGAACCCTCAATATATGAGGCTGGTATGGGTTGGTAAAGGTTTCTCAAAGTTCGTGTTTGTTAACCATCAAGGGATGAAGGTTGTTGAGCTTGATTTAATGACCGTTGCCGGCTACTTGCAAAAAGAGATCGCGGTTCTTGAAAAAGACTATGAAGTGCCTATCGTGGACGAGAGCCTCGACAATATGGTTAAGCAGGTTTATAACCAGCTCTCATTTGCGACGACTCATGATGAATTAACGGGGCTGGTTAATCGTAAAGAGTTTGAACGCAATATTGAAAGCCTGCTCGGGCAGGGGGATGCGGTAGAGTGTTCGTTGTTATATCTTGATCTGCGCCAGTTCAGGATAGTCAATGACGCTGCGGGTTATGAAGCGGGCGACCAGATTCTGAAAGATGTATCGAAGCTTTTGCTTGATTATGCGCCCAAAGGTGCTGTTGTAGCGCGTTTGGGGGGGAATGAGTTTGGTGTTTTGGTCAGGCACCCTAGCGTAGATGGGCTGGCAAAGCAGTACGTTAGGCAAATCCACGAATATCAGTTCAAGTGGGATGAAAAAACGTATCAGCTTGCGGTGTGTATTGGTGTGGCTTCGGCAAACGAAGTGGCATCGAATACTGATCGGCTGCTTAAGGTTGCAGAAGAAGCCTGTCGTCGGGCGAAGTTAAGAGGCCCGAACAAAGTGGATCATTATGCGGCTGATGAGTCTAACTTATCGCAGCAGGCGCAAATCAAAGCGAAAGTGGCTGGATTCAGTAACTTAAATGATGAACGCACATTATTGCGCTGCCAGAAGATTATACCGTTACAGTCTGAAACGCGGGTCAAAACCCATTATGAAATTTTACTGAGTGTCTATGATGATCGCGGCCATTTAATTCCTGCTTATGAGTTTGTTCGTACCGCAGAAAAGTATAACCGTATGCAGGCCGTAGACCGTTGGGTCGTTGGGCATATGCTGGATTGGATGTCCCAGCATAGTGCCAGCCTTGATGCCATGGGCGGGATAGCGATTAACCTGTCTGGCCACTCGCTGAATGATGAAGAGCTGTTAGAGTTTATCTACCACCGGCTCAGTGAATATGATGCGCCGCTGGAAAAATTATGGTTTGAAATCACAGAAGCCGCGGCTATCTCCAATGTGCATAGTGTTGCCGATTTCATGAACGAGTTGAAAGAGATTGGTTGCCACTTTTGTCTTGGTAACTTCGGGGCGGGCATGTCTTCTTACCACTTCCTGAAAGAGCTACCCGTGGATATGATCAAGATTGATGGCACCTTTATTAAAAACCTCACCTCAGATGAGGGGGACAGGGCGATGGTGCGTTCAATGACTGAGATGGTTCACTTTATGGGCAAAGAGCTGGTGGCAACACAAGTAGAAGATATGCAATGCCTGGAGTTGCTGACCTCGTTAGGGGTTGACTACGCTCAGGGGTATGTCATTGAAAAGCCCCGCCTGCTTAGCAACTTCTAAGGTGGTTTCTGTTGAGCTCAGCCGTGTTTAGTCATGGCGCGCTCATTAATCAATGACCGTTAATTTAATCTTGGGCAGGCAATCTTACCGCGAAACGATTAAAATGGCGCAAAGCTAAATTAATTAAGCGGGTAGTAATGTCAGCCAAGTTTCCAATTATATCTGTAACCGGCTCTTCGGGCGCGGGAACAACCACTGCGAGTAATATCTTTAGCCATATATTTGCTGATGAAGGGATTAACGCCGGGATGATCCAGGGGGATAGTTTTCATAAATATACCCGTAAAGAGATGTCGCGGCTTGCAGCAAAAGGCCACTATGGTGAGTGGAACCACTTTTCACTGGACGCTAATCATGTCGATAAGCTAGAAGCACTGTTCCAGGATTATGCGGCGACCGGAACAGGGCGGTACCGTCAATACGTCCATGATGATGACTATGATTTAACGAGAGACGGATGGGCACCAGGTACATTTACACCATGGATGGATTTGCCAAATAATACCGATGTGCTTTTTTATGAAGGCCTGCATGGGGGGATCATGACTGAGCAGGTCAATATTGCATCCCATGTTGACCTGCTAATCGGTGTCGCACCGATTGTTAATTTAGAGTGGATACAAAAAATATATCGAGATACCCAGTCAAGAGGTTATTCTCAAGAGGCGGTGGTCAATACGATTGTTAATCGAATGGACGACTATGTTCGCTATATTGTTCCACAATTTTCTAATACTCATATCAACTTTCAGCGTGTTCCGACCGTCGATACGTCAAACCCGTTTGTGATGCGGGAAGTCCCGTCTGACGACGAAAGTATGGTGGTTATCCATTTTCGCCAATACAGTGAGGTTGATTTCCCATACCTGCTGCAGATGATTAGTGGCTCTTTTGTTTCTCGCCAGGACACACTGGTCATTCCCGGAAACAAAATGCCGTTAGCGATGGACTTAATTATAAGGCCGAGAGTGAAAGAGCTGATGGCCCACAGAATATACGGGTAAGTCTATTAACGCTGCCTGGTAGCCGTTTGACTCGTGAAATGGAAATGCTGCGTTTGGGTATTGAGTCATGGGGATATGTGGCGGAACGGGTGCCGCCACAGGACAAAAGCTTAGCTTGCTGGTGCCGAAATAGGTGGATGGAATATCATCTGAACGGCCGTACCATCAGGGTCATAGCAATAAAAGCTCCGAGCGCCATCTCGATGGGTTTTAGGTTTGTTCAGTATTTTTACCTGATGGCTATTAAGAAATTCATACCAGGCGTCTACCTGATCCATTTCGTCAATAATAAAGCCAATATGATCCAACCGCTGCGGGCCAGATGGGGCTCCCTTATGCGCTCGGTGAAGAGCAAGGTTATCGTTACCCGAACAGAGATAGACATTGTCACTGTCCGGGCGCCACTCGACATCCATACCTAGCAGTTCAACATAGAAACGTTCAGTCGCTTCAAACTCTGTAACGAAGAGCGCGACATGTCGCATACCGGCGGTTGGCTTTGGGCGTTTGGTCGTCATATGGGCTTATTCCTCTATCACGTAGTCGTGGGTGATCTCGACTCCTGCTTTCTCAAGCATAATAGATGCTGAACAGTACTTTTCTGCTGATAATGAAACGGCTCGTTTTACCAGGTTTTCTTTAAGGTTGTTTCCCTTAACGACAAAATGTACGTGGATTTTGGTAAATACACTGGGAACTTCGTCGGCGCGCTCAGCCTTTATTTCTGCAACGCAGTCGGTGACATCCTGGCGTGATTTTTTGAGAATGCTCATCACGTCAAATGAGGTGCAGCCACCTAAGCCCAGCAGTAGCATTTCCATTGGGCGAGGGCCTTGGTTTTGACCACCATGATCGGGAGGGCCATCCATTGTGACCTGGTGTCCAGAGCCTGATTCCCCAATAAATTTAGCGTCGCCGCCCCAGCTTATTTTTACGTTCATGGTGCCCTCTTATTAAACTTAGCTTGTTCAGTTGCTATGCTCCGAACATTATTTTGTAATCGGTTATAACGAATCGAGTGTTAAATAACCTGTTAAGCTCATGCTTTGCAACGAAGGGTAACATAAAAGCACTTTTTAATATAAAGCTGGTTTTTATATCTTGGGCTATACTCAAATGACGTAGGATTGTGCGAGCAAGATCAATAAGTTGCTGATGGGCTTTTATCCTGATATAAACGGTAGCGCGGAAGTAAGAAGCAGCAATGCTCATTTAACAATAATAATGATCGAGCCCTTTACACGACGTTATGAGCGAATTAAAGACAAGGCAAAAAATGACGAAAAAGCGCAGTTTATGGTCTATAAATGAGCATTTTGAATCATTTTTTAACACTGTTTTTGTAAGCGCAGTAGTCGTGCAAACGTCTCGATAAAGTGTTAGTTGTGCCTTTTTGTGATGACAAAGGCTGCAACAACGAGCTCATAAATACAGCCCATGGATAAGGGCAATAAACGACAATCAAAAGAAAATAGTTGTGCTATGTTCGCTGGCGAGTCGGCGTAGGTAGCTAAGTAATAAATAAAGGGACAACAAAAGATGGCAACGATTATTAAACCGGTAGAGAGTAAAACAAAACATCTGGACTTTTTTCTGTCACAGTGCCACCGGCGTCGTTACCCTGCAAAAAGTACTATTATATATGCAGGGGATAAAAGTGATTCCCTGTTTTACATAATCAAGGGGTCCGTGACCGTTATCATCGAAGATGATGATGGCAGGGAAATGATTATGGCGTACTTGAATACGGGCGATTTTTTCGGAGAGATGGGTCTGTTCGATAATATGGACTCTCGTAGTGCGTGGGTAAAAGCAAAAACAGAGTGTGAAGTTGCGGAAATTAGCTACACCAAGTTCCGTGAAATATCTCAGGAAGACCCTCGTATTTTATACTTTATTGGTGAACAGATGGCCTCCCGTTTGCGCCAGACCACCCGTAAAGTTGGCGACTTGGCGTTTTTGGATGTAACGGGCCGCGTAGCCAGAACACTGCTGGACTTGTGTAAAGAGCCCGATGCAATGACCCATCCTGATGGGATGCAGATTAAAATAACCCGCCAGGAAATTGGCCGTATTGTAGGCTGTTCCAGAGAAATGGTTGGCCGGGTATTAAAAACCCTGGAGGATCAAGGCCTGGTTCAGGTGAAAGGCAAAACCATGGTCGTTTTTGGCACTCGATAGCGGGTTTAAAAAGCATAAAAAAACGGAGCATCGGCTCCGTTTTTTTGTGATGTTGGTGAAATCACGATTGTTTAACTTTGGTTGCAAATAACTACATTTCGGCCTTGGTGCTTTCCTTGGTATAACGCCTGGTCAGCCGCTGCTATGGCTGCTTTGATATCTTTAGCCCCATCAAACTCTTCAACGCCAAACGTTAATGTAAAGCGGATCGATTGTCCTGCATGCGAGACCGTATGGTTTTCGCACGCCACTCTTATTTTCTCCGCCACTTTTTTTGCATGTTCTACTCCTGTATCAGGCAGTGCGATTAAGAACTCTTCGCCTCCCCAGCGAGCAATCGCATCCTGCTCTCTAAGCGACGTTCGCAAGATGTCTGCAACGGCACAAATCACTTGATCGCCCGTTTCGTGGCCGTAGGTGTCGTTAACCTTTTTGAAGTGGTCTATATCACACAGTATGAGGCTAAACGGCCGCTGGTTCCTGTTGGTTCGTGCGACCTCATCAGCAAGTATCTCATCCATTCTGCGGCGGTTATAAAGGTCAGTTAGTGGGTCTTTTTGTGCAAGGCGCTCTAGCTCAGCCTGAAGCACCGCTCGCTTTTCCATTTGCTGATTCATGGTCTGGGCAAGCGCATCAAACTCTTTAATGGATATCATCTCGCCTGAAATGGGCTGATTGTCGTGCGCAGCATGTTGCAGTCGCTCTATAAACAGGTTGAAATGCCACTGAATCTTTCGGTAAACCAGTACCCCGCCTATCACTGCGATGGCATAGGCGACCAGTAAAATAATGGCGATATCTGTTATCTGGTCTTCTACCCTGTCGGTTATCCGTGACTTGTTGAGACCTATCTCCTGCTCAATATCTGACAGGGTGACAAATGACCCGATGATCCAGTTCCAGTTCGGTTCTAAGCTCATATAGAGCAGTACAGGATCGTACTGCTGGCTTATTTGGTCGAACCACTTGGCTTGTATCACCTCGTTTTCATTATTTTTTGCTAATTGAACTGCCTCGTTTACCAGTGCTCTGTTTTCGGGTAGCACCTGATACAGCCCGAGCTCTTCAGGCGGAATCGTTTTTCCTTGTATAGCGAGCAAGTTAAGTTCTGCGTCGGCGACAAATAATCTAAGACGTTTGTTGGTTTTGAGCTTACTGAGTATTCCAAGCAGTTGTTCTTTAGTTTCTTTCTCAAACAGAGTAATCGACTCTTTGGTGCCTATTATCCAGTTCAGTGGCTCCAGATATTTATAAAAGAAAATAGTCGAGTCGGCGGATGAACGGAGCGCATCTTGTGCGCCTGGTGTCAGCCCTTGCGCGTACAGCTCGTCTTGATCTTTGATTCGCTGGATGGCCTTGTCGGTGAGTGGCGTCTTTGCTTCAGGCGATCCGGCAAGTATTGAGGTGCCATTGGTATCAACTATAAAGACTGAGCCATGCCCATTGTTAAACCGAATGGGGCGTAGCGTATCAATAATCAACTCTTGCTGTCTTGCCCGTGGAAGGTCGGTATTATTTTTGAGTATTTTGCTGGCTTGCTGGTGGGCTTGCCTGACTTCTCTTGCAAGTTTTTCTTGAAGGGCCTGTATGGCGTCCTGATGAACCTCGTTAGCCAGTTTGACTGAGCTATCCACTTGGTGGGCTATGGCCTCTTTTAACTGACCGGAGACGCCGCCAGAAATTTGTTCAACAATTTTATTGTGATGCTGTGTGTTGAGGATAATTAGAGTAACGCCCACCAGTACAACGATAAGCGTGCTAAGGCTTAGAGAGAGGTTAAGGTAGATCGATGAAACGCTGCGTTTTTTAGTCATCACATTCAAAGGGCATCATTGCCGATAATTAAGGAATAATAGCTTTGGTGTACTGACTCGGTTTTAAAGAGCTCTGGCCATTGCTATTGAGTATAGATCCTATATCGGGTTTATAAACCTGAGACTATCGCGTTTTGAATAGCCTTGAGTGACTAGGGGTGACTTTTGCACGGCTACTGCGCTTTTTTGTCATTTTTTGCCTTGCCGTTATATCGCTCATAATGCCGTGCAAAGGTTTCTACGATATCTTATAGATAGTGTTTGTTGCTTCATTGTTCTGGATTGATACATCCAGATTGGTTATCAAGCCATTCTTGATACTGTATACCCAACCGTGAACCGTTAAATTTTGCCCTTTAGACCAGGCTTCCTGTACGACGGTGGTTTGACTGACGTTCATGACTTGTTGCATGACATTGAGTTCGCACAGCCTGTCGACACGTTGACTCTCATCTGTAATGCCTTCCAGCTCCGCTTGGTATGACGCATATGTGTCTTTGATATTTCGCAACCAATTATCAATCAGCCCGTTTCTCTCATTGTGCAGTGCTGTTTTTACTCCACCGCAACCATAATGTCCTACGACGACAATGTGCTTGACCTTGAGTACTTCAACGGCGTATTGAATAACGGATAAGCAGTTTAGATCGGTCTGGTTAACGATATTGGCAACATTTCGGTGTACAAATACATCACCGGGAAGCAGCCCGACTATCTGGTTGGCGGGTACCCGGCTATCAGAGCAACCAATCCAGAGAATTTCAGGGGTCTGCTGGGCTGACAGTTGCTCAAAGAACCCTGGGCTGGTTTGCTCTATTTTCTCAGCCCAGACTTTGTTGTTTTCAAGCAGGTCGCTCAGTGATTTCATCATGATCCTCTAACTAGCATGTTTGGCGTAACGATACATATCAATTGCGAACGATTATCGCTTAAATTCATTTGTTTTTCACTACCTGATCTTGAAGGTTGTTGTTATCCGGCCAGAATAAGGTTTTCAGCGCGCTCTATTTGCTCTGAGCTACCGTGCAATATAATCGTGTCTCCGGCCTCTAGCGGCCTCGACGTTGAGGGAGGTGACTCTTCTCCATTCTGATGTTTTATGGTTTCAACCGGGTTTCCGGCTTTCTCAAGCTTAAGCTCTGCTAATTGCTTGCCCGTCGCGTAGCAGTCTTCAGTTAGCAGCACCGCATGAAGCTGCTCGAGCGCATTGCCTTGTTCATCAACCGTCTTGGAGCTAATGCCGTGGTAGTAGCCATGTAAAATCTGATAGCGTTGTTTTCGGGCGTTTTCAATATGATTAAAAACACTTGAAGGTGGTGTGCCCATCATGGTGAGTACGTGCGAGACTAGCATTAAACTGGCTTCCATTGTTTCAGGGACAATTTCTGTAGCCCCCGCTTGTAATAGCTCTTCCAGTGATGAGTCATCGCTTGTGCGAACTAGAATAGGGATGTCGTAGCCTTTTTCCCGTATGGTATGGAGAACCTTTTTGGCCACGTCTAACTCTTTGTAGCTGATCACCAGCAGTTTGGCACGCTCAAGCCCTAATGCCCTTAATATGTCGATTCGGGAGGCATCGCCATAATATATATTCTCTCCTGCTATACTGGCTTCATTGACTCGAAAAGGGTCAATGTCCACCGCAATATAAGGTAGTTTTTCATTGCTTAGAAACCTTGAAACCGACTGACCGACGCGGCCAAACCCGCATAATATTGCATGGTCGCTAAGAGATTCACTGGCTTTGTTTAGTTGTGCTTTATAGTCATTTTGGGGAACAAACTTGGCTTCGCCAAACAGCTTGGTTGAAACTTTTGGGGCAATTCCAATTAACCATGGCGTTAAGGCGATAGACACCACGATGGTTGGGATTAAAATGCCGCTAACCGGTTCACTCATGGTGCCGCTTTTGAATGCCAAAGCAAAGAGCGCGAAGCCAAACTCACCGCCCTGGGCAAGGTAAAGCCCAGTGGTGATTGAATCTCGCTTACTGTGTTTATTTGCTCTGGTAAGTATAAAAATAAGTAGTGCTTTGCCAATTATTAAGACCGCACTACAGAGTACGATCCAATGCCAATTTTTGAGCAGTGCATGAATATCCAGTGCCATCCCGACTGAGATAAAAAACAGCCCTAGCAGCAGGTCTCTAAATGGCCTGATATCGGCCTCAATTTGATGCCGATAGTTAGTTTCACTCAGCATCATGCCCGCAATAAATGCGCCCAATGCCATGGACAGTCCGAAGTGGTGGGTCAATGCTGCAGCCAGTAGCGATACCAGCAAGACCGTCATAACAAACACTTCTTCTGAGTGGGCTTTAGCTACTTCATTAAAGAGTGGGGGCAGAACCCACCTGCCACAGGCCAGTAGTAGTGCAAATAGAGCAACCCCCTTAACCAGTGTAAGGCCGATGGATGTAAAAATGGCCTCGTGGTCACTGCCGGAAAATGCCGGAACAAGTATGAGAAACAGCACCGCTGCGATGTCTTGAAACAGTAAGATGCCAATGGAGAGCTGCCCGTGGGGTTTATGCAGTTCGTTTCGGGAGGATAGCTCTTTACTCACCACTGCAGTGGACGATAACGACAGCGCACCAGCAATGACGATGGCCTCCTCAATGGAAACCCCCACCGCAAGTGCGACGGCATAAATAACGATACAGCTGATCAATACTTGCAGCCCGCCCAAGCCAAACACCGTGTGTCGCAGGGCCATCATTTTCGCCAGAGAAAACTCCAACCCCAGCGAAAAGAGCAGGAACACGACGCCGAACTCAGCAAGAAACCGGATCGCTTCCAGGTCTTCGACAACTGCAAATGCGCTGGGGCCAACGATTAATCCGACACAGAGATAGGCGAGAATGGGCGGAATGTGAATACGTCTTAATGCTGTGGAAGCCATGACTGCTGCTGCGAGCAGTATCAGTACTTTTAAAAAAACACCTTCCATAAAACAATGTTCCTGGTTTGGAGGTTTTGATTGTGTTGACTGGCGCGTGATGCTGTAAGTATAGGTCGCGATTGTGAACCTGATCTATTGCATTCGTTACGAGCTGTCTTGTGCATGGCCAATGGGCGCATGGCTGTTCATACGTTATGTATTAAAGCAGACTAAAGCAACCAGATTTGGTGTGTGTGAGCAGGTTTGCATATTACAGGCTACTTTGATGTATGTGTCGAGCATAAGGTGGGAGACGACAACGCTCTATTGATGGATGATATTGTATCGTTAGCCTGCCCAGCTAAAAAAGATCAATTTCTCCAGAGAACCCGTCTTCCATGCCGCCGTCAGACTCTTTGTCGGTAGGGGCATTTTGTACAACGCTGTGTAGTAGCGCTTGCTGCTTGTCCGCAAGGTGTTGAAGAAGTCTTGATACCGACTTAAATGCATGGCTGGTGTTTGTACTGCTGTCGATAATTTTCTCGGCCGCTGCAATGGTGGTGTCTACCCGGGTCACGATATAGCTTTCCTGGTCATCTTCCAGGCCCATTCTGGGTATCTTCTCTTCCAGCTCTGAGAGCATTGACTGCAACAGCTGGACAATATCGTTCTGGTTTTTCTCAAGGCTTTCACCTACCGCGATGAGTGTTGATTTTACTGCCGTAAAAGAGGCTCCCAGCTCCCGGGCTTGATCAACCAGCGCTTGTTCGGTTTCCAGACTTTGCACCTTGGCGTCTGTAGAGCCTAGCATCGTCGGGAGAAAGTCTTTATATCGACCATATGTCTCTATCTCATCAACCGGCATATTTTTTACCAGCAAGGCGACCCGCGGGTAGTTGATTTGAGTTCGGGAGCCAAAATCGATAAACCGGTTGCCATTTTCGTGTATTGTCGAAATGACCTCTCTTTCCAGCGGGGATATGGTGTGACTTTCTGATGAGTAAAATGACCGCTCCTTTCGGCCAATAAACATTAAGCTGCAGTTCAGCCCAAGGCTGCTGGTCACATTGAAAAACTTGCTTGCCAACGCATTAAGCGACTTGGCAGAGTAGCTCGATTCTATAAACTGTATGGCCAGCCCCAGCTCGCTTGAACCACGCATAGCGGTATAGGCCGTGGTGGTGGCTTTTGTAACCTCGTTGCTAAGTGCTTTATTGCTTTTAATGAATGTGGTGATTATGTTTAATTTGGCTAACAGCTCAGACTGGTCAAAAGGCTTGGTGAGAAAGTCGATGCCGCCCGCTTCAAATGATAAAACTCTGGACTGGATATCGCTTAGGTTGGATATGAAGATGACAGGTATGTTGGAGGTGCGTTCGTCGGCTTTAAGGTGCTTGCACGTTTCGTAGCCGTTCATTTCCGGCATTTCGATATCCAGCAAGATGACATCGGGCATGTTGCGGATAGCGGACTCGATACCTTCGCTACCGCTTTTTTCGGAAAACAGCTGGTAATTGCTTTCCAGAGACTGGCGCACAATGCTCTGAACAATCGAGTCATCGTCAATGGTAAGAATTTTAGGGTTGTCTGCCATGGCCATACTCCGTTATGCGTGATTTTGTCACAGGCGCGATATCGCAAGCGTCAATAACAAATAGTCGTTCCCTAGTTGCTAGGCGATAAACACTACGGGTGTAGGACTTCGTCCGGTAGCTGCCGGATACACCCTTCTTCGTCAATCGCCACAAACACAAAGATTGACTGGGTGACTTTTCTTGGCTGATGTTCATCAAGATCCTGAGTCCAAACCTCCACTCTAAGCTTAATAGAGCTTCGTCCAACGTCAACCAGCTTTGTGTAGCAACTGACTTGTGAACCTACTCTGACGGGCGAGATAAACTCCATACCCTCGATCGCAACAGTGGCGGTTCTGCCTTGAGACAACCGGCCTGCGGCTGCTGCGGCTGCCAGATCCATTTGTCCAACCAGCCAGCCTGCGTGTATATCGCCATTTGCGTTGGTGTCTTTTGGCATTGGCACAATCTGGAGAGCCAGTTCACCGACCGGTGTGGGCTTATGCTCAGAATGTCTCATGGTTCTACCTTTATGTCGTTATTTTTTCGTTGTTTTGGTAGCAGTATAGTTAGAGTTTTACCGTTGGTAAGCTTACCAAGTCAACTTTTGCACTAATACTTTCGGGATATCCATTTGCGACCTGTTGTATATCTGAAGGTCTCTATCAGCTATAAATCTTGTCGGGTAACCATGTTGCCAGTTCAGGCCATATTGCCAACATGCCAAGCATAATCAGCTGTATGACGATAAAGGGAATAACCCCTTTATATATGTCAGATGTGGCAACGGACTCTGGTGCAACACCCCTCAAATAAAACAGAGAGAAACCGAATGGAGGGGTCAAAAATGAGGTTTGTAAATTCAGCGCAATCATTATGCCAAACCATACCGGATCGAGTCCCATAGACAGCAATACCGGGCCGACTATTGGTACGACAACAAAGGTTATCTCGATAAAGTCTAAAATAAACCCGAGTAGAAAAATAACTAACATAACCACCAGTGTGGCAGTGAATACGCCGCCGGGCATGTCACTGAACAGAGACTGAATCAGCTCGTCACCACCGTAGCCTCTGAAGACCAGTGAAAATATAGAGGCACCAATGAGTATAAGAAATACCATGCAGGTGACTCGTGTGGTGGTGCGGCAGACGTCTCGTATGACCTCGATAGTCAGCTTTTTCCGGTATCCCGCCAGCAGGATCGCGCCAAACGCCCCAACCCCTGCGGCTTCAGTTGGTGTGGCGATACCACTGAGAATAGAACCCAGAACGACGACAATCAGCAGTAGAGGCGGCGTTAAGTCTTGAAATAAAGATAGCGGTACTTGGTTGCTCTCGTCGTCTGGTTGCTCTTGCTTTGGGGGAATCAGGCCCGGCTTGAAGGTTGCCACGAGTATAATGTAGAGAACGTATAGGCCCACCAAGCAGAGACCTGGAATGATCGCACCGACAAAAAGGTCGCCTACTGATACGGTGTCAGGGCTGAATATGCCCATATTACGCTGGGCTTGCTGATAGGCACTGGATAATACGTCGCCTAATAATACCAGTGCAATAGAGGGGGGGATGATCTGTCCTAACGTCCCAGTGGCACAAATGGTGCCTGTCGCGATAGATGGGGCGTAGCCTCGTTTAAGCATTGTAGGCAACGAGATAAGTCCCATGGTTACCACCGTTGCGCCTACAATTCCGGTGCTGGCCGCCAGTAACATGCCGACAATTGCGACTGAAATGCCCAGCCCGCCCTTCATGCTCCTAAACAGTATCGCCATACTCTCCAGCAGGTTTTCGGCCAGCTTGGAGCGTTGCAACATACAACCCATAAAAACAAATAGTGGTACGGCAATCAGGGTCTGGTTAGTAATTAATCCATAGAGCCGGTTGGGGGTAGCGAGAAGAAACGCAGTATCAAATACGCCGGTTGCGATACCGCCTGCTGCAAATATCAGCGCGGTACCCGCCAGTGAAAATGCCACTGGGTAGCCGAATAAAAGCACCGCGCAGGCGGCAGCGAACATGATTAGAGGGATGTATTCAACCATCACAGGGCCCCCTCGCTTGGTGATCTCTCTTCGATCTTGATGCCTTTTATCTGAGCGATGCTTCTAAGTATTTCGGAAATCGCTTGCAGTAGCATGACGGCAACCATGATGAGGATTAAAGATTTAAGGAGATAAACCAAGGGAATGCCAGCCGCCTCTTGCGATGTCTCAAGAATTTGCCATGAACTTACAATATATGGCCAGCTGCTCCAGCCTATGAATAGGATGACAGGCAGCAGTAAAAAAAGCGTTCCGAATAAATTAACCAAGGCTTTTCCTCTGCTGGATAGGCGGTGATAGAAGATGTCTACCCTTACGTGTTCGTCATGCTTTAGGGTATAAGCGCTGGCGACGAGAAATATAGCTGCATGACAATACATGATGCTTTCTTGTGCGATTATCGAGCTATGGTTGAATGCATACCTCATGACGACTGTAAAACAGGTTAAGAGCACCATCGCGATATTAAGCCAGGAGACTGCGCGCCCGATAACTTCGGTAAACTGATCTATATGGCGGATTATTTTTGCAAGTGAAATACTGACAGCCATTTTAACGGGTATCTTCCCTTTGAGAGTGACTTGTTATTATATGATTGCGACATCTATTGTATGACATCGAATGTATGACACCGATTGTATCGAGAAGACTACAGGGGCCTATTATAGGCAAGTTAACCTGTTCAGCCTAATAGTTGTTTAATAGAGACCTTTGCACGACTGCTGCGCTTACAAATACAGCGTTAAAAAATGACTCAAAATTGTGCGCTCTCCTGGGTCGACCGGGACTTATTACTCATAAACTGAGCTTTTTCTTCATTTTTTGCCTTGTCTTTGCTTCGCTCGCAACGTCGTGCAAAGGTCTCTAATAATGACTCTGTAACGGTTTTATCATTCAATACTGTTTATTGGAATGTTGCTGGTGTTGTCATTATTTTGCAATAGGGTTGTCACATGACTGTCATAAATCGTCTCTATAGTGACCTCAAACCGGATAAGTAGTGTTCTTTGATTTGTCCTTAGAGGTTTACTGCAAAGTTAGATAGCGCTCTTGCTTTGAGAGCAACTAAATTGAATTGGAGATAGATATGAAGTTTAAGAAACTATTTGCGGCGTTGACTATGACGGCAGCCGTAGCAGGCGCTGCGACTGCAACGGCAGGTGCCAAGGTTGATGAAAATCTGGATACATACGTAAAAGCCAGTGGTGTATCAGGTAACTTGTCAAGTGTAGGTTCTGATACGCTGGCTAACCTAATGACTTTGTGGGCAGAAGACTTTAAGCGCCACTACCCAAATGTAAATGTACAGATTCAGGCGGCAGGTTCTTCTACTGCGCCTCCAGCGTTGACTGAAGGCACTTCAAACGTAGGCCCTATGAGCCGAAAGATGAAAGATAAAGAAGTCGAAGCGTTTGAGAAGAAGTTTGGTTATAAGCCGACAGCAGTTCCAGTCGCGATTGATGCATTAGCGGTATTTGTAAATAAGGATAACCCGGTTGAAGGCCTGACAATTGCACAAATTGATGCGATTTTCTCATCGACTCGTAAGTGTGGTTACGATTCTGATGTTTCCAAGTGGAGTGATCTTGGTCTGAGTGGCAGCCTTGCGAATAGCAGTGTTCAGCTGTTTGGTCGTAATTCGGTATCAGGTACTTACGGTTACTTCAAAAAGAAAGCACTGTGTAAGGGTGACTACAAAAATAACGTAAACGAGCAGCCAGGTTCTGCTTCGGTTGTGCAGGGTGTATCAGAGTCTATTAACGGTATTGGTTACTCGGGTATCGGCTATAAAACAGCCAGTGTTCGTGCGATTCCATTGGCTAAGAAGCCTGGCCAGCCATTCGTAGATGCAACGCCTGAAAATGCAGTAACGGGCAAATACCCGCTGTCTCGTTTCCTCTATGTTTATGTAAACAAGGCACCTAATAAGTCTCTATCTCCACTGGATGGTGAGTTTATCAAGTCTGTACTGTCCAAGCAGGGCCAGCAGGTTGTCGTAAAGGATGGTTATGTTCCACTGCCTGCGACTGTTGCGGATAAGAGCCTTAAGCAGCTAGGTCTTAAGTAAATGAGTCTTAAGTAGCCAGGTCGTAAGTCACTAGACATCTGGTGAAGCACTCGGAAAGCCCTGAATAACTCAGGGCTTTTTGCGTTTTTATATGCTCATTTTCATACACCTGACCTTGTTTTTATAGCTCTCCTGCCATTTATTTCGTTGTTGTCGGAACCATCGGTGGAATATGACAGTGTTGTAACATAACTGTCATATTAACTTATTATCCTTCTGGCATTGTAATTGGATCATGCTTTTGGACTGTATTAATAATGAATGATCAAGCCGTTAAAAGAACACCACATGTCAATTTCGAAACGCCGCAGCTACTCCGCTACCGCAAACTTCGAGCAATCAAAGATAAGCTTGCTCAGGTTTCTATTGGTATGGGGGGCGTCAGTGTTATTGTTGCCATCACGCTTATCTTTTTCTACCTGCTGTATGAAGTGATGCCGCTGTTTCAGCCTGCCCATATGAGCCAGGCGGCAGAGTATTCAATCCCGGTTGGTGAACGCGGAGCCGATGCAAATACAGTCTATATGGCCATGGAAGAGCAAGCCGAGAAAGCGGTCAGGGTAACCGACGTTGGCGAAGTGATCTTTTTCAATGTCAAAGACGGTAGCGTGGTCAGCAGCCAGATGCTGCCTGTGCCAGATGGCGTAAAAGTGACTAGCTTCTCCGAAGCGTCGACGGGCAGCCATCTGGTGATTGCCGGGCTGTCTGATGGAACGGCTATTGTCTTTAAACACCGCTATAAAATGACATTCCCGAATGATGTTCGTGTTATTACACCGGTTATTGAATACCCATATGGTGAAGAGCCTATCGTTTTGGACGAAAGTGGGCGAGCGATTAAAAACAGTGTGCTGAGGGATTCTGAATCGGCCATGTTCGTCGTCGGCTTGAATGATCAAAATGAGCTGTTTTCTACCTATTTCAGCAAAGAAGAAGACTTTTTAAGTGGCGATATTACGCTGGAAGCGTCAGATGTTGCTATGCCAAATCTAAATGGTGATGTCGTTGATATGCAGGTCGGGCCTGATCTAAGGTGGCTTTATCTAGCCACCTCAAAAGGCAAGCTGGATGTGTATGATCTGGTCGACCATGATAACCCTGTGCTTAACAGCCGCGTTGATCTTACAGAAGGGAAGCACCAGATTACCTCACTAGAATTGCTGTTAGGTGGGATTTCAGTACTGGCGGCAGACTCAAGCGGCAATGTCTCGCAGTGGTTTATGGTACGAGACGATAGCAACGAATTCTCGCTAGAAAAAGTTAGAACCTTTACCCATAGCGATGCGTCAATTACCGGTATTGCGCCTGAGCACCGCCGAAAAGGGTTTGTTGTGAGCGATGAAGAGGGCCACATATCCATATTCAACTCGACCGCTCACCGCGTACTGATTGATGAAAAGGTGACAGACGGCGTAGTGAACCATATTACTATTGCCCCTCGTGCTAATTTCCTGATGTTCGAAAATGCCAAGGGTCAGCTGGTGCTTTGGAAGGTTGAAAATGAGCACCCTGAGGTATCCTGGCAGGCACTGTGGGAACAAGTCTGGTACGAAGGGTATCAGGAGCCAGATTATATTTGGCAGTCGTCTGCTGCAAATAATGACTTTGAGCCTAAGTACAGTCTTATGCCGCTGGCATTCGGCACCTTAAAAGCGGCTTTTTATGCCATGTTGATCGCGACGCCACTGGCTATTTGTGGTGCTCTCTACACGGCCTATTTTATGGCACCTCGCTTACGTAGAAAGGTAAAACCTGCGATCGAGCTGATGGAGGCACTGCCTACGGTAATTTTGGGCTTTTTAGCGGGGCTGTTTTTTGCACCCTTTATGGAAGTCCACCTGCCAGGCATATTCAGCTGGTTGTTGATTACACCTATTTCAATTGTTGTCTTTGGTTATGTTTGGGCGAACCTCCCTGAGTCAATTCGTCATAAGATTCCTGAAGGCTGGGATCCTCTTCTACTCGTGCCCTGGGTTGCACTGGTGAGTTGGTTTTGCTTCGAAATTAGCCCAGTGATTGAGCTTTGGTTTTTTGATGGCGATATGCGCAACTGGCTAACGAATGACCTTGGTATCGATTTTGATCAGCGTAATGCGCTGGTGGTGGGTGCCGCGATGGGGTTTGCTGTTATTCCTACTATCTTCTCAATCACAGAAGATGCGATTTTTAGTGTGCCCAAACACTTGAGTTATGGTTCTTTAGCGCTGGGTGCCACGCCCTGGCAAACCATGGTTCGCGTTGTGCTGCCTACCGCCAGCCCTGGCATATTCTCTGCTGTAATGATCGGCATGGGGCGTGCGGTTGGTGAAACGATGATTGTATTAATGGCAACCGGTAATACACCGATCATGGATGTAAACATATTTGAGGGTATGAGAACACTCTCAGCCAATATTGCGGTTGAGATGCCGGAGTCTGAAGTCGGTGGCTCTCACTACAGAATCCTATTCCTTGCAGCCTTTGTTCTGTTTTTGTTTACCTTTGTGGTGAATACCATCGCAGAGTATGTAAGGCAGCGGCTAAGGAACAAATACAGTGTAATTTAACGGGTACGTTTAGTTAATTCAGGTTATTTAGCCGCATAGATATTGCGCCACCAAGACGTTAATAAAGAGATATATGACATGCGAGTTTCCTTAAAAAGTTGGTCTCAGAAAGGCAATCCATGGGTTTGGTTGAATGCTGGGGCTGTAGCGATCAGCTTAATAATGGTTGTTGGATTATTGGGGCTTATTGCTGCAAAAGGGTTGGTTCATTTTTGGCCTCATGCCGTAATGGAGGCACAACACACTGCAGTAGATGGTAGCCGGACGACGATTATTGGTGAAATTGTCGAGACCGAAGAAGTATCCGCAGAGCAACTTAGAACAGCGGGTGTCAAGGTGCCAGAAGGCGTTGACTTTCTAAGCCGGGACTTATTGAAGATTGGTAACCGTGATATAAGCGGATTCGACTTTCGATGGGTTCTGGATAGAGATCTGACCGATAAGCATTACCCCGAAGAGCTTATGGTAATGGAGCGATACGAGTGGGGTAACTTCTATGGCTATTTGCGGTCAGTTAAAGAGAATGGACAAGAAGTTAGCCCATCTGAAAATGGCGACCTATGGAGTGAGCTGCAACGTCGAATTGAACGAGCAGAAGGTATTCGTGAGCAGATAGAAGATATTGAGAAAGGCCAGATCGGCCGTATTAACAGAGGCATTGAGCGCCTGAGATTGAAAGAGCGAGCGCTTGAACTGAAAGGAAAAGCAACCCCCGAGCGTCTCGCAGATATACAGGCCCAGCGCGCAGAATACGATGCCAGTTATGAAGTGCTTCAGACTGAGCTGACTGACCTGTACGGCTTGATCAATCGTGACAGTTTAGTGGCCACAACCATGGATGACTCAGTGGTTGAAATACCCCTGGCGAAAGTGGTTAAAGCGTTTCGCCCAAACCAGATGAATCTGTATGAAAAGATTGTTTTCTATGTAAAACAGATTGGAGCCTTTATTACCGAAGACCCAAGAGAAGCCAATACTGAAGGGGGGATTTTCCCGGCTATTTTCGGTACCGTAATGATGGTTATCCTGATGTCTATCCTGGTCACCCCTCTTGGTGTTATTACCGCAGTTTACCTCCGTGAATACGCTCGCCAAGGGCCGCTGACAAGGATTATTCGTATAGCCGTTAACAACCTCGCCGGTGTACCATCTATTGTATACGGTGTGTTTGGTTTAGGCTTTTTCATCTACTTTATTGGTTCAGGTGTTGATCAGGCTATGTTTCCTGAAGCGCTGCCGTCACCGACCTTTGGTACCCCCGGCTTACTGTGGGCTTCCATCACCTTGGCGTTATTGACGCTGCCGGTTGTTATTGTGGCCACAGAGGAAGGGTTGTCGCGCATCCCAAGGTCTATTCGGGAAGGGAGCCTGGCTTTAGGAGCAACCAAAGCAGAAACTTTGTGGCGCGTGGTTATTCCAATGGCAAGCCCTGCTATGATGACCGGGGTTATTTTGGCGATTGCCCGTGCAGCAGGTGAAGTTGCGCCTCTTATGCTGGTAGGGGTTGTCAAACTGGCACCGTCGTTGCCGCTGGATGGGAACTACCCATACTTGCATTTAGATCAGAAATTTATGCACTTGGGGTTCCATATTTATGATGTTGGTTTCCAAAGCCCTAATGTAGAAGCCGCCAGACCGCTTGTATATGCAACATCGTTGCTGCTGGTTGTGGTAATCGCATTGCTGAATTTATCAGCGGTTTCGATCCGAAATCGCTTGCGCGAAAAGTATAAAGCGCTGGAAATGTAAGAATTGATAACTGTTGAGCGCATTAAAGTGCTCATCGTTAACTCATAGTTTAAGTTTAGAAGAGTGAATGACCAATGACTGAAGTAGCAAACCGAGAAGTAGAGGTTACGGTAGCCGAAGAGCAGCGTACCCACGGAATAGATATCAGTTCGCTGGGACGATCAACTGATGCGTTGAAGCTGGAAAATGAAAAAAGCAGCCTGGAGGTGAGAGATCTCCGTTTGCATTATGGAGAGAAAGAGGCGCTGCATGGTATTAACCTAACGATTCCACAAAAGCGTGTCACTGCGTTTATCGGCCCATCGGGGTGTGGTAAATCAACCCTATTACGCTGTTTCAACCGTATGAATGATCTGGTCGATGGCTGCCGAATTGACGGGCAGATCTTGCTGGAAAACCAAAACATTTACGAGCGCAGTGTCGATGTTGCTGACCTGCGTCGTCGAGTAGGCATGGTGTTTCAGAAGCCAAACCCGTTCCCTAAAAGTATTTATGAAAATGTTGCCTATGGGCTTCGTATTCAGGGGATCAACAAAAAACGAGTGCTCGACGAAACGGTTGAGTGGGCACTGAAATCCGCTGCACTGTGGGATGAAGTAAAAGACCGCTTGGATGACAGCGCGTTAGGTCTCTCAGGTGGCCAGCAACAGCGCTTGGTTATTGCTCGAACAGTTGCGGTTAAACCAGAGGTTTTACTGCTGGACGAACCCGCCTCGGCGCTTGATCCGCTATCAACACTGAAGATCGAAGAGTTGATTCATGAGCTGAAAGATGAGTATACCATTGTTATTGTTACTCATAACATGCAGCAGGCTGCTCGGGTTTCAGACTACACCGCCTTTATGTATATGGGCGATATGATTGAGTTTGGCAGCACTAATGAGTTGTTTACCAATCCCGCGAAAAAGCAGACAGAAGACTATATTACCGGCAGGTATGGATAGCACTTTGTGCTGGCAGCCGCTATCGGGCTCAGCAGATAAATGGCCTGAGCGGCTTTTGTTTGTTTAAATGCCATCAGTCTGATGGCATCAGCGTAACAATAGTTAGTAAATGAATTGCTATTGGGGCAAGTACAACAAGAAGGTGAAGAATGGGCGTTACAACAAAAGACAGTCACAAGCAGCATATATCCCAGCAGTTTAATGCAGATTTAAGTGAGTTAAAAAACCACCTTCTGGTTATGGGGGGGGTTGTCGAAAAGCAGGTGTCAGAAGCCGTTGAGGCGCTGGTTAAAGGTGATGGTGGTCTTGCTGACTCGGTATTGGTGAGAGATGAAGATGTAAATCGTCTTGAACTCATGATTGATGAGGAGTGCACCCAGGTTATTGCCAAGCGCCAGCCCACTGCGAGCGATCTTCGCTTGGTTATGTCTGTGGCCAAAATGGTTAGTGACCTTGAGCGTATGGGCGATGAAGCCAGTAAAGTCGCTAAAATGGCACTGGTGCTGTCAGAAGAGGGTGAAGCGCCAAGAGGTTATGTTGAAGTCCGTCATATTGGCGAAAATGTCAGCCGCATGGTTCGCGATGCGCTGGATGCCTTTGCGCGCTTTGATACCGCAAAAGCCATTGAGGTCATTAAAGAGGACA
This sequence comes from Alkalimarinus coralli, assembly GCF_023650515.1. NCBI lineage: Bacteria > Pseudomonadati > Pseudomonadota > Gammaproteobacteria > Alteromonadales > Alteromonadaceae > Alkalimarinus > Alkalimarinus coralli. Next base: position 4,704,285 of record NZ_CP096016.1, read on the forward strand.
AGGCGGTGGACAACGAGTACCGAACGGCCACTCGCTCACTGGTCACCTTTATGATGGAAGACCCGAGAAGTATCTCGCAGATTCTAAGCGTTATGTGGGTGCTTCGAGCACTGGAAAGAATTGGTGATCATGCATGTAACATTGCTGAGCATGTGATTTATATGGTTCAGGGAAAAGATGTTCGCCACATCTCTGTAGAACTCGCTGAAAAAGCGGTTAAAAACAGACGTTAGACAGTCGTATGGGCTCTCTGGCACAAAGCGCCGTTGATAAGATATAAATAAAGTACAGGCAGTGCAGGTATAGAAAGCGAGGGCAAGGAAGACAGCCCTCGCTTAACAGAGAGAGGAAGTTCTAGAACTTCGCACTCAACTGTAGCCATACCTTAGTGGTATCAGCAGGTGTTCCTGCATCACCTTGGCTATATGCGGCACCTTTGAGCAAAACGTTGTAACGCTTGGCAAAGTCTTGGCTGATAGCCAAATCGATTTCATCACCGTAGTCAGTGCTCCCTTCGTTTGCGTCAAAGGTGTGGTAAATGATTGCAATCTTAGGCCCCGCCAGTTTGGTTGAAACCGATAGGTATAAATCTTCCAAACCATCCGCTGGCGTTCCCAAGAACTTATCAGCCCAGCCGTTGAACTTATGCTTGGTACCTAATGGGGTCTGGAAACCGTAGTTGCCATCATCAGAGCCTAGTACTTCGTAACCTACTTTCGCTGTCACGCCTGCTACGGCTGCACCAAACTCTGCAACGTAGTAATCTGCGTCGTTAGAGGCTGCATTGTCAGTCTCTTGAGTGGCGTACTCCAAGGTATAAAGTAGAGATAGATCATCCAGGTCGGTCTTACCTGCAAAGCGCGCACCGTAAGTGTCGCTAATCTCGTCAAGCATGTATGCATAGGCGCTGATAGAGCCAAACGGCAGACTCTTGTTGTTGATGTTCAATACCTGATGGTTTTCGCCATTGATGTTTTGCCCAAGGATGTTGTTAACGTTGGTTATATTGGTTAATACCACTGTCGTATCAGGTAGCGAAGTGTTCACCAGCGTGAATGCATCATAAGTCTGCTCATTCTGCCTCCAACCTACACCACCGACGAAACGCTGGTTATCCAGGTTGATACGCTGACGACCAAAGCGAACTAACGTATCGGCTGGCGCAGCATAATCTACGTAAGCCTGGTTAACTTCTGTATACTTCGGGTCTGCAACGACTGGCTTTCCGGCATCTCGGAACGAGTAACCAGAATAAACTTCGGTGTTATTATCAAACTCAACAAATGCAGTGGCGTTCTGGTACTGCTTGGTTTTGTAATTTAAACGTGTTTTGAGTGTTGAAGAGTTAGCGTCTTTGTTAAACCCGTCCTGGTCAACAAATTCATAGCGGTATCTAAAACTTAGTGAAGCATCGCCGCCGGTCATTGCCTCTTCAAATGTCGCCGCTTGCTCTGCTGCAAAAGCGGTGGACGTGCTAGCAATTGCGATAGCAAGTGCCGAAAGTGTAAATTGCTTCTTCATGTACATACTCCTAATCGAATATAAAACTCGTCAGCCTCTTCGGCTTTTTCTAGCCGATTTACAGCTTTTATTATCACTCTGAGGACAAAGTAGTAGGGATACTAAACCTAATCCTTGATAAGTATCAATAGTACTAATTAAGTGGTATAAAAATGCTTCTTTTTGGTTTTATAGCGGCAAAAATGGTGCACTGATCGGGCATGTAACTGAGGCTTTGTGAAACGTCGAAATAACGACTAACGTAAAGAGAATATCTAAAAATTGACGAGTGGTTGAGGCCTTTTGTGTATAGGGTTCTTGACGATAAGGGGGGAGTCGGGGGATAGTGGTAGACAAGGGTATAAATTGATAGATTTGTCTTATACGTGATTTCAATGGCGAAAATGGTGGTTCTATAATGGTGCATCAAATAAAAATATTTTTTTTCGTGATTTTCGCAATGCAGTCTTTTTTTCTGCATGCAGAGAGTAAGGATTACCTGGCCAAAAGGGTTGTTAACCACTCAGGGCTCACTGAAATGATTCATCAGTTCCCGGCGTTGTTAAAAGAAGGTGTCCAGCAAGGAGCAGCTCAGTCAGGCGGCGCTAATCAGAAAATGGTTATGCAGATTAGCCAGATTATCGATCAGGCATTTGGCATCAATGAATCGATTGAAATAATCCGTAGCGACCTAAGCAGTCAACTGACCGAAAACGAGTTGACCGCAGTGCTTGAATGGTTAGAGTCTCCGCTCGGTAAAAAGATAACCAGGATGGAAGTTGCGGCAATGTCTTCAGACGCATTTCGTGAAATGGAGTCGCAGCTTCCAGGCCTACAAAAAAAATACCGGGGAAGTGAAAGAGAGAAATTATTTCAATCATTTGATAAATCGACTAATGCAACTGAGGCTTCTATAGAAACGGCTATAGCGGTTCAGCTTACGTTGGCCAGCGCGATGGCGGCGTCGTCCAGCAGTCCTCAAATGCCTTCTTATGAGTATCTTAAAAAAAGTATTGAGGATAATCGTTTTATGATGAGAGGGGTTATTGGCCAGCAAGTATTTGCTAACTACCTTTATACTTATCAGAATCTCACTGATGAAGAGCTTAAGGCCTATGTTGACTTCACTGCCTCACCTGCGGGGAACCATTATAGCCGGGTGGTTAATGAATCGATCAAAAGCGTGCTGCTAAAACCCTCTGAAATAATCGGCTCCAAGATTATGGGTAGCGCAGTTTCGGGGTAAATAAAGCTGTATCGGGACAAATAAGGTTAGTGGTTAATCAGGGCAGAGATTAATCAGGTTAGCGTTCGTTATATAAAGGAGACAGTATGACAGATACTATTTTTACCAAAATCATTAACAGGGAAATTCCCGCTGATATCGTGTATGAAGACGATCTTTGCCTGGCATTTAGGGATGTGAACCCTCAAGCGCCGGTTCACTTGCTAATTATTCCAAAAGAGCCTATCGCCACGATTAATGATATTAAGCCGGAACAGCGAGAAGTTGTAGGGCACTTATTTATGACGGCTGGCAATATTGCGAGAGACATGGGGTTTGATGAAGACGGCTATCGAGCGGTTATGAACTGCAATGCTGCAGCTGGCCAGACGGTTTATCATATCCACCTTCATCTGCTAGCGGGAAAACAACTGGGTTGGCCTCCCTACACAGATAAAATGAAAGTGTAAAAAGGCGATGCCTGGTATTGCCAGCGATAGTTAGCTCTTGACGCCAAGTTGATGATATCTGCTGGCCAGCCATATGTGCTCTCTGGCCAGTATAGTTGATTGGTAATACCTGTTCAGAGAGCCTAGGCTGGTTTCGCCAGCTTAGGTAAATTCCCCTCCAACCCCATGGCATACTTTATGACCTTCTGTTTGCCGAATGGTAATTTATCAGCCAGCCCAAGACCAATATTTCGAAGAAGTTTTAATGGTGGGTTATCGTTGCTGAACATGTGATAGAAAACATCCATAATTTCCATCATTTTTTTATTTTCGACTTTCCTGAGGTGCTCATATGCACTTAAATTCTCACTCAAGCCGATATCCTGGCCTTTAGCGTGAGCTTCGAGAATAACTTCCACCAGTGTTGCCGCATCCTGAAACCCCAAGTTCACACCTTGCCCGGCGAGTGGGTTGATTGTATGGGCTGCATCACCCGCCAGTGCGACTCGGTGGCCAAGGTAGTGCTGAGCGTGGCGCTTAACCAGGGTAAAGCTGCCCTTGCTTAACAGGTTAATAATTGGGGGAAGCTGAGAAGGGAAGTTTGTTGTGACTTCAGCGATAAATGTGGCACTGTCTTCAGACATCAACTGGCGAATTTTATCGGGTAAATCATACCAAACCAGTGAACCATAGTGTTTACTGCAAACATCCATTAAAGGCAGAAAAGCAAGCGGGCCTGTGCTGGTAAATGCTTGCCAGGTGATATCTTCCTGTACCCCCTCATATTCAACCGTTGCCACCAGTGCCTGCTGCTCATATTGATTGCTGTTTATACCAATTGAGGCCCACTCCCTGACTTTTGATAACGCCCCATCGGCTCCGACGATCAGCTTGGCGCTAAGCTTTTGCGGGGCGCTAGCCTTGCCATGTTCACTAAAGTGAATGGTGGGTAGCGTTGAGTTAAAATCGATCGAGGTAATATCGCTAGGGCATAGCAGGTCAATATTGTCATGCTGAGCCATGGCCTTGTGAAGGCCTAGCTGGGTAATATTATTTTCAACAATGTGCCCAAGATAGGGGTAACCTATATCAGTGCTGTCAAATAGTGTCTGATTAATTGGCTTGCCGGAAAGCGAAAAAGGCATCTCCAGTTTTTCAGTAACGCCCATTCGTTGATAGGGGCAGGTTCTCATTTCACTTATAAACTGCCAGGCTCCAAGGTTGCGCAAAATCTGTTCGCTGGCATAGCTAAGCGCTGAAACTCTAATGTCAGGCGGTTGTTCAGGGTTAAAAGGGGGGGGAGGGGTTCTGTCTAAAATGGCAATTTTCAAACCGCTGGAGCCTAAACCGCAGGCAATGGCAGCGCCAACCATTCCTGCGCCAACGATGGCGATATCGTAAGTGTGCTGAGTCATCTGAATATTGGTATCCGGTGAGGATGATCGTTGCGACTACTATATGAGGTCTGACCTTATCATTCAATATGAGTGAACAATAAGGCTATAGATTCAGCTAGCTTCCAACAATGAACTCAAAGACTAACCCGCTTTTCTTTTACATAACCAGTCTGGCTTGGGGGCATCCGGGTTAGTGAAGCCCTCTGACAGCATAATGGGCTCGACTAACGTTTGATAGTCTTCAAACCTCATTTTAATAATTTCACTATGCGAGCCTGCGCTAAAGGCAATTTCCTCATTTTTGGCAAGTTCATCATAAAGGTAAACATTCATATCAAACAGGTTGCCAAAAGGGGGCATTGCGCCTACTTCGCAGTTTGGAAAGCGGTCCTGAAATTCATCTTCGTCGGCAAGCGCGATAAAGTCGGTACCCATTGACCGGATAAAGCGATCCCAGCGGATGCGACATGATGCCGGCAGGACTATCATCGCCATGGTGCCATCTATGGTCACAATAACGGTTTTTGCCAGCTGATTGCCTTTTATATGCGCCCGTTTTGCGATTTCCTGCGCAGTGTATGCGGGGGAGTGGTTAACCGATACATAGTACACCTTTTTTTGATCCAGATGGTTTTTTAACTGTTCTACCGGCATATGCGAATACTCCAACTGTAACGAAAGACTGCTCCAAATGGTTGAGCACTTCCAATGACAACATTGGCTCTCCATGCTTGGTGCGTTTGCGCCTTGTTAGACGGCGTACTTACGTCCTGTTAATTTCAGCTTAGTTCAGCTCTTGAAAGATAGGCAATTAAAAATAACGACAGAAAGATGAAAAAAACATGAATTGAGCGAAGGTTCTCTAACCAAAGTGGATGTTGGTCTCATTCAACGATCATTTTACATTTGTTCCCGTTTGGGCCGCACTTTACCTAAAGCGTTATATATAACGGGCTTTGTCGTGATGTAGGTCGTTAGTAAACAGGAGGGCGAAGCTGCTATTGTAAGCAGGGTGGTGAGGTCTTTAAGCAGAGCCGATGCCGCGATGAGGTATTGTAGAATAGAGGCTGGTTTGTGCAGATATGTGCACGCAAACGTTGAGCCTTTGCGTGCACAGAGAGGAAGCTGTTAAGCAACCTGGTGCATGTGAACGTCTTGCTGTGGGAACGGAATAGAAATTCCTTCAGCATCAAACGCGACTTTAACTGCTTCGTGAGTATCGAAATAAACACCCCAGTAATCTGCAGTGTTGACCCATAAACGAACAGTGAAGTTTACGGAGCTGTCTGCTAGCTCAGAGAGCACAATAGTGGGAGCCGGGTCTTTTAGAACACGGCTGTCGTTGTCTGCAATACGTTGCAATATCTCTTTGGTTTTTTTGATGTCATCATCGTAGCCGATGCCAAAAACAAAATCGACACGTCGTGTAGGTTCAACATTTACATTAATCAGGCTGTCATTAGATAGCACGCCATTGGGAATGATGATTCGACGATTGTCAGCGGTGGTCAAAATCGTATTAAAAATCTGGATTTCTTTGACGACGCCCAAGTGGCCGCCACCCTGAATAAGGTCGCCCACTTTAAACGGCTTGAAGATCAGAATTAATACGCCACCTGCAAAGTTAGACAGGCTGCCCTGTAAAGCAAGACCTATCGCTAAACCGGCTGCACCGAGCACTGCAATAAATGATGTGGTGGCAATACCGACCATCGAGGCCACAGAGATAAGAAGAAGGCCTTTTAAACCTACAGAGACCAGACTGCCGATAAACTTGTGAAGCGTCGGGTCAACCGAACTCTCCATTTTACCAAGGGTTAATTTTACCACTTTGTTAATTAGCCATAGACCAATCACCAAGGTGAGTAGAGCTAACAGAAGCTTGGGCGCATAGGTTAAGCACAATGTCCATAATGTTTGAATTATTTCATTGGCCTGTTCTGAACTACCGAAAAGGTCATCCATTCAGTCTTCTCCGTTCGGGTTATAGTTTGAGTAGTAGTTTGAGTTGTTGTTTGAGTTATAGCTATATTAGAACAAAAAACTAAAATAGGGGCAGTAACTAATAACTTTTTGTTAAAAAAATAGCTGCAAGTTCCAGTTTGCAGTTAAACCAGTGTGACGAGTTTAGCCCCTTCCTGTTGCGGAGATATTTCACCGATAATGGTGGCATGAAGGTAACCGGTTGAGGATAGCGCTTGAACGCACGCTTGAGCGTTGTTTTCAGGCACTCCGGCGATCAGGCCTCCCGCAGTCTGAGGGTCGAATAATATTGCGATGTCGGGTATGTCTGCAAACTGTTCTATGTTGCTAATGAGATGTCTTATTTTTTCATTCTGAGGTTGAAGCGTGCTAACTATGCCTGCCTTGAAACACTCAGATGCTCCTTCTAGTAGCGGCAACTCATTAATGCATAGCTTTGCACTAACGTTTGAGGCTCTGAGCATTTCTACCAAGTGGCCAACTAAACCAAACCCGGTGACATCGGTGCAGGCTTTTGCGCCGTGTTTTATTAACGTCTCTGCGGCAGATTGATTGAGCTGTACCATCGACTGAATGGCTTTCTTGACCCATTGACCTTGTGCTTTCCCTCGCATATCCGCAGCAAAAAGGGCGCCTGTCCCAAGGGGTTTAGTCAAAATAACTTTATCACCGACGTTCAATCCCGACTTGCGTAATAGGGCGTCGTGATCTGACAACCCATTCACAACAAATCCCAAAGATAGCTCTGCGCCTTCCGCAGTATGCCCACCGACGAGAGTCATTCCACATTGATTGAAAATCTTTGTCGCGCCTTCCATTACGTGCAACAGTTGCTGCTCTACCTTTGACTCTTTAGCGAAGGGCAGGGTCACAAGAGCTTGGGCAGAGTGCGGTGTGGCCCCCATTGCAAAAACGTCACCCAACGCATGGTTGGCGGCGATCTGGCCAAACAAGTAATCGTCGTCGATCATGCTTCGGAATGCATCAACGGATTGCACGAGGTGTTTGCCAGCAGGCACACTCAATACCGCAGCATCATCAGGCGCATTAAGTCCCACTTGAATGCCATTATTTAGTGGCGTCGTTAGCTGGCTGATGACCCTTTGCAAAATGGGTTGCCCAACCTTGGCCCCGCAGCCTCCGCAACGCATGGCTGTGATGTTGAGATCAGATGAAATAGGGCGCTGGGAAATGGCCGCAGATGAACCATTTGATGGCATGCTGAACTGGTTGATCTGATTCATAAACTTCTGGTCAATATAGTCTTTCCACCGCCAAACCCACTTGCCAGAGAGCGCCCATTGGCCTTTGGATGCAATCGCATACTGGTCACCGGTACTGAGCAGACTGAGAAACGTGTCCTGCGGCCTGAACGGTTTCAGCGGTTTGTTTTTTAGCGCCAATAATATGTTCTCTGCAAGCGGTTTTCCTTGCCTGACTGCGAAAACGCCTGCTTTAGGGCGCGGATGATTAACCATATTGGCAATGTCGCCGCTGGCGAAAATATTGGGGTGTGACAGGGTCTGCAATGTATCACTGACAGTGATAAACCCCTGACTATTACAGGACAGGCCTGACTCAGCGGGCCAGCGTGCCGGTTTTGCTGAAGTCGTCCATATGACCTCATCCAGCTCCAGGCTTCGGCCATCCTCTGCGTACAGGGTCTTCGCCAGCAACCTGTTGTTATTTTCAAAGTGTTCAATATGAGAGACTTTAAAATTATCGTGGACAACAATGCCTCGTTTATCCAGCAACGTCCGGTATTGCTCCTGGACTTTCCTATTATGGCTAGGAAGCACACCACTAGAGCCAGATATAATATGGTATTCGACCTCCGTGCCCGGCGTGTTTGCCTGGCTCGATAAACGGTTTTGCTGACCCTGTAACTGGTGTTGCATTGCCAGCAGCACCTCTACCGCACTGGCGCCTCCGCCTACGGTGCCAATGCGAATCTTATGTGCGCGTGAATTGTCAGCAGATGAACTATTGGCGAGGCTTGGCGCCTGATTTTTCAGCCTTTGTTGCAGGGCTTTCCAGTAGGATAAGAACAGGGGAACAGGTTTTACACCTTGTGTCAGTGTATCGGCACCCGGAACATCGCTTTTATTGGGTGTTGACCCGATGTCGATTGATAAAATGTCATAGCTGAATGGTGGGTGGTTTTTGCAGGAAATTGTTTGCGATTCTGCATCCAGCGCGATAACCGTATCCTCAATAAACCTCACCCCGCAAGCGCGACATAATCTGCCAAGGTCAATATGAGTTTGGTCAAAACTGTAATGGCCAGCAATTAAGCCAGGAAGCATGCCTGAATAGGGCGTTTGAACTTCGCTTGAAATGAGCGTGAACCTAACGCCTGGTATAGGTTTCATCGCCAGCATCTTAAGTGCAATCGCATGAGCATGTCCGCCGCCTATAAAAACGACATCATGTGAAATGTGGGAGGGATTGATCAATGCGTGTTGCTCCATAGCGAGGGCTGTTTGTGGTGCGATTAGTTCGTTGATGGTTGAGCATCAAGAGCCGTGGATAGCCTGAGTTTGCTCCTGAGTGACCGAGAGATAGAGTCTACCAAAATATTAAGCAGTGCCGTGACCAATATCAAAAACAGTGCGCGATCAAAGCGAAGTTCTTCAAAGGCAGAGTCAACGAAGAAACCAAGCGTCTGGATGCCCAATATTCCCAAAATAGCGCTTTCCCTCAAAATAACTTCCCATCGATAGAAGAGAAAAGCCAGAAAGGGTTTGTATATTCTTGGGGTGACTTCGTAGGCATACAGGTTCGCGCCTTTCGGGCTATCGAGCCGTGGTTTGATGACTTCGGTGTAGCGACCAATCAAGTGGGCGATGATTGCACCATTATGCCAACTAAGGGCAAAAATAGCCGGGATCATCGAAGGGCCAGTGATTAGAAGGATAATGAACGCAAATATGAGTTCTGGGATTGACCGGAGAACCACCAGGAAAAGGTGGCCCACTGCCCGTTTTTTTCTTGAGAAAAACAAAGGGGAAATAATTGGATATAGCAATAGTGCGGTGATGCCGCTTCCGACTAACGCGATCTGAGTGAGCACCAGTGTATTCCAGCTGCCTATCAGCGCCTGGTTATTAAAGAGAGCGATAGACCACTCCAGGGTTTGAGACCAGCTGTCGAGGTTGGTTAGACCGCCCTCCCTCAGCGGCGACGGTAGAATGTCGTGACTAAAAAAGCGGATGATCAGATCGGTGTTAATGGTTGTTTGAAAAGGAAGCCAGGCGATAGAGAGTATTAACAGCGGTACGATAAGGTGCTTTTTTGCCCAAAACCGCATGAGTGCGATGACCGCAATAAATAGATAAAGCACGCCAGCAGCTTCGGAGTAATAGCCTTGATTAAAATATGATTCGAGATGAAAACCAAGTGTTGGGAGCCCCACAAACCCGAGTACAGAGCTGCTTCGTATCCCGCATTCAAGCCTGTACTGGGTATAGTGAGTTAGCTGTGGCAGTGCGACCATAAGGCGGGCATATAGGTGGGATGACCAGCGCCCGGTAGATGGAGGCAGTAACCGATAGGCTGTCTGGTCACTCTCTTCCAGTGTTTCTGCATAGACCTTGGCAAATATCCCGGTATACGGAATGATAATAGCGAGCAGCCCCGTTAGAGTGCTCAGACCAAATAGCTGCAAAAAAATCAGCGCCCAGAAGAGCTCGTGGACTGATCGAATAAACGCGGCAATGACCCGAATGATGCGCCACTCAAATAAATGAGCGCATAGCATTCCTAATACAGCCGCTACTGCGACACCGACAAGCGCAAAGGCTAACGTGCTGGCCAGACTTGAGAGTAACGCCTCTAGTGAGAAAAAAGAGGGAGAAAGCAGGCCTAGTCCGATCTTGCCGATTTCGTGCCAAGGCTCTGCGGTATTAATGCTAGTATCAGCTAGAAACAGGCAAACCAACGCAACCAGTAAGAGAGCGAGAGATAACTTTTGAGCACTGCCCGCTTTAAATTTAAGTGCAGAATGAGGGTTAAAGTTTTGCTCTGATTGCACGTCAGCTATCTCAGTCTTGATAGAGCGATTTGAGCTGCTCGGCTGACAGCTTTTCGGTGTGATTGTCGAGCTCAATTCTCCCGTTGCGAATACCTATTATGCGAGTGCAAAAACGCAGTGCTAAATCCACATTGTGCAGCGTCAGGATAGTTGTCTTGTGGTGGCTGATAATCAGCTCCAGTATCTGTTCCCCGTGGACTTCATCAATTGAAGAGACTGGCTCGTCGCCAATAAATGTGGGTTTGTTTTGATATAGGGTTCGGCCCAACGCAACGCGTTGTTGCTGTCCGCCTGACAGCTTGCCTGTGGGCTCAAATAGTTTCTCGTTAAGGCGTAAGGATTCAGCTAAAGGGGTAACCTGGCTGACTTCGGCTTTAAACGGTCGCAATAGGTTAAGGGCGTTATATAAAAAATGGTGTTTATCTAACTGCCCCATATAAATGTTGTGAAAAACGGATAGAGAAGGGACAAGACCATGCTCTTGGCCGCAATAGGCCACGTTACTCGGCTGCTGCTGATATAGCGCACGGATTAGGGTGGTTTTCCCAGCACCGCTTTTACCAATAATTGCTACTTTTTCGCCTTCGTGAATCTCAAGGTTGACCGCATCCAGTACTGACTGTTTCTCCCAGCCTAAAGACTGCTGCTGAAGCTTAAAGAGTGGGCGGGTGAGCGGTGCCCCTGCATCTTCTGCACTAAATGCACCGGCTGGGTTTGGCTGCACTGAGTCCACACCCTGTCGGGCGCTCTCAGTGCTTTGAGCCGTCGTACCTTGTGAAGTTTCTGCCGTTGTCACTTAATCAATGATCCCGATGCTTTTCGCTGTATCGAGTATTGGTTGATAGTCATGATTGGATGCTGGAACAAAGCCCTTGCGCGGGAAACTATTTAAAATCTCCGGGTCTTTGATGTTAAGCAGTGCGTTTTGTACTTTCTGGCTAAACCCTTCGCCCCACTTTGCATCAACATCGCCTCGAATTGTCCATTGGTAATCGGGGTAATTTGGGGTCTCCCATATGATAGAGACTTTTGAGCTATCGATCTTGCCTGCGGCGAGTTCTCTTTCCCATACTTTAAAATTCACCGCGCCTAACTGATAAGCACCCGACTGAACCAGTGCAATTGTTCTGGAATGGTCACCGCTAAAACCAACGCTTTTGAACACCTCGTTTGGCGACTCTTTAAAGTGCTCCCGTAGATAAAACTCAGGCATTAATCGACCGGACGTTGAACCTTTTGAGCCAAACGTGAAACTCATGCCTGCCATCTCTTTAGTCAGGCCGTTATTGCGATCCAGCTTGGTTGTGTGGTGCGCGATAATATATGACTTGAAAAACTGATCTTCAACGCCTTGGGCAATGGCCATTGAATTTGGCACAAGGCGTCTTGCCTGCACTCCAGACAAACCACCAAACCAGGCAAGCTGCACTTGGTCGTTCCTGAACGCAGAGACCGCTGAGGTGTAGGATTTAACCGGTATATACTTCACCTCCACAGCAAGCTCTTTTTCCAGATAGGCCGCTACCTTGCCAAACCGCTTTTGCAGCTGGGTTTCGTCCTGGTCAGGAATCGCTGTAAAAACGAAGGTGCGCGCACTTGATGAAGAGATCATCAGGAATAGGGCGGTAAAGGCCAATACTATTTTGGCTAAGGGTGAAGATATGCGTTTTTTTATGCTGAAATTCATGGCGATGATATCTCTTGCTATTTGGATGCGAGTAGTGAAATGTTGATGGTTTAACGGGCTTGGTTAACCCAATCTAATATACTGTTTTTATCGCCCCTGAAAATGATTCGCTCTGATTTTTTGCTGAGCTGAAAGTCATACATAGGGTCGTAGTAATTTGTTAGTAGCGCTTGAATCCACTCCCGGTGTCGCTCAAGCGAGCCTTGTTGCTGCTGTTCTTTAAGTGCTGACCGAATAACGGTTTCAAGTTGCTGGGTTTGTTCTCCTCCGAGTCGCTTACGAATGCGTAAAATACTGTTGAGCAAGTACTCTGAGAAGCGTGCAAAGCCCTCGCTTTCGCCTGCTTCTGACTGGTAAGCCTGAGCCATGTCGATAACGTAGTCTTGAAGAACAATATCGATTCGCTCATTCAGCGGTGCTTCAAGCACAACAATATCACTCATTGTGGTTTTGTCACGAAACTCCAGTGGCACCGCGTTTCGTCCGATAAGGCGACTCTCATCTTCTATGTAAATTGGCCCACTGTTTTGGTGGCGCGCCTTTAGCAGCTGAATTGATAGCGCATTCTCAAAGTCAATTTGGCTGGGTTGGGGGGTTAACTGTCTGCCGAAGCTTGAGCCTCTATGATTGGCGAGGCCTTCAAGGTCAACAAAGTTGGGCATTTGCTTGAGAAGCCGTGTTTTGCCGGTGCCCGTGCGGCCGCTAATCACCCTGTACTGCTGAGTTTTGGCAGACGCAACGAGTTCGTCAATCAAAAAGCGCCGCATTGCTTTGTAACCGCCAGAAACGAGAGGGTAGTCTACTCCTGCTTCTTTTAGCCACTGTTGTGTGGTTTGAGAGCGAAGCCCGCCGCGGAAGCAATAAAGGTAACCGTTGGGGTTTTCGCGGGTGAACGCTTTCCACTGGTTAATGCGTTGCTCTTTTATCTCCCCTGACACGAGTTCATTACCTAGCTCAATGGCACTCTCTTGCCCTTTTTCCTTATAACGAATCCCAACTAGGTGGCGCTCTTCATCATTCATTAAGGGTTCATTAACGGTATGAGGGAAGGCACCTTTTTGATACTCAACAGGTGCTCGAACATCCATCATCGGGATATCGTTAAGGAATAGTTCTAGATAATTGTCTGTATCGGGGCGAGTGGTCATAATCGTTAACTGTTATAGGGTGCAAGAAATAAGACCTGCACCAAAAAGCGCGTCATTATCTCAAAAACGTGAAGTATAAAGAAAATGAAGGTGATAACCTAGGCAGCAGCCGGAATTTAGACTTTCTAGCTGAAATTATCCGTTACATTTCCAATTTTTATGTTCCCCGATAGACAAAATGACTAAAAGTAAACTGATCAGCAATATCCAGAAGACCTTATCGAAGGGAGATGTCGCTATTACGAAACCGGCGGGCTGCGATGCGATCTCGCTTTATCTGTTTAACCCCGAGGTGCTAGAGGGGCCTCTAAGCCATGATGAGGCGCAGGCTGTTGTTGCAGAGCCCGCTTATTGGTCGTTTTGCTGGGCAAGTGGGCAGGCTCTGGCGAACTATATTCTTCAAAACCCTGAACTGGTTGCGGGTAAGAATGTGCTGGATTTTGGCGCCGGTTCGGCCATCGTAGCGATTGCTGCGGCTAAAGCCGGGGCGAACAAAGCCATTGCCTGTGATATAGACCCTGATGCGCTGGATGCCGCTATGGCCAATGCCGCCCTTAATGGAGTGAGCATTGAAACATCAGATGACTTGGACAAGTCACTTGAGAATATCGATGTTATTGTGGCAGCTGATGTATTGTATGATCGAGAGAATATGCCCTTTTTGGCGAAGTTCAAGCGGGCATCTTCGTTGATTATTCTTGCAGATTCACGGGTGAAAAACCTGGGAGACGAGGACTATCGGTTGCAGCAGGTCATCACTTGTCGTACCTGGCCCGATTTAAATGAGTTTGAAGAGTTTAATCAGGTAAGAATCTACCATGCTCAGGGAGGGCGTCAAATTTGATTTAATCAGATGCTCCTTAGCTAGAAGCTCTGCAAATTTCAGGCAAAATAAAAGGGCTCACCAGTACGGTTGCCCTTGTGTCGGAACAGGTCTATTTAATCATCCTTGATATGGCTTTCGCCACCTTTATTTGGGTTTTTATATGTCCTTAATACCGCGTGAAATACATCCAATGTTTGACACGTATCGGTTGCTTGTCCTTCCTGGAGGCTCACAATCCGCTGTGTTTTCTATCCTACGCTTCCGTACTTTTTGTCCTACGCACATCCTGTCCAGCGTACTTTCCATCCAGTGTACTTCCTGTCTAATTAGTACCAATACTCCGTTGGTGCGCCTTTGAGTTCCCTATATTCCGTGGCATCCAGCCCAATCCTGGGTATCCCTAGCAAGAGACTTCCGTGTTATCCGTTAATTCCTCAGCCTACCTTGGCGGGTCCTTCACTCCATGCGGGATAACGTCTGTTACCCTCTATTTCCATCCATGAAATGCCTATCCTTAAACATCGATCCCTGAAAATCCTGTTCCTGTCCGTCCTTGTATCTATCCGTCCTGGTATCTGTGCCAAAGCATCAATGCTCCGAGCACTAAAATTCGATCCCTTAAGCCAACAGATTCCATCTGCTCCATGCTTCCCTTCATATCCTTACGAAGAAGCCATCCTGGTAATGTCCGTTTCCCTGTCTGCCTTGACGAGAAGAACTATAACAGTCGGAGTATTGCAAAAGTGTGACATCTGTCACGCTAAATTCTCGGTGAACGACGTCTAGTTTCTATAAAGTCTATAAAATCAATTGGTTATATTTATTTCGGCTGGCTGTGCTCTAGAGATTACAGTGATTAAGGGAAATATCTCACGAGTTTGTAGGATATCTCGCACAAACTGAATGGGTGATATCCTACAATGACTGATGATTGAAAATGGCCGACTTATCAGCTTTTGGCATAATAGCTGGCTGGGCTGCTTAACAGGCGGTTAAACAAGGGATAGAAAACGATGATGTAAAGCACAATACCGGTCAAGTCGGCTGCTAAGTCAAGCAATGAAAATGATCGGTAGGGCAGAAAGAATTGAACACATTCGATGAGTGCGCCATATCCTAAAAGCGCAGTCGCCCACCTAATGGGTTGGAATGTTTGAAATGCGATATGGCTCAGAAACGAGAGTGAGCCAAATGCAAACAGGTGATTAAACTTATCATTGAAGCTTGATTGCACTTTATAGTCTACCGATGTGGTCGCCAGATAAAAAATAGTAGTCACAGCAACCAGTAGGGTGAACCGGTGATATCTCGACCACTTTTTATCAAGCAGTCGGCTAAAACTCTGCAGGATATTGGTAAACACGAAATTCCTCCGTCGTAGGGTGTTTAAATCCGAGTTCCAGTGCATGCAGGAGCATTCTAGGGGACTTGGCAATGATATGGTCTGCGCCATAAAGCTTGTCGCCGAGTATCGCATGGCCTAACGAAAGCATATGAACCCTTAACTGGTGCGACCTTCCGGTTATGGGGGTTAGCTCGACGCGGGTCGTGTCTGCTGAACGGCTAAGTACCTTGTAATGAGTTTGAGACGGCTTTCCCCGTTCAAAGTCGACCATCTGTCTGGGGCGATTGGGCCAGTCGGCAATAAGAGGGAGGTTTATCTCTCCTTCATCCTCAGATAGAACGCCATCAACGACCGCAACATAGCGTTTCCGGGTCTCTCTGTCGTGGAATTGGCGGCTTAGTTCGCGATGGCTCTCTTTGTTACACGCCAATACCACCAGGCCTGAGGTTTCACAGTCAAGCCGGTGAACAATTAGCGCTTCAGGGCGTGTCTGCTGAATTCGGCTGATTAGGCAGTCTTTATTTTCAGGGGCTCTGCCGGGGACAGACAATAACCCGTTGGGTTTGACTGCAACAATGACATCATCGTCCTGGTAGATAATTGGAATGAGGCTGTTATTCATAAGTGTTATATTAACAGGAGTGATCATTAAGCTCACGTGCGATGGGATACATCCAAAGAAAAGAGCTTTATACAGCGAACCTGAGCGAATTACTAAATGAAATTACATTCAGTTATGAGTGCAGAACATTTTTTTCGTTATGGTGAGGTCTTTGCGCGCCATCAAGAGGGTTGTTTGGAAATAAGCAGCGTTAACGTTTCAGAAATAATATGAAGGTGATGTGTGAGCCTATTTTTATATTGCAGAGATACGGGATTAACCTGGTTGCGGGAGGGAAGGTTACCCTTTGTCGATGCCGATGCGTTAATGGATCCGTTCATTGCCAATACTCTGGTTAAAGGGCCAGAGGGGGCAGCCCCTGTCTCGGAGGAGGAGTACCGGGCTGAACTAAAGAGCCAGTATCAGGCGCTTCCAGAGTCGTTATCGAGTTTGATGACATTTGAGTACTTTGTCGAGCAGGCCGCACATAAGCGAGACTCTATAGAGACCCAGATTCGCAAGCGTTCCGTACCTGATGCGGCGGCGCTGTCCGATAAGCAGCGAAAAACCCTAACGCTGTTGAGTCTATATGAGCGTGCAGACAATCCAATGTTATGGCAGTATCATGGGGACTCCCACCGGGGGTTAGTGATTGAGCTGGATCAGACCCATGAATTTTTCACAGCTAAGCAGTTTCGTGGTGATCCGCAACTGTTTATGCCAGTTAAATATGCGCAGGAACGCCCCCTTAAGCTCAAAGAGACCCACCCTTTTGCCCCTCTTTTTACTCGTAGTGAGCAGTATCAAAACGAAAGGGAGTGGAGGGTGTTGAGGCCTGTATCGGTGGCAGATAAAAGCCTGGAAAACAATGGTCAAAAAGTCTACCTGCACCGCATTCCATCTACGGTTATTAAGTCGGTTACGTTAGGTGCCATGATCAGTGACGGGCTTAAACAGGCGCTTCTAAATTTATTACAATCGGATTTGCGCTATCGGCATATTCCGGTTTTTGGTAGCTTTCTCGATGCGACTCAGTATCAACTTCATCGTGTCCCGGAAAAATAGACAACCCGGCAAACGCATGAGTACGCTGTGATGAGCAAACTATGGATTGAACTGCACATAAGGAGCAGAAATGAATGAAGGAGCAGAAATGAGTGGTCAAAAAATTTCAGAGCTAAACCTTTCGGGAGGGCTGGATTACTTTTCCGAAGGTTTTCGGCTAATAAGGCAGCCCGGCTTAAGAGTGTTTGTAATCGCTCCTCTCATTATTAATACGCTGATCTTTTATTGGATGGTCACGGCCAGCTATGAACTGTTTGGTAGTTGGATGGTCACCCTGATGGAGTGGCTACCAGATTGGTTATCGTTTCTTGAATGGCTGTTCTGGCCTCTGTATGCGGTGGCGATCATCATGATTTTGGCTTATTGCTTTGTTGCCGTTGCCAACCTGATAGGGTCACCATTTTACGGAATGCTGTCAGAAAAGGTCGAAAAGAAATTAACCGGCCAGGCCCCAGGTGAAGATGATGGCTGGAAAGAGTTGCTTGCCATTGTGCCGAGAAGCATTGGCAGGGAAATACGTAAGCTCATGTATTACCTTCCACGTGCACTCTTGTTGTTGGTGTTAGGTATCATTCCCGGCATTAATCTGGTGGCGGGCGTGCTATGGTTCGGTTTTTCCAGCTGGATGATGACACTACAATATGTTGACTACCCGGCAGACAACAATAAGGTCTCGTTTGCTGACTTGAAACGTTTTGCTTCGGGGCGACGCTGGCCGTCACTCTCATTTGGCATGTTGGTCTATGTAGTGGCGATGGTTCCACTGGTCAACCTGATTGCTGTGCCTGCGGCAGTGTGTGGTGCGACAGCCTTTTGGGTGAATGAAAACAGAAAGCAAACGCTGTAAGCAAGGATGAAATATTAGTCGTTAGTGTCACATATTCGAACCATATAAGAGGGCAAAGTCAGAACTGTCATCTATGCTATAAGCAATTAGATAAAACAAATAGATCGCATTGGAAACGGCAGGCCGATAACGAGTAATACTGATCGCTGCCCAGTAATGTTCTTTGGAGACAGTATGGCCAATATTAAGGCGTTAGTGGTGGATGACGCCAGCTTTGTTCGTGACTTGGTGAAACGAACCGTTCGTAACAGTTTCCCCAATATTACATTGGAGGAAGCGGTTAATGGAAAAAAGGCACAGAGCATGATGGACAGGGGCGTCTTTGACTTGATCTTGTGCGACTGGGAAATGCCTGAAATGAGTGGCCTGGAGTTACTGCGCTGGGCTCGCCAGCATGATACCTACAAGAAGACGCCCTTTATTATGATCACTAGCCGAGGTGATAGAGATCATGTGATGGAAGCCGTTAAAGAGGGCGTTTCTGGTTACTTGGGTAAACCCTTTAGCCCAGAGCAACTCTCTGGGCGTATAGTGAAGGCGCTGGGTTCAAAACTCAAGAAGTCGGCTCAGATTCAGAGCGCGCCACTGCAAGATGCGTTTAAAAACTCCGCTTCAGTGCTTACCGGGGGCAATGTTTCTGCGCCCAAAGCGCCGCGTTCAACAACGAGTCAGTCTGCCTCGTTGTTAGCGGGTTCAACTGGGGGGATGGAACAAGTGAAGAAAGCCGCCGTTAAGAATGCGGGGGCGGCCAAAGGAGGGAATAAAGGGGTTGCAGAAGTTCGGTTTGCGGACAGCTCGTTAAAGTGCGTTATAAAGGCCATCAGCCTGACAGAAGTCAAAGTCATTGCGAAACGGGAGGAACAGTTTCCTGGTATTCTGGAGTCAGCGGTTGTTGACCTGGAACTCGAAGGGGAAGTGGCCCGCCTCAATGGTTATGTTCATCAACTACAGGCCGTGGACAAACGAATGGACACGGATTTTGTCAGTATTATTGTTCGTTTTGTCGATGAAGACCCGCAAAAAATGGAGCATCTTTCAAAATATATGGCGAAGTTTTAAGCTTTGCTGAAGTGTGTTGATTTTTCTTGGTGAACTATTGATTTTGTAAGTAAAAATCAAAATGCGGTAGCGCTGATCTGATTATCTGCTGCGGCACCTCCTCATGTTGTATTTGTAAGCACTGCCGACGTACTAAGGCCTCAATCTCAAAATATTCCTGTAAAGTTAGCGAACAGCAATAGGATATATTGCCTGCGGTTTGTCCCGTGAGACTGGTGGGTTACACCGAGAGTTGTTTGCTTTATAATCGCTCTTGCTTGTTCAGGACGAACAGGATGAAAAAGGGTATTTCGGGGTTAGCCGGTTATTACGAAACCCTGGAATATGTAGAGTAAGGCGGGATTAAACTGCCACTTAAACAATCAGGCTCTGACGCCTCACTCATGGAAGAGAATTATGTCGGCCACACCGTTTTCACTGCCAAACCAGCAGCGCTGGAACGCTCGTCTAATGTTATCTGTTGCAGGTCTGAATGACTTGCTCCGGGTGGTTCATTTTAACGGGCACGAAGCGATATCAGCACTTTACGAGTACTCAATTGAAGTTGCTTGTGAAAATCCCTCTTTATCACTCAATGATTTAATTGGCCGTCAGGCATCCTTTCAAATAAAAGATTCACAAGGCAATACCAGGACTATTTTGGGTGCTGTTTATTCGGTCACGCAAGGGGCCATGCAGCGTCGCTTTTCGTTTTATACCCTGACGATTGCTCCTCAGTTTAAATGGTTGCAACACCGGCACGGTTTCAGGATATTTCAGGATCAGGATGTCCCATCGATTTTAAAGCAAGTATTTGATGATGCCGGGCTTGATAGCCAGAGTGTCAGGTTTCAACTGAGCAGCCATTATCCGTTGCGCGAATATTGTGTTCAATATGATGAAAATGAATGGCACTTTGTCGCCCGGTTAATGGATGAGGAAGGGATTCATTTTCATTTTGAACATACTGAGCGTCAACCGGTGATGGTCATCGCGGATAACCCGGCAGCATTCCGCCCGTTAACACCACGCCGGGATATTAAGTTTCAGGGAAATAGCGGTCAGTCAGGCGATGAAGCAACACTTCACGCTTTTTGCTGGAGCCAGCAGGTCGGCCATGACCGAGTGACGTTTAATGACTATGACTACGAAAAACCGAACCGTTCTCTCATGTCATCCGCTCAGAATAGTCGAGACGCCTCACTCGAGCAGTATCGTTACCCCGGTGGTTACAAACAGTCGGAAGAAGGCGATAGGTTAAGCCGTATTGCGTTAGCACGAGAATCTATCGCAAGCTGCAAGATAGACGCTGCGGGCACGGTGAGTTTTTTGAGTAGTGGCGCGGTCTTTTCGCTTAGCCAACACCCGAGGAGCGACTTCAATGATGACTTCCTGATTGCTGAATTACGACAGAGTGGAGACCAGCCTCAGGTTCTGGAAGAGCAATCGGGCAGTGGCAGTTATCGTTTTACCACAGAGGTTTCGTGCGTCCCATCCAGTATGGAATACCGTTCACAAAAAAACTATCAAAGGCCTTTGATTAAAGGCTCTCAAACCGCCGTCGTGCATGGCGCGCCAGGTGAAACGATCTATACCGATGACCTTGGGCGCATCAAGGTTAACTTTCATTGGGAGCGAGAGAATAAAAGCTCGTGCTGGGTACGAGTTTCCCAGTCGTGGGCAAGCAATCAGTGGGGAGCGATTAACCTGCCACGGGTCGGGCAGGAGGTGATAGTGGATTTTGTGGATGGCAACCCTGATCACCCGATCGTCACTGGCTGCGTTTACCATAGCCTGCACAAGCCTCCTTATAAACTACCTGACCATAAAACGCGTACCTCATTTAAAACCCAAAGTGTCCCCGCCGGTGGTTTTAACGAGCTTCGAATCGAAGACAAAAAAGGCCAGGAGCAGATATTTGTCCATGCTCAAAAGGATCTTGATCTGAAAGTGCTGGAGAACCACAAAACCCATGTCGGCGCAGACAACCATCTGATCGTTGGAAAAAACCGATTTGAGCAGATAAAAGGCGAGATAAACCAATCTGCCGATGGCGATATTAAATGCCAGACCGGTGGCGGTTATCACTTGACGGTGAAAGGCGATCAGCAGACCAAAGCCGCGGGCGATATAAAACAGCAGTCTGGTGGTGATGTTCATATTAAGGCAGGTAGTAAAGTCACTATCGATGCGGGGGTTGAGCTGACAATCAAAGCGGGTGGTGCCTTCGTTAAGCTCAGCCCGGCAGGAGTTCAAATACAGGGTGCAACCATTAATCTGAATGGTGGCGGCAGTGCAGGGGCTGCCAGTGCGGCATCACCGAAAATACCTGAGGCGGCCATTGAGGTGACTGCTGAAGGGGCAGGTAAAAACAGCCAGCTAAGCCCAGAAAAAGGGCCTCTCGAAAGAGGTGAACTTGAGTTTACGGACGCGCATCAGGCCACGCTTAATAAGCGGGAGCACTTGAAAACATTGGTAGCTAACGAGCAACTGCTATCAGATGAGTGTCTGCGAGATGAAAACGGACAGTGTGCAAAAAAAACGTGCACCTGTGTTTAGGGTTTGGAGTTGAAAATGTCGCAACTTATACAAAATCAGAATTTGTCAGAGCTGTGTCTATCTCAAACGGATGCACTTAATTACCTGTTGATCGATGGGGTTAAAATGGAGCCTGTGCTGAAATGGGTTTACCAACATATTGAAAACCCTGAGTGGTATCCGTTGTATAAAAATACCCGATACCAAGATGTGATTGACCTTAGCCCATGCCTGGTTAAGGTACCTCCCGACTCAGATATAGCTAACCAGTTTGATAGTAAGCTAGGCTCTGAAGGAGAGGCCATTTGGCTGCAATCGTCCAATAATATTGAGACTTTAGGCCCACATTTAAGCCGGTTACTGTGGATTACAACTGAGGATGGGCGTTATCTGCATTATCGGTTTTATGACCCCGCTTCTCTTTCTCGACTTGCTCCCGCTCTGACGCCTGAAGAAAGCGCCAAGCTCTATAATGGCGTAGAAAGTATTATCTGGTTTAATGCTCAGCAGCGCATCTGGCAGAAGCTGGCGATGCCTCATTCAGACATACCGTTGACTCACTCAGGCGCAACATTGACGCCATCAGTTGGCATCATGTTTAAATCTAAGTGGATGGACGCGACGCTGGCGAGCCCCTAAATATCCCCTTAAACCCAACAATATTGACCACTCAGCAAGGATGCTAAATGACCTCTCTCTGTAAAGAAAACCCAAATAAAATGCCTGGCATTGCACCACCTGCGTGCGAAATTGAATGGACTGATTTAGTTCATGTCACAGGCGACAACGCTCAGGTGTATTGCCTTACCAAAGACCAAATTAAAGTGTTAGAGCAAGAAGAGGAACTTGTATCAGCCCCCATTAAAAATCTATTGGATGCCTACTCACAACCTAATGAAACGATTTTAGACGTAAAGAAAAAGACTTGGGAGTCCCTTAAAGCAGAAAAGCTTATCCCGCCTTTAGTGTCCTCTACAGGCTTAACGCCATTAAAGCGCTATGAAGCACAAGCTGAACTAGCTAAACATCGCTATGAACGACAGCTTAACCGATACAAAAGAGTGGGGAGTGATATTCATATTATCGAAAAAGAACTGCAACACAGTCTCTTGGCGCCAGAAACCCGGGGGTTCTATACGCGTTACCTGGCGACCCTGCAGCAAACGTATTTTGATTTAGGGGAAAATCTGGATAACTTAAAAGAAACCGTCAAACAAAAGCGAAAGGTGCTAGAGAGGGAACAAGGCAGAATTAGCAAGCTTCAAGAAGCGGTAGAGAGTGAGGTCGCCTATCGAGTCGCATACCAAAAAACACCGCCTGAACGAGATGAAGAAATAAAGCGACTAAGAGAACAGGCTAAAACCCTGAATGATGAAACGGGCATGGTTAACTATGTCTCACCTGCTGAATTAAACCGCCTCTCCGATATTGAAATTAACACGCTTCAGATAGAAAACCATATCGATAGTAATGCCTCTGAAATGCTTGGTTTGAGGGTGCTCAAGTTTCTTCATGGAGCCGCTAAACAGAATCGACTTTATCAGCGAGATATTGATGAGTTAGCTCGTTATGAAAGCAGCCAAAAGAAGCTGCATGCCAGTAAGAAAAACTTACAACAAAAAAAGAATGCTTTTTATGAAACGATGGCGGCACGGGTACCCGTAGAAGGTGCCGTGCAAATGCCGAATATACGTTATGCGCATCAACTCGTTGAAATCAAACGTACCGGCACCTCAGGTTTTAGTTATATCCGCAGAGATGTCCTTGATCAGTTTAAAAAGGGCTGGCAAAAAATCTCTATGAGTGAGGTAAAGCGGTCTCTCACGTTAAACCGGGCCGGAATAGAAGGTGCAGCCAAGCAGGCAGCGAAAGGCCTAAAAGAAAATTTCAGTGCCAACCTGGTGTTTAATTCGTGGCAAAGCAAAGAAGATAACTTCTTCAACCAGCTCAACAAAGAGTTATTTAAAGTCAACTTAGATGGGGAGTCAGTACCAGAAGAGCGACAATTTACCGCCAGTGCAGAAGCGCAATTGATGAGGTTCTCAGCGGGAGCCCAGTTTGCTGGAGAATATGATCCCAAAAAGGGAAGAGTTCACCTTGGGGGCGAAACCAGTGCGGATTTCAGCCTGCTAAAAGCCAGTGCATCCTGCACCTTACACCTTCCAAGTGAAGCGGGTCATGAGCTTAAGCTAAGCTATCAAGGCGACCATGGTGAGCTAAAACAGCTTCATTGTGGGGTTTTCAGAACCACGTTTGAATTAAAGGTACAAGGCTCTGTGGGGGCGTGCGCTATGCTCTCGACTAAGTTGCGCGTAGAAACAAAGCCTAGGGATCTGAGCGTTGGCGGCGAGATGAACGGCAACGTATTTGCCGGGGGCATGCTAAAGAATGAAGCAGAGCTAAAAGTTGAATGGGCGAAACCTGTGAGCCAAAGCAGGCAGCAATCTGGCAGAGTCGCTCAGCCAACGCTAGCCAGTTTCAATGAGTTGGTCAAAGTTTCACCCAGTGTTTCTGTAGCGTTTGGTGTTGGGTTAGGGTTGGATTTTAATGTTGGATATTCAGAAGGTAAGTTTGTTGCTGAGCTGAGCGCTCAGCTGGTGTGCGGCCCTGGCGGGGCGGGAGGTGTGGCAGCAGAGTTAAGTGTAGAGCAAGTCGTCGAGCTGATTCAGTTTGTACGGCATGCGCTGGAGGAATCGGACTTTCGGTTTTTGGAGTGGGTGTCTGAGACTGCGTTTGACATGATATCGAAGATTACCCGTTTGCATATTGCTGTGGGGGAGTCGATATACGCACTCGCAGGTATGGCTGAGCGACAGATTGTAAAGAACTTTAGTCGATTATCTTTCGATCAAAATTATGCGAAAGATGAATGCAGGAACATATTGTTATCTCCTCGTAACTTAAAGCCGTTGACTCCATTCGCTAAAGCAGAGAGCTTGGATAGGATATGCAGAACATATGTGTTTAAACCATACAGCTACCAGCTCGATGATGATGAGCTACAAGCTGCAGCTTGTATGAAGTTATTGGAGAGCATGAGGTCAGAACGTGAATTTATAGAGGTATTACGCTTAATGGGTGGAAAAGGTCGCAAAGGAAACTCAACGACATTATTGAATAACTTTAGAAGAATATTTGATCATTTGCTTTACCAATCCAGTCAAAGCAGTAGAGCACGGAATTGGCTTAATAATAGGGCTGCTTCTTTTTATCCTGAGCTTGAATAGCTGCGTTTTTTGTGTGCAGTAGGCATCTAAACCCTGCATCCAACCACATCAATCTTTTTGGGTGGTCTAAACGAGAAACGGTTGTATTACCCCAAAAGTCATAAAAACGCCCGCCGCGAGCAACTTTATGGTGGTCTATAGGACCGCTTTTAAGACCGCTTGTTTTGGCTTTTTCGGGGCCTTGTGGGTTAAGTTCTGGTGAGTTTTCGTAATAGTCTGGCTGGTAATTGTCTAGCACCCACTCAGATGCGTTGCCAGACATATCATACAAGCCTAAGGGGTTGGGAGGAAAGCTTCCTGGAGGGAGGGGGAGAGCAGTAGGGTCTGTAAAACCTCCTTTTGATGCGGCTGCCATATTGACGCCTTCAATAGCCTCTCCAGTGTCGGTAGCATAACGAAGCACCTGTCCACGAGAGCGCGCAGCATACTCCCACTGCGCTTCTGTTGGTAGGTCTATTGGTCTATTGCTAATTTTTCCGAGCCATTGGCAAAATGCTTGTGCATCTATCCAAGAACCAACGGCAGGTAGCTTGCTCATAAATCTATTTGGATATTGCTCTTTTGTTCTGTCATAAGATTCATCAGAAGACGCATACCCTGTCACTTCCATAAATAGATCCATGTCCCCCTGAGTCACTTCATACTTCTGAATAGAAAAACTATCCAGCATGACTTTATGGGCTGGGAGACTATCTCGACGAACACTCCACCCTCCAGGGTTGCCCATCATAAATGACCCGCCTTCTACAAACACAAAGGCGTCCATATGGCGCTGTAACAGATCATTCACTTTGTCTTCGGTTGAGGTACAGGCGCTAAGGAGGGCTGTAGATAGCAGTGCGATGGTTTTGAGGGAGGGTTTCATCTATATATTCCTTGATAACATGCCGTTAATTGAAGTCCGTTTTCAATCTATGGGTAATAATAACAGATAAGGGTGCGTTGTGGGCAGTGTGTGAGTTTATAGAAGTGTTACGCTTAATGGGGAGGGAAGACCAAAAAGGTGGCTCAAGTACTTTACTTGCTAATTTTAGAAGAATATTTGATCATTTGCTTTACCAGTCCAGTCAAAGTAGTAGAGCACGACATTGGCTTAATAATAGGGCTGGTTCTTTTTATTCTGACCTTGAGTGATACTCAATTAGTTTTGCTTGACGCATCTAAATCCTGTTTCTAGACCTATTAAAGATTGTGGAATATTCATACGAGTAACAGTTGTGTTGCCCCAAAAGTCCGAAAAACTGCCGCCTCTGGCGACTTTTTGTTGATCCATGGTGGAGTCAGAATCATGAATTTGTCCACTCTTTGGGCCTTTGGGATTATGCTCTAGAGAATATGCGTAGTAATCCGGTTGGTAGTTGTCTTGTACCCACTCTATTGCATTACCAGACATATCATATAAGCCTAGCGGGTTGGCAGGGAAACTGCCGGGGGGAAGAGGCAGAGCGGTTGGGTCTGTATAAACTTTTGTTGATCGCGAAGCCATATTGACTGAAGCGATAGCTTCACCTGTATCAGTGGCAAAGCGATACATTTTTCCTCTTGAGCGAGCCGCATATTCCCATTGAGCTTCTGTAGGAAGCCCAATAGTCTTTTTTGTGCTGTTACCTACCCAATTACAGAAAGCCATGGCATCACTCCAAGCAGCAACGGCTGGGAGTTTGGCGACAAAACGACTGGGGTATCTTTCCCTATCTTTGTCATAGTTTTTGTAAGCAGAAACATACCCCGTGACTTCCATAAACAAATCCATATCTCCCTGAGTCACCTCATACTTCTGAATAGAAAAACTGTCCAGCGTGACCTTGTGGGCTGGGTAAGAGTCAGCCCCTAAAGCCCAACCTAACCCAGGGTTTCCCATCATAAACGACCCGCCTTCTACAAACACAAAGGCATTCATATGGCGCTGTAACAGGTCATTCACTTTATCTTCGGTTGAGGTGTAGGCGGTCAGGAGTGCTGTTGATAATAATGCGATGGTTTTGAGGGAGGGTTTCATCTATATATTCCTTGATAACATGCCGTTAATTGAAGTCCGTTTTCAATCTATGGCTAATAATAACAGATAAGGGGGCATTGTGGGCAGTGTGTGAGTTTATAGAAGTGCTACGCTTAATGGGTAGTGAAGGCCAAAAAGGTAGCTCAAGTACTTTACTTGCTAATTTTAGAAGAATATTTGACCATTTACTTTATCAGTCTAAGCAAAGTAGTCGAGCTAGAAATTGGCTTAAAAATAGAGCCGGATCTTTCTACCTTAGCCTTGAATGAAGGTAGTTAGTTCTGCATGACACACCTAAACCCAGTATCCAGGCCCATTAATGTTTTTGGTACCTCTAAGCGGGTGACCGTTGTGTTGCCCCAGTAATCATAAAAACGCCCTCCCCTAGCAACTGTTAGATGGTATGTTGTGCCTCCATCAAGTCCGCTTGTTTTGGCTGTTTTCGGGCCTTTAGGGTTGTGTTCAGGTGAGTGCTGATAGTAGTCGGGTTGATAATTATCTAGTACTAATTCAACTACGTTACCAGACATATCATAAAGCCCAAGAGGGTTTGGGGAAAATTTACTTGGGGGGTGAGGAAGAGCTTTTGGGTTTGAAAACCCGCCTTTTGATCTTGCGGCCATATTAACATTTTCCACTGCTTCACCTGTATCGGTAGCGAAACGATACATTTGCCCCCTAGAGCGAGCTGCATACTCCCACTGAGCTTCGGTGGGCAAGTCGATCAGCTGGTTGCTTAGCTTGCCCAACCATTGGCAGAAGGCTCTTGCATCACCCCATGTTACCGCAGCAGGTAATTTATCAACAAAGCGGTTTGGGTTATTGGTTCTTAACCGATCGTAATTAACGTAGGTCGATGTGTACCCCGTCACCTCCATAAACAAATCCATATCCCCTTGAGTGACTTCATATTTCTGAATAGAAAAACTATCCAAAGTCACCTTGTGAGCAGGTAGTGTATCTTTACGAACACTCCACCCTCCCGGGTTCCCCATCATAAATGACCCGCCTTCTACAAACACAAAGGCATTCATATGGCGCTGTAACAGGTCATTCACTTTATCTTCGGTTGAGGTGCAGGCGGTCAGGAGTGCTGTTGATAATAATGCGATGGTTTTGAGGGAGGGTTTCATCTATATATTCCTTGATAACATGCCGTTAATTGAAGTCCGTTTTCAATCTATGGCTAATAATAACAGATAAGGGGGCGTTGTGGGCAGTGTGTGAGTTTATAGAAGTGTTACGCTTAATGGGGCGGGAAGGTCAAAAAGGCAACTCAACGACATTATTGAATAACTATAGAAGAATTTTTGATCATTTACTTTATCAGTCCAGGCAAAGTAGTAGAGCTCGAAATTGGCTTAACAGTAGAGCTGGTTCTTTTGTCCCTGATCTTGAATGACAGTCAACTAGTTTTGCATGACGCACCTAAACCCTGTATCTAACCCCATTAGCTCCTGAGGTTTATCTAAACGGGAAACGGTTGTATTACCCCAAAAGTCATAAAAACGCCCGCCGCGAGCAACTTTATGGTGGTCTATAGGACCGCTTTTAAGACCGCTTGTTTTTGCTTTTTCGGGGCCTTGTGGGTTAAGTTCTGGTGAGTTTTCGTAATAGTCTGGCTGGTAATTATCTAGGACCCATTCAGCGGCGTTACCAGACATGTCATATAACCCCAAAGGATTAGGAGGAAAGCTTCCTGGCGCTTTTGGAAGGGCGTTGTGGTCGAAAACGCCCTTTTTAGCTTCTTGAGCCATATTGACGCCTGCAACTGCTTTCCCTGTATCGGTGGCAAAACGATACATTTTACCTCGCGAACGTGCAGCATACTCCCATTGTGCTTCTGTTGGTAAATCAATAGTTTTATTGCTGAGTTTACCTATCCATTGGCAAAATGCTCTAGCGTCAGCCCATGCGGTTGGTGCAGGTAATTCAGCGGAAAATCTATTTTGATATTTACTTTTGTCTTTTGCATAGAAGTCATCAATATAAGTATACCCCGTCACCTCCATAAACAGATCCATATCCCCCTGCGTCACCTCATACTTCTGAATAGAAAAGCTATCCAACGTAACCTTGTGGGCTGGGAGGCTATCACGACGGACACTCCACCCTCCAGGGTTCCCCATCATAAATGACCCGCCTTCTACAAACACAAAGGCATCCATATGACGCTGTAACAGGTCATTCACTTTGTCTTCGGTTGAGGTACAGGCGGTCAGGAGGGCTGTTGATAATAATGCGATGGCTTTGAGGGAGGGTTTCATCCATGTATTCCTTGAATAATTGAAATCCGTTTTCAATTTTTGAGAGCTGTGATTATAGCAGTAAATGCCGCTCGGGTGACAGCTATGGGCTATTTGATGGGTAAGCGGGTGGTTGAGCTCAGTGCTCCGTTGATGAGTGAATCAGGCTTAGCGGCAGCGTTAAGTGTCGAGCAGTTTGTTAATCCTGCTCTCATTACACCCAAGCCCACCGCAAAATATACTGGCTTCGCCTATGCGTGAGGGCTCCCGGTATTTTCAATATGCCGTGTTTTAGGGAAGTGACATATAAACTCGCTGCCTAGGCCCTGGCTGCTTTTTACTTCCAGTTCGCCATCGTGGTTGCGTAAAACGTGTTTAACAATGGCTAACCCCAAACCCGATCCGCCGGTGTCTTTATGACGGCTAGGGTCTGCACGATAAAAACGCTCCGTCAGGCGAGGGATATGAATAGGGTCAATTCCAACGCCGCTATCTTTGACCGAAAGGTGAACCCCTTCATCGTCAGACCACCAGTGAATATCAACATCACCTTCGGAGGGGGTGTACTTTACGGCATTAAAAATAATATTCGAGAAGGCACTTCTGAGTTGACTTTCATCGCCAATAAATGAGCCGTCGGCGCTGTTTTTCAACTTGATATTATGTCCCTGATCGCCACTGAGGGCTAATGCGTCACTGCGAATACTCTCTAAAAGGTGATGGATGGAGGTCTCTTGCTGGGCCTGGCTTTGGTCAACCGTTTCAAACTTGGCCAGCAGTAACAGGTCGCTGATCAACTGCTCCATTCTTCCCGCCTGTTGGGACATGGTATTGAGTGCTCTTTTCCATATCGGCGGCAGGGAGTCACTGTTGCCAGATAGTGTTTCGAGATAGCCACTAATAACCGTTAAGGGTGTGCGCAGCTCATGAGACACGTTACTAACAAAGTCTTTCCGCATCTGCTCAAGGTTATGAATACGGGTAATATCCTGAGCAATAATCAAGCGATCATCTTCACCAAATAGCGTTATCCTGAACCGTAATACAATATGTGGCTTGGCTGGCGAGGATAGCTCGATGGGCTCATCATACTCTTTTTGTTCAAAATAAGTCTTAAACGCGGGTGTCCGAATAAGGTTATAGATGGGTTGGCCATGATCGGAGCGCTGGATGAATCCAAGATAGTTGGTCGCAGATTTGTTCCACCACTCCATAGCGCCACGGGCATCCGTCATGATCACTGCATCATTCAGCGCGTTGGCAGACTCCTGCACTCTGTTAATCATCGTTCTTAGGCGATTTTGAGCGACCGTGTGACCTTTTTGAAGACTGTGGATGCCATCGAACAGGTCTCCCCATAAGCCATGGCTTTCAGGAGGTGTGCTTTTACTGCCCTGTTCAGCGTTTTCACTGGAAGGAGAGTACAACCATTGATGCAACTTGATTGCTTGCACCAATGTCCAGGCTAGATAAGCACCGAGGCCGAACACCAGTACCCAGCTAACAGACCCGACCAGTAACCCGATGATGATTAGCGCAACCAGGGCGAAAAAAATACGGTGAATATAGCTTTGCCAGTTCTTTTTCATCGTTATTGGTAACCGTGCTCAAGGGCTCTTAGGCCGCTTTTGTTGAAAACCGGTATCCCGCGCCCCTTACCGTTTGGATGAGGTGCTCATGCCTGCTGCCCAGTGCTTTTCTAAGGCGCCGGATGTGTACGTCAACCGTTCTTTCTTCAACGTAGACATTACCACCCCAAACGTGGTCGAGCAATTGAGTTCGAGTATAAACTCTGTCTTGGTGGGTCATAAAAAACTGTAGCAACCGGTACTCGGTTGGCCCCATGGTTAGCGGCTGGTTGTCAGAGGTCACTCTGTGCCCGACCGGATCGAGAATTAAGCCATCAATATCAATGGGAGACTCTTTTCCCTGAGGGGTTGCCCGTCTTAATACTGCTTTTAAGCGTGCTACCAGCTCGCGAGGAGAGAACGGCTTTGTAATATAGTCATCAGCACCAATTTCCAAGCCCTGAATTTTGTTGTCTTCTTCAGTCTTGGCGGTCAGCATGATGATTGGGATTTCAGAGGTTCCTTCATCTTTTTTTAAGCGGCGAGCCAGCTCTATACCGCTGGTGCCTGGTAACATCCAGTCCAGTAGAATTAAGTCTGGTGAATGATCAATGACTAATGAGTGGGCTTGGCGTGCGTCACTTGCTTCCAGGCAATGATAGTCTGCCATTTCGAGTGCGACGGCAATCATTTCTCTGATTGGCGCTTCGTCGTCTACAATGAGTACGGTTTTTCCTGTCATACCCTCTGACCTATTTGAGTGAATCGATGGCTCACCATTACAACGGTAACATGTTACAAATATATGACAGAGTGACTTTTTTCGTCCAGCTACGGGCAAATAGGCTTATACAAGCTCTGCAACAATACCAACAAATATCGCCAGTCCGACCCAATGGTTGTTGAGAAATGCTTTGAAACAGCCTTCTCGCTCCCGGTTACGGATCAGGTGTTGCTGATAGACAAATAGCGTCGCAGCGACCACAACCGATAGATAATACAGCGACCCTAACTCTGCTTGGTTGCCCACAATACAAAGAACCAGAATGACCAGTGTTTGCAAAATGGCAACGACCATTCGGTCAGCATTACCAAACAGAATAGCGGTAGATTTAACGCCAATTTTAATATCATCATCACGGTCAACCATGGCGTACATGGTGTCATAGGCGACAGTCCAGAGCACTGTTATCACATAAAGTAACCATGCCTGCTTGTGCAGCTCTCCCGTTTCGGCAGCGTAGGCCATAGGTACAGCCCAGGCAAAAGCGGCCCCCAGTACGACCTGAGGCAGGTAGGTGTGGCGTTTCATAAAGGGGTAGGTCGCAGCGAGTGCCAGCCCTCCAAATGACAAATAAATCGTGAGTGTATTGGTCAGCAAAACCAATATAAACGAGGTGATGCAGAGTACGGCAAATAGAATCAAGGTTTCTTTGACGGTCACTTTGCCTGAGGGTAAAGGCCGGTCTTTGGTTCGCTTAACATGACCATCAATATTGCGGTCTGCAAAATCATTGATGACGCAGCCAGCAGACCGCATCAGTATGACCCCTGCAATAAAAATAAACAGTATTTTGAGTGATGGAACGCCAGATGCTGCAAACCATAGTGCCCAGAGTGTTGGCCATAGCAACAAATACACCCCTATTGGGCGATCAAGGCGCGTTAGTTGAATGTAGTAAGGAAGCTGAGTTCTAAAGTTGTATCTTCGACCAGAAGCGCTGCGCATGATATTTTGGGCGTTATGATTGTAGTTGAGAATAACGCCGGTGAGCCATTAGCTACTCTCAAGGCGTATTAAAGTTGCCATTATCTTACAGATTCTTAGAGAGCTTTGCACGACTACTGCGCTTACAAATTCATCGTTAAAAAATGACTCAAAATGGTGCACTCTCCTGGGTCGACCGGGACTTATTACACATAAACTGCGCTTTTTCGTCATTTTTTGCCTTGTCTTTGCTTCGCTCATAACATCGTGCAAAGCTCTCTCTTATAAAGAATACTACCGCTATAGCATGGCCCTGCAACCGGTTGGTTGCGCTGAACTATTAACGCTTTGCTTGACTTCTGAGCACTGCAGGCAAAAACAGCTCGCTGACCAGTAGTGGTTTTTCGTGAAGATAAAAAATTGAACGCCTGCCCCAGAGAGGGTCGTGCAGTGAGTAACCCACTTGCATCGAAAGGTGTTCGGGAGATGCCTGAGTGATCTGCAATGGCCCTCGTCTCATTGCTCTAGACTTGAATAGAAATGTGCCTAGCGAACGGTTTCCCAAGGCTTTTAGCTGACGCTCTTCTCCATGCAGCGTGCTGCTGGGGATGACACTGCGCGCGACGACCCAGGTTTCGCCGAAGCATAAGAGTTCAACCTCGCGAATCAAGGCCCGCGTGGTCATGGGGCAGCCCAGCATGAGCGCTTCATCTCTGTTAGGTTGTAACCAGGCTTGGCGCACGACTCTGACAGAAAAATTGCCATTACTGGCTTCGATTAAGCGTTGGGTCAATGAACCCCGATCAAGTATCCAGTCACGCCATTCGTTCGGCAAATAGAAAGAGGGAACTCGACGGAATGTATGCCAACGGCCATTTAGTGACATCAATTAGATCCTGTTGCGGTAGCTTCAGGGCGTTAACCTGAGCGCTGTGAAGGCGGGCATTATAGCGCAGAGCGTCGCCAGTCTGCTATGGCCATTTAGATGTTGAAGTGCTTTGCTGGGCATTAGGTTGCCAGAATAAAGGTAACGCTTGTCAATAAAGTGGAAGTTCAGCCTGACCTTTGATTTAATTTACAGCGGTGGTAGTTAGCTAGCAGCTTGATTGTTGGGGCTGCGAAATACATTAACGGCTGGGGATATAGAATGAAGAAGTGGCAATGCGTTGTATGTGGTCTGATTTATGATGAGGCAGAAGGTTGGCCGGAGGATGGCATTGAGCCTGGTACTGCCTGGGATGATGTACCGGAAGACTGGTTGTGCCCTGACTGTGGTGTCGGAAAAGAAGACTTTGAGATGATCGAAATCTAGTAAACCACTAAAAAATAGAGACTTAAATATGACGACTAGCGACTCAGGCCCAACGTTTGCGGGCTCCAGGCTTTCAGATTCCAGTGATGATCAGGCGCCTATTGTGATTATAGGGACAGGTTTGTCCGGGTACTCATTAGCTCGAGAGATTCGCAAGTTGGATAAAGAGACTCCACTGTTGCTTATTACTGCAGATGATGGGCACTCGTACTCCAAACCGATGCTATCAACCGGTTTTACAAAAGCCAAAACAGCAGACCAGCTGTCGATGGCTGATCCAGGGAAAATGGCTGAGCAGTTGTCGTTAGGTGTTCGAACGTTTACCACGGTGACAGGGATCGATGCGGATCAGCATGTTGTTAGAATTGGAGATGAAGAGCTTAAGTACAGCAAGCTGGTTATTGCCTGGGGGGCAGATATTGTCCAGCTGAATATACCAGGTTCAGGCACCGATAAAATATTTTCTATCAATGATCTGGCGGACTATCGGCGCTTTAGGGAATCTTTGAATGGTAAACAGCGAATTTTGATCATGGGGGCCGGGCTGATTGGCTGCGAATTTGCGAATGATCTTAAAATTGGCGGTTATGACGTTGACGTCGTTGCGCCTTCGGAAACGGCGCTTACCGGACTACTGCCGCATGAAGCCGGGAGTGCTGTCGCAGACGGGTTGAGCGAAGCGGGGGTGCGCTTTCACTTTGGCAAAACGGTTAATCAGGTTGATGCTCAAGACAACGGTGTTGTAGCGACATTGGATGATTGCACGGTTATTCAAGCAGATATTGTTATCTCTGCGGTAGGGCTAAACCCTCGAACGGCGTTGGCCAAAAATGCGGGCTTGCAGGTTAACAAGGGGATTGTGGTTGACCGACTTTTGGAAACCTCTGAAAAAGATGTGTTTGCCCTGGGAGATTGCGCTGAAGTTGATGGCCGTGTGATGCTTTATGTGCTGCCGCTGATGGCATGTGCTCGCGCGCTGGCAAAAACACTGACAGGCTTACCAACTGAAGTCAGCTACGGCGTGATGCCTGTAGCGACAAAAACGCCTGCTTGCCCCGCTGTTGTGTTGCCGCCCCAGCCAGGCTCGCCTGGTGAGTGGGACGTTGAGCGTGAAGGTCATAATGTAAAGGCCCTTTTTACGTCCCCTGATGGCGTACTGCTGGGTTTCGCGTTGACTGGGGACTGTGTTGCTGAGAAACAGGCTTTATCAAAGCGGGTACCCGGTATCCACTGACAGGTATGAAGTTGAAACAACTGAGCTGCATCAACGCAGTGCCTAAATAGAGTGCTATATTTAGAAACATGGAATGTGTGAAATTAAATCTTAAAAAGGTGTAGCCCTATGAAGGAATATTCAGAAATTCGCGCCCAGCTATTAGGCAGGCGGTC
Source organism: Alkalimarinus coralli (assembly GCF_023650515.1). Lineage (NCBI taxonomy): Bacteria > Pseudomonadati > Pseudomonadota > Gammaproteobacteria > Alteromonadales > Alteromonadaceae > Alkalimarinus > Alkalimarinus coralli. The sequence goes on from NZ_CP096016.1 coordinate 4,739,416, forward strand.
TGAGCTGGAGAGCAGGCTTGGTAGTATCAAAAAAGATATTTCACAGCCACTCGATCATGACTTTGCAGAACAAGCGGTTGAACTGGAAAATGGTGAGGTACTGCAAGCGTTAGGCGTTGAAGCTGAAGCTGAGATCAACAAGATTAACAGTGCTTTGGTTCGTATGGATGAAGGGCGTTACGGCGACTGTGTTGATTGTGGTGCCAGTATCCCAGCTGAAAGGCTTGCGGTAAGGCCATTCTCGTCTCGCTGTGTTGATTGCGCAACCAAGGAGGAGATGCATTAACGCCTGCTTCTTAATAAAGCAGTTAACCAAGACTAAAATAAATGTAATGTTATGTATCTTCTTGTAATGTTTTGCAATAATAGGTGTGTCTGCAAAAGAGCGCAGAAATAGTTTTCTGCGCTGAATCATTCGAGAGAGATCATGGCACGGTTTACACTGGCAACAAAAACAAAGAAGCCATCACCAGAGAAAGGTGCGCTTGCAAAAGGCAAAGAAACAGACAAGAAATCTAACTTTGCTGGCTGGGAAATGAGTGCTCGAGACGCACTGCGTGTTAATACTCTAACATCAGAGACGAAGCCATAAGTTGCATTTATTCCGCTCAAATTAGCTATCGCAATCGCTGCTTTAAAACGCTGGACTCTTATCAGCTTAACGGGTTCGTGGGTTTCCCTTATTAAAACGTATACTCTGCTTCTACGTTGATCCTGTAATTATCTTTGTTCAGAAGGTTATCGTCGTAATTTTTTCCGCTTTCTCGCCACCTCTGCTCCTCTGCCATTCTTACGGACTCTCGCTCGTCAGTTATGTTGGGCTCTTTATCTGATGAGAGTGAAGGTGCTTTAAATACCCAACCTGTTTGTGAGGCCGCCTCTACAGCCCGTTTGTCGTCTTTCGATAACCCTGGGGTAGTATTAATGGTATTGCTGGAGTCTCTTTCGCCGGGTAACAGTTGCTTTGGGCTTTTTTCGCTTGCAAGGGAGGAAGGCTCTTCATTGGAGGTCGGTGCGTCTTGCTCTGGGTCGTATCTAAGGTCTATGGCAAAAGCCGGTGAGACAACGAAAATAGAGAGTAAAGATGCTACTAATAATGCCTGTAAGTGCCTGTTTTTCATAAGCCATGCTCCAATGAAACCTTGTAAGATTCTATCAGGTTATTTAAAACAGTGTATGCGGGGTTACCGAAATGCCCCATAATTGTGGCACATTTGGCAATTGAATTGTCAGAGGAGCTACGGTTTACTATGGCGGTGATTCTTAAACAAGAGAGCAATAAATGACTGAAGTGCTTGCAAAATTAGTGGAATTATTGGCGTTAGAGTCAATAGATGAGCTTAATTTCCGTGGCAATAGTGAAAATCTTGGGTTTCGCCACGTATTTGGGGGGCAAGTGTTAGGTCAGGCGTTGATGGCCAGCTCCAAAACGGTAGAAGGGAAGAATGCCCACTCAATGCATGCATATTTTTTGCGCCCAGGTGACCACTCTTTACCCATCGAATACGAAGTTCAACTGGTGCGGGATGGAGCAACCTTCTCTACCAGAAGAGTTATTGCGAGACAGCAGAATAAGGAAATCTTTACGCTTATTGCGTCTTTTCAGTCGCCAGAAGAAGGGTTTGAACACCAGTTTGATATGCCTGAAACCTCTGGCCCTGAGGGTATCTATTCAGAGCTTGAAACAAGGCGGAAGTTTAAAGCGCTGATTCCTGAAAAAGTCAGGGAGCAGTACACGCAAGACAGGCCGATAGAGATCAGGCCGGTAAACCCAATCAATTACCTGGCTCCCGATATTCGTCAACCCTACAAGCAAAACTGGTTTCGGGCGATTGCATCACTGCCGGATGACCCGGCAATCCATCAATGCATACTGGCCTATGCCTCAGACTTTGGTTTGTTGGGAACATCAATGCTCCCACATGGCGTTTCGTTTATGGATAAGGGAATGCAGGTTGCGAGCCTGGATCACGCAATATGGTTTCACCGTGACTTCAGGGTGGATGACTGGTTGTTATATGATATGGATAGTCCCAGCGCATCCCGCGGCAGGGGGCTGAATCGCGGGAATATTTATAATCAGGAGGGGGTACTAGTTGCCTCAGTCTGTCAGGAAGCGCTGATACGCAAGCGAAAGTAACGTTAATAGGGTAGAGGTCTTGGGGTAGCGGTCTTGGGATAGAGGGAGCAGACAGATAGATGGAACAACTGGTGAGAGACTTAAAGGAAATACCTGGCAACCCCTATGCGGATCATTGGCATCATCAGGCTGGCCGTTTCAGATCTCCGCCTGGCTCTCCCTGGGTTGATCGACGACACTCGCTGAAAATGTTACCTGTATTGGCACAGTTAGCGATCTCTGGAAATAAACCTTTTGACTACCCGGATGAGCACTGCCTGCCAAGAGAGAAGGCGCTGCAGATGTTGGCGGCTTTGGCCCATAAGCCATCCATTAGCTGGTTGGGGCAGGCCTGCTTTTACATTCGGTTTAATGGCCTTAATGTGCTGACTGATCCCTTCTTGTCTAATCGGGCGTCGCCAACTCAGTTTAGCGGCCCTCGTCGGCTGGTACCGGCCCCGCTACAAATTGATGACCTGGCTCCCGATGTTATTATTATCTCCCATAATCATTATGATCACCTTGATGTACATGCGCTGAAAGCAGCATCAGATAAAACAAACTGTACGGTTATTACCACGCTGAACACTGGGGAGTTACTGCGCAAATTAGGCTTTAGGCGGATTATTGAGATGGATTGGTACCATGAGTTGAAACAACAGGATGCAACATTCCAGTGCTTACCTGCGTACCACTTCTCAGGGCGAAACCTTGTCGATGAAAACCGCGCTTTATGGGGCAGTTTTTCAATGCAATACAACGGGGTAAAAATATTCTTTGCGGGTGATACGGGGTATGGTTCTGAATTCGCAAGAATTGGGCAGTTAACAGGCCCCTATGATATTGCATTGGTGCCAATTGGAGCCTATGCCCCAAGGGAGGTTTTTGGTGCTGTCCATGCAGACCCCGAAGAGGCCGTGAAAATTGGTGAAGATATCGGGGCCAAGTCTCTGATTGGTATGCACTGGGGAACCATTCGTTTAACATCAGAACCGATGATGGAACCCGCGGAACGGTTTCTGGCCGCGCCCTCCAGCGTTCCAAAATCTATAATGGGAGTGGGTGAAACGAGAGAACTGTTATCAAATTAAGCCAGTGCGGCGTAGTCGTCCATTTCAGCGAGCCAGAGCTTGAGTTTGTTGAGCGGAAGAGGAGGGGATATATAGTAACCCTGTATAAGGTCGCAGTTTAGTTGTTTTAATATATCTACTATGTGTTGGCTCTCTACACCTTCTGCTACCACCGTGAAGCCTAACCTGTGGCACATTTCAATGGTTGTTTTGATGATGACTTGATCATCGGCGTTGCTGGTTAAATCAAATACCAGCGATTTATCAATTTTTATCTCATCTGCGGGTAGCTTTTTGATATAAGCCAGCGATGAATAACCGGTTCCGAAGTCATCTATTGAGAGTTTAATACCCGGTTGGCTCAAGTCTTCCAGAACCTGCAAGGCCTTTAGCGGATCTTCCATCATAGATGTTTCAGTCAGCTCAATAGTGATTTTATTTTTCTGTTCAGGGTTACTTCCCAGAGCGTCAGAGATGAAAGAAACAAAGTCCTCTTCTCTCAGGTTTTTAGCTGAGATGTTTATTGAGATATCAATATCATAGCGTTCTTCCAGTAGCTCTTTCTGAACTCTTAGCGCCTCTTTAACAACCCACCGTGTTAACGGTTTTATGATGCCTGTTTGTTCTGCTATCGGAATGAACTCATCAGGGCGCACAAAACCAAAGCGGTGGTGGTGCCAGCGGATCAGTGCTTCCAGGCCAACAACTGCGTTAGACTTTAGGTCTATCTTTGGTTGGAAATAGAGTGAAAGCTGGTTGTTGGCAATGGCTTGCTTTAGCTCAGACATCAACGTTAAACGTCGAGCGTTATATCGATCCTGCTCTGGCTGATAGTAGTCGAGTTTTCGGTCACTCTTTTCAGCGGTCTCCAGCGCCACGTTGGCGTGGCGAATCAAGGTGGATGCATCACGGCCATTTTCAGGAAACGTTGAAACGCCGATTGCAGGGTCTAGTTCCAGCAACATCCCTTTAAATTCGATTGGGTGATACAACTCTGATATTACGGCCCCAGCTGCTTCTCTCACCTGTTCGGAGTGTTCTATATCAATCAACACACCAAAGGTCGCACCCTCAAAGGAGAACGCATAGTATGTCTGGGGGTCGTTATCTTCAGCGATCTGAATGCCAGGGAGTTTCTGTACCGTCTGATTGATGAGGGTTGCAGCTTCTTCAATTAACAGGTCTGCATTGTTGTGACCGAGCGTTTTATTTATTTCGTGGAAGCGTGTCAGGTTTATTAAACAGACGGCAAACCGGCCATCTTTTCTGCGCCGAACGCTGTCATTAATGAGCATCTCAAAGCACGCTCGATTGGGCAACTTTGTTATTGGGTGGTGCAGCGCCTGGTTCATTAATTTGATTTCGGTCTGTAAGCGCTCTTTGTGCTCTTTTATCGTCGACTCCTGGGCGGCGATCTTCCCCTCTCTTTCTCTATACAGCCTCTCGGCAAGGGCAATTGTTAACAGGATTGCTTCAAGAGCAGAACCTATCTGCATACCGTATTCGCTGATAAAGTTACTCGGGATTGCCCCGGCTTTATTGAGCGCCGTCATGGCTGTTCCTGCTGTTAGCAATCCCCAGGCAAGCGTGTAGTACCGTGCCAGGCGTGCACCCTTCACCCACACCAGTGGACCTATCGTGAATAGCATTAAATAACTTGGAATGGCGAGCAGCACCGATAGCCGAACAGAGTAGGCATAATCGAAAATGAATGAGGCAATGATGCAGCCAAGGGCAAGAATCGCAATGGCTTTTGTACAATTATCTAGCGTTTTACTGTATTGCTTGAGTGACAGAAAAGAGCTGGCGAACAGCGCTGAAAAGAGGGTTGTGAATGGAATGATAATGAGCAGGCTCTGGTTGTGAATAGCAGGAAAATCAGGGAATAACACCTGAAATGGCTTACCTCGCATGGTGGCAAAAAAGAACACATAGCCAAATGTGGCCATTGAGTAATAAAGGTACGTTTTTTCCCGTAGCGCCAGGTATACGAAAAAGTTAAACAGCGCCAGAACCGTTAAAATGCCATAAAAGACTGCATGTATTTGGTCTTCCTGACCTATCTTGATTAGAAATGTCTGCTTATCCCACAGGCTAATAGGGACTTGCATGGTGCCTTCTGTTTGAACCCGTACAAAGTATTCGACGTTGGTATGTGCTGGTATAGCAGCAGGAAACAGGAAATAGGGGTGGTCAATCAGGCGCTGCGAGAAAGGGTAGTGATCGCCAGTCTTATGGACACTTAGCACCTTACCTTTTTCAACCCGGTATAGGTCAATGAAGTCCAGCTGGGGGTAACTGATCTCCAGCAATTTGTCGGCATCAATGTTGTAGGGGTTTTTTATTGTGAACCTAAACCAGAATGGAGACTTGGTATATCCGAAATTAGCAATCTCGCCTGAAATTTCATGCCAGTCTTTGTGGCTTTTGCTTTTAAGGATATCACTTGCCTTTAGCGATCCTGTGGTGTCTTCCAGATAGCTTATATTGAGAAGCTGCTGAGATACGCCCGACCGGATATCATTGCTGGCGGCAAATGTCTGATGGCTTAACAGCATCAGGGCCCATATTAATAGGTTTCTTAACTGCATATAGTTTATGTATCAAATGTTATTATTGTTAACGATAAAACAACGTACTATAAAATTTGCCGTTCAGTTAAAGATATAGGCTTTCGGGGGCCTAAAGTAAAGCGGCACACGCCTGTTTATCGTTATAGAGATCTTTGCACGACTACTGCGCTTACAAATACAGCGTTAAAAAATGACTCAAAATGCTCAAATATTACATATATACTGCGCTTTTTCGTCATTTTTTGCCTTGTCTTTGCTTCGCTCATAACGTCGTGCAAAGGTCTCTTATAAATAGTTAGCTTACATTTATTAATGTAGCTCACCTCTTTTTGTTATCGCATATACTCATTTTTCAAGTTGTCATTTTAGGGTTAGTGAAGCTTTTTACCGCAGGTTCAATACGGTTTCGGCCTTTTACTTTGGCTTCATACAAATTGATATCAGCTTGTTTTAATATTCGGTTGATATCTTCATATTGGCTGACTGCGCACACGCCCGCGCTCATAGTGATAGGGATGGTCTCAAATTTGTAGTTAAATGTGTGGTTTTCGACTGCTGCACGTAGCCTTTCTGCCAGAGTTAATGCTTGCAATAGTGAGGTGTCAGGAAGAAGCATCAGGAACTCTTCGCCTCCCCAACGGGAGACGACATCTATTTTTCTTGAAAGCCCCTTAAGTAGGGAAGAAAACTCTTTTAAAACCGCGTCACCGGCATCATGGCCATAGGTATCATTGACGCGCTTAAAATGGTCAATATCCATGATAATAATGGAAAAATAGCTATTGCTGCGCTGGTGTCTGTAAAACTCTTTGTCCAGGCACTCTTTCATATCTCTGCGATTTGAAAGAGACGTGAGCTCGTCGGTACGAGCCGCATACTCATAGAGTGTTGCCATATCGATCAATTCGTTCTTGGCCGTTCTTCTTGCATCATCAAGAATATAGGCGCAAGCGGTGACAAAAGAGAGCGTGGCTATAAAGCGCAGCTTAAAATCAGAATCATACTCCGTTGTGACGAACGGAATTTCAGGAAAGAAAAAAATAACAAGTACCGCACCGACCGCCCCGATTGAGAGTATAAGGCCGTACCTAATCCCCAGAATGTAAAAACCGAGTGGTGGAAATACATAAAACCACAGAGGGCCAGTGTTGCTCTCCCCCCCGGAGGCGGTTAAGTACAGGAATAGAACGCCAACCATGAATATGAATGTATTTTGATAGAATCGCTTGTTCTGCCTGAAGTGGTAATTTACCAGGTTGACTAATGTAATAGCCGCGAACAGAAACAGGATATTGCCATGAAAGTGGTGGCCAGAAATATGCGATTTGCTACCGATAATAATTAAAAAGAACAGAGCACCTACGGACAAATATCTGGCGACATTGGTCACTCGTTGGTCATCTCGCTCTTTAACTGCAATGATTCGTGAATTGACGCGTTCCTGAATTGAATTTGAAGGATTATTTATCGGAATCATCGGAACTCTGTGTATTGTAGTAGATTGTTCTCTCCATTTTGTTTGTCGCACTCTTAAGTGATAGCTCAGATAGGCCTGATTGTAAATGTATTCTGACGGTCAGCGTTGCTGTGTTCTTCAAAAATATAAGCGCCATCACGAAATGACATACTTACTGTTCGGTGCAAACAGGTTGTGGACGCTATAGCTCCGAAATAAAACTAGAGTTTCCGGGTTTAAGGGTGTACAGCTACAACCCTGGTAAGGGCAATTTTGTTGTGACCACCTCTGCATAATGGACTGCATCGCTTAGCGACCTGAAGGACTTTTGGGTATAGCAGTTGTTGCCTTGTCCGTCTTTATACTCTGAATAGAGAAACCATCTTCTGCAAGTCGCTGGTGGCTGTTTCTTGATATAACCTGGCGCGACCCACTGCCGCACAAATGTTGCGTGAGCTGCATGCCAATATTGCACGGTTTCAAGTTGCGATAACCTCTGTGCACGATCACTGCCTTTGCAGTTGTCGCTTTTCGCATCAGGGTGGTGTGTTAATACGGTAGGAACTTCCGACTGCCTGTATAAGGTTGCTTCTTCGAACATACTTTTTCTCCAATGAGCTGTTTAGGCTGGCATCAGAGAGCAGATTGCGATTTGCCTGGTTTGTTGCCGAACTTAAACATACTTACTTAAGTAGGCCACATCTTCAGAGTTGTGAGGCTCTGAACACCACCTTGCCCCAGGGGCAGGTTGGCGAGGACACTGTCCTGCTCTTGATGAAAATAACTGAGCAAATATTAACCATAAAATTGGTTAAACGCAATCACTCTGAGAGGTTCATTTATCGAAAATTAGTGCCATTTTTAATGTAAAGAGGTTTCATTTTTAGTCATTTCATCCTATAGTGCACCCGCCTAAATATCCCTCGATTTAAGTAGTGCCCGGCAATGCTCAGGGTGGCCTTATCGTCTAGGCAGTAACCCGCTATACTCGGGTTTGACAGTGTCGCTGGTAGCTTAGGCAGCTGGTAGGCAGCAACTATTCATCAGTCAAAGGGTTTCAGTGTGATGGAATTCTCAAACATTAATCAAATTGAAAAAGCGTCTGCGCCCTATCAGAACGAGATGATGCGTTTAGGTGTTGGCCTGTTTTTTATGGTTGGCATCATGTTTTATGTGGCCACCACAACCAAAGGTCTTGACGGTAACTATATGCTAATCATTGCAGCAATGATCGGCGGTTACATGGCGATGAATATTGGTGCCAATGATGTTGCCAATAATGTAGGACCGGCAGTGGGCTCGAATGCTGTTACGCTGACAGGCGCAATACTTATTGCAGCGATATTTGAAGCCGCAGGTGCGTTGCTGGCAGGTGGCGAGGTTGTTGGGACGATTAAAAAAGGCATTATCGACCCAACCTCAATTACCGACCCTGATGTGTTTATATGGTTGATGATGGCGGCGTTATTGGCGGGTGCCCTTTGGCTTAATTTGGCGACATGGTTAGGTGCGCCAGTTTCCACTACTCACTCTATTGTCGGTGGTGTGTTGGGCGCAGGTATTGCTGCCGGTGGTTTTGGTATTGCGAACTGGGCAAAAATGGGCGCTATTGCAGCAAGCTGGGTTATCTCACCTGTTTTGGGGGGGATTATTGCGGCAGCATTTTTATATTTGATTAAGCGAACGGTGTTGTACCGTGATGATGTTAGCAGTGCTGCAAAGAAAATAGTTCCTCTGCTGATTGCGTTGATGGCATGGGCGTTTGTTACCTATCTTGCGCTAAAAGGCCTCAAAAAAATATGGAAACTTGATATTCTGGCAGCAGGCGGTATTGGCCTTGCTGCAGCTATTGTGGTTCTGTTTTTGGTTAAGCCTGCGATATCACGCTTGGCAGATACCATTGAAAATTCAAGAGACGGCGTGAATGCACTTTTTACTGTGCCGTTAATATTTGCTGCGGCGATGTTGAGCTTTGCTCACGGAGCCAATGATGTGGCGAATGCTGTTGGTCCGTTGGCGGCTATAAACGATTCGCTGGTGAACGCCGGTATATCAGCGAAAGCGCATATTCCTATATGGGTAATGATGGTGGGGGCTATTGGTATTTCTCTTGGTCTGATGCTTTATGGTCCGAAGTTGATTAAAACGGTTGGATCTGAAATTACCGAACTAAATAAAATTCGCGCCTTCTGTGTGGCGATGGCCGCGGCAATTACGGTTATCATTGCCTCTCAATTAGGGCTCCCTGTGAGTTCTACGCATATCGCGGTTGGTGGTATTTTTGGTGTGGGCTTTTTAAGAGAGTATTTGAAGGTGAGTTATGCCAGCCAGTTGCACTCCATAGCGGAGCTTCACGAAGGCAAGGATAGGGAGCAAGTTAAGAAGTTCCTGGAAGACTTCAAAAAAGCATCGGTTGATGAGATGGATCAGATGCTGAAGAAGCTGAAAGCCAAGCAGGCCGATGTTCACTTGCCTAAAAGTGAGCGAAAGCGGTTAAAGCTGGTTTATCGCGAGGAGTTGGTTAAGCGCTCTCATTTAGCAAAAATTGCAGCGGCTTGGGTTATTACTGTACCTGCATCCGCATTGTTGGCTGCCATGCTGTTCTTTACTATCCGCGGAATCATGATGCCATAACGGCCTTCAGGCAGCAGTTTAAACGTGAGCTGCTGCCTCCCTTCTGAATACCCACCTTTAATTCGCCATCCTCCCCTGGTTTTGATCTATTCCATATTAACGATGAAATTTTGGCTATAGTATAAGTAGTTCTTGTCAGAAATAGCTGTTGGGTTGTAAAAAACTACATGAATGTATTGTTGGTAGAAGATAGTCGGGCTATTCGTCAGCTCGTTACTGCCTATGTCGAGCAGTTTGGTCATCGTGTCATATCGGTGGAGAGTGGTGAAAGTGCGATGGAGATATTCGATCAGAGCCAGATTGATATGGTGCTAATGGATATCGAGCTGCCAGGAATAGATGGGTTTGAAGTCACTAAAAGAATTCGTGCAAGGCTCTCTGGTGACTGGATCCCTATTGTTTTTCTAAGCTCTAACTCTTCAGATCAGCACTTTGTAGAAGGTATTAATGCTGGTGGTGATGCCTATCTGGCAAAACCGGTAAACGGCCCGGTATTACAGTCAATGGTTCAGGCAATGGGGCGAATTGCTGCGATTCAAGAGCAGCTGCAAATCGCCAACAAAGAGCTCTCTCGGTTAGCGCATATTGATGCACTAACGGAGCTTAATAATCGACGAGGGTTTGTGCTGCACTACGGGCGAGAGTGGGGGCGGTCCAGCCGTGAAAACCAGCCTCTGTCTGTAGTGATGATTGATATTGACTCATTTAAGACCTTCAATGATAACTATGGCCATCTGGCAGGGGATGATTGTTTACGTTTGGTTGCGAAAACGTTGGTTAGCAGCCTTCTCAGGCCCACGGATATGGTTGCTCGTTACGGCGGTGAGGAATTTGTCGTGTTGTTGCCAAATACGTCGCTTGAAGGCGCGATGCTTGTCGCTGATCGGCTGCGGGAATCTGTTGCGCAGCAGCAAGTTGCTCATGATTTTTCTCCTGTGGCCAAGCATATTACGATTAGCGCCGGGTGCGCTGAAAAGAAGGCAGGTCAGGCCCCCAACCAACTAATCGACTCGGCAGACAAAAGCCTTTATCTAGCCAAAGAAAATGGGCGGAATCAGGTCTATGGTGAGTAACTTTTCATAATGCCTGCTGGCGCCCTTAAATAACAACTGGTTATAATCAGGCATAGTATGCTGGCACCAGTTTTACATAGAGGTAAAATTGAAGGCATTAATTCTTTGTATTTGGGAGTATGGGTATGAGTAGTGCTGAAGAGAGCCGACAGGCTAAAATAATTTCAGAGTTGCGAGTCTTTATCAAAAAGGTTTTGAGTGATCCAACGGTTGCCAGCAAGTGCATGGATATTGCGCGAAATCTTAAGAATGAACCGGATGCCGATGCAAAAATTGCTGAAGCCATTAGTGCCGAAACCATTGTCAGGATTCCCGAGGTGCACAGTGACGCTGACCGGATTTTTATAGAGATTATTAAAGATGTGCTTGAAGATGAGGCGGCTCTCTACTAATAAGTATCCGGCTAACGAGCACCGCTATCTTTCTTGATGAGATGCTTTATCTCATCAAAAAGCGCAGGATATAAGGATTGCATCTGTTTTTGTGATGCAATCTGCATGTCTGAGTACTCAAATCCAGGGCAGACTGACTCACTGATCAGCCCGTAATCCCCTTCCAATAAACGGCTTGCTTTCCAGTATCCGCCTTCGACTAACAGTTGAAATTGTTGCCCGTCTTCCAGGTTTGGGCCAAGGATGTAACGTGTCAGCTGGCCTTCTGGGCTTATTAGTGTGTACTCAATTGGAAAGCCGGAATGGTAGAAATGAATGATGTCTGACTTGTTCTGATGAAATGCACCAATAGGCGAGTCGTTCGTCAGCAGGTAATAGATGACGCTCATCGCCAATTGGTTGTGCTGCGTTGAGTGCGTCGATTCGAAGGTACGTCTAAAGTAGCCTCCTTCAATGTGTGGCTCCAGCCCTAACCTTTGTATGATGCTATGTTTATTCAGCACTTCAGTTAGCCAGCGTTGGCTTTGTCGCTTTGGTCACCACACAACCTTTCCAACGCCGCCATTTCTCCTGCAATTTTGGCGTGCTGGGCAATCTCAGCCTGTTCGCTCAGGATCTCTTCAAGGATTTCTACGGTGGTCAGGGGGTTTGCCAGGACAACCCTGAATACAACGCAGGGCCTACCCTGATATTGCATGGGTTCCAGCCGTGTTCTGGAAACAAAGGCTCGCCCTAGTTCCCGCTGCGCCTTCTGTATATATTTAGTGACTCTATTCAGGTGGGTATTAATCCTCTCCATCTGTTCTGGGGATGAGGTTTTAAGCGTTTGTTGCACGTTGCCAGGGCAATAACGGTAGGTCAGTATATTGAGTTCAGGCTCGGTAATTAGCTCAAACAGATCGTTTTGCTTGATTAACTTGGCGAAAGAGCGGGCCTTGTCGATGCCTTGGTTAATCAGGATTTCGTAACCTTCTCGGCCAATGATTCTTAACCCTGAATGTATAAGCATGGCCATACCCGGGCGAGAGCCTTCCAATGTGGTGCTACCCAGGTCTTTCGAGCCTTTTCGTATTATGTACTGGGCATGGTGTTCAATTGAACTCAGCTTGGTTGGGTCCTTAAACAGAACTAAACCTGCTCCCATCGGGACGTAGAGCTGTTTGTGGGCATCGATGGTAACAGAGTCTGCTTTTTCAATGCCTTTCAGTAGGTGTTTGTTATGTCTGGAGAAAAGGGTCGGTCCGCCCCATGCCGCATCAACGTGAAAGTGTGCTTTGAACTCTCTGGCTATTTCTGCCATTTCATCTAACGGGTCTACATTGCCTGTTTCGGTGGTGCCTGCGATACCGACAATTGAGATGATCTTGACTTTTTCACTCTGAAGTTGAATGCACTTCTTGCGTAGCTCATCAAGTTTGATTCGGTTATTTTCGTCGGTTTCAATCGCCACCATGTTTTCACGGCCAATACCCAGAACGTCAGCGGCTTTACTGAGGGAGTAGTGACCGCGCTTCGATACAACGACTGCTGCGCCTTCGTAACCGTAGTACTTTAAGGCTTTGAACAGCCCCTGTTGGTTGATACCTTTAAAGTTTCCCTCAGCTGGGAATGCCAGGTTTCTGGCCGCCCAGAGTGCGGTGATGTTGGCGACCGTACCCCCTGATGCCATCGAGCCAAGCGCATGATAGGCATCGTGCATCCAGCGCTTGTAAAACTCGTTATCCTGATCGTAGATAAGCCTGTGCAACATCCCCATTACTTGACGCTCCATCGGAGTGAACGCCTTTGAGGTCTCGGTTTTTACCAAATTCTGATTGAGTGCAATCATAATTTTGGACAATGGCAGCATAAAATAGGGGAGTGCCGAGGTCATATGGCCTACAAAGCTGGGAGATGCTGTGTGTACCGATTGAGCGACCAGTTTATCAAGTAAAAACTGGGTCTGCTCCGAGACAAAGATTGGTTTGTCGGGGATTTTTGCGTCGGAGAAATCTTTCTCCACCTCGGAGAGGTCTTTTTCCACTGCCACAATATGGTCTTGTAAAAAGCCAGCAAGATTTCGAGAAATATTCTTGTCAATCTGGCTGAGGGTAGAGTCTGGAGCCTCGGGTACAGTGAAAACCCGGTACATACTCTTTATGCTGGCGAGAGCCAGTTTTTTCTGTTGTGGCATAAGCTTATCTTCGAGTGTTAACGACTACGTTCTGCTACTGGCTCGATAGGTTCTGATTGACAGTGTAAAAACAGTATCGCAAGCCCCTGTATGTAGGAATAAAGGGACAATGAATTCGTAAATAATGGGGCGTAGTATAGACTGTCGGGAATAAGATAACCAGAGGTGCGATAGAGCGCAGTAACACGGCTTCCAGCCATACAGTTATGCACCTATAGTTAGTATCGCTATGTATGCTTAATTAGTATCGCTATGTACGTTTAATTAGTATGAATATGTATGTTAAGAGTCAACCTGGGAGCATAAAATTACGTTGCCTTTACACTTCGGCTTAATGCATTATGAGCGGTTTGAATATACACTGCCTGCGAGAAATAAGGAGTTTTGTTCTATGGCGTGGTTTATTTGTATCTGCCGAAGCGTTGCGCCGGTCATTCTGTTTGCGGTGCTTCAGGGCTGTGCAACCTCATCTCTCTTCAATGCGTATCCTAATCAGGCGGTAGTTTTTAAGAAGGCGATAGGCCCGGCTCAAACTGATGTGATGGCCGATAAGGTTTTGTCTGACCTGAGTGAAGAAAGAGACAGTGCAGATGCCATGCTCTATATGATGGAGCGAGGGCGCGTCGCTCAACTGCACTCTCGCTTTGCTGATAGCAAACAAGACTTCCAATTAGTTATATCCCGATTTGATGAACAAGATCTTGAATCGACGGTTAAACTTTCAGATTCTGCCGCTCAAGGCTCCTCTCTTTTAGTTAACGACAATGCGATCCCGTATAAGGGGGCAGGCTATGAGCGCATATTTACTCATCACCATCAGGCGTTTAATTATTTGGGAGAGAAAGATCTGGAGGGTGCATCAGTCGAGTTTAGAAAGGTAGCGCTTGAACAGAGAATTCTTCTGGAGAAACATGAGCAGGAAGTTGCTGAGGCATATGACGAAGCAGCAGAAAATGATATTGATATGAGCACGCTCTCGGAGGCTTTCTCAGGGCTTGATTCAGTCGCTGGCAGCGTGAAGAGTTCATTCCAGAATGCCTATACCTTCTACGCATCGGCCGCATTCTGGGAGGCAACAGGTGAGCTTAATTCGGCGTTAGTGGATTACAAAAAAGCCTATGAAATAAACCCCGATAATTCGTTCATTAAGCAGGATATTGAAAGGGTTGCATTTAAACAGGGCGGTAGCTCCGGTGACAACGTTAATATCGCCAAAGACAACCAAGGCACCATCGTGGTGTTTTTTGAAGATGGTTTTGTACCGGCAAAAAGCGAAATTAAGCTACCTATACCTACTTTTGATGGCGGTTTTTTTTCGTTGGCGTTCCCCTATTATGATGTGAACCAGTGGCCGGTCAGTCAGTCATTAAAAGTAATGGATGACCGTTTTAATGAATTGGGAAGAACGGAGATTGTGGTTGATGTCGGCGCGTTGGCGGTTAAAGATCTTAAGGAGCGCATCCCCGGCTTGATTGTGCGGCAAACGTTAAGAGCGTTCGCCAAGTATGAAATGCAGAAGCAGGCTGAAAAAAATGGCGGGGCGGCGGGCCAGCTGATGGCCAGCCTATACAATATTGTTTCCGAGAGCGCTGACCGGCGAAGTTGGTTGACCCTCCCGCATACCGCGCAAATTATGCGCTTTAACCTTGATGAAGGGGTAAGAGAGCTTAACTTTTCCACGCCAATAGCTCAGACCTCGCTCGCTCTGAATGTTAAACCTAAAAAAACAACGTTTGTCAGGGTGGTTAACGCAAATAATAACTTGATAACTCAGGTATATGAGCTTTAACTAATACAATAATTTATATCTTCATAAGGAGCATGAAAATGCGAAATGCGATATTGAAAGCCGTAATTATTGCAGGTGGAATATCTGCAATGGCAGGGTGTGCCGTTAATGAAACGGCGACGGTGACGGTTAATGATGATGGCACGACTCAGATTATCGAATCAAATAGTGGGCTATTATCTGACAGCTTGTCCATAGCCGACAGCAAAACAGGTTTTGTGGGGGATTTGCTAAAGGCGCAGGTGTCGATTAAAAATGACTCCAGAAGTGATCTCAACTTCCAATATAAATTTAAATGGCTAGATAAAAATGGTTTTGAAGTCGCGGTTGATGGCCGTCCGTGGATACCGATTAGTATCACTCCCTACGAAACCAAAACCGTTCAGGGCGTCGCGCCAAACCCTACGGTGAATGCTTTTAAGATCCTAGTTCAGGACTGAATATAAAAACCAACCATGGAGAAATCGATGAAATTAGTACAGTTTTTTGCAGTCATTATGGCTGCGCTTATATTGGCATCCTGTTCCAGTGGCCCAAAAATACAGTATGGTGATGCGACGGCTGTTGAAACCACCACCATAGGGTTTGGTTCAACTGATCTGCAGTCTATTGCTGCGAAGCTGGTGGATGACTTAATTAGCTTTCCACCCATTGTGCAAATGACAAGCTCCCGCCGTCCTGTTGTATTTGTTGATAAAATAAAGAACAAAACAACGGAACATATCGATACTGAATCCATTACTGATACCGTTCAGACTAAACTGCTTCAATCAGGGAAGTTTCGCTTTGTTGATATGACGGCGGTAAAAGCAATACAGGAACAGATGAAGTTCCAGACCGAGAGCGGCATGGTTGACCCAGGCAAAGCAGCGGCATTTGGCAAGCAGACTGGTGCAGAATTCATGTTGTACGGCAATATGTCCAGCATTGTGAAGCGTAATAGTGGCGCGCAGGATGTTTACTACAAGTTCACGCTCAAGTTAGTCAATCTTGAGAGTGGCATTATGGAGTGGGCTGGGGAGAAAGAGATACGTAAGACCGGTGAGAAGTCTTTTATGTCTCTGTAAGCACGCTTAAACGCTAAGCTAAAGCATAAAGCCGAAAGTTGTTTTTCTCACAAAGCATTTTCGGCTTTTTTAATTGATAGATATAGGTATTGTTGAAAATACTAGGTGTTGGGTAAGTAACCATTCATGATTAAGGATGAGATAATGAAGACAACAAAAAAATTAGGTTTGGCTGCCGTATTGATGACGGCATCCGGTTTTTCACTGGCAGATGCGCAAGCGCCACCCGCGCCCCATGTGCCAGTAGCGCCTCAGCACTTGGCCTTACAAAATGAGGGGGGCAAAGAGACAGATGCAGTAATGGCAGAAAACTCAGGGAGTAATGCCTCGATCGAAGAACAGAGTGTTGAAGCATCAAATATGTTCCCGGTTGCAGATCAGCTCTCTGCTAATGATTTGGAAATAAAGCGCGATAATTATCTATCTAAGCGTGGCATGAAACTTGGTCAGAACATTAAATACAATGATCAAGGTGTGCCGGTGAAGCAGTACTATATTGGCTGGGGGCAAGCCAATATCAGTCTTTCTCCGACAGATGTAGCGTTTGCTGATGCGCGTGTAGCAGCTTTTGAATCAGCATTACTAGCAGCGAAAGGCGAGTTTGTGAAAACTAAAAGGCGCCAAATTGCCTCTGAGTCGATGCAGCGATTCTTTCAGGATGAGCGGGATTTTGATCCTGAGAAAGCAGCAGCCAACGATGACTATTTAAACAGAATGACAGACAAAGTCGCCACTTTGGCTGAAACGAAACTTGATGAGCTATTAATAGAAGCAGGGGAAGATCCTTCAAAATTTGGCTCTGCAGAGAAAAAACGTCTTGCAGAGGATTCGTTTCAAAAGACGATCAGCGTAAAAGCGCTGTCTAACGTGGCAGGCGTTCGAACATTAGCATCGTTTGAAGACCAGAAATCGGTGGGGGTCATGATTGTCTATTCTCAAAAACTTGAGGAACAGGCAAAAGCGATCTCCAGAGGTAAAGGGGCTTCGAAAAGCCAACGCATTGCCGGTAAATCGAGTGTTCCCCAGCAAATAGAGGCGAGTGTTGGAGATAAGGAAAACTATATTTTTCAACATGGCGTGCGTATTTTAACGGATGAATTTGGTAACCCGGCGCTTGTGGCGTTTGGGCAATCGGGGGTTCGCGCCACTAATAATGATTCAAAATTCAAAGTCGATATGGCGATAAAAGCGGCTAAGAGTGCCTCCCAAAGTTTTGCCTCAGCACAGTTTTCCGAGTTTGTTAATGCCACTGTCGCACTCGAGGACAAAACCCAGCTGCTGAGCAGCACTCAGATTAATCAGGTTTCTCAAGATGGCATTTTGACAGAAGAAGAACAAGTCAATGTGGGAAAACTCATTGATAATTATGTTAAGCAAAATAGCCGTACCAAAATCACTGGCATGACGACTATAAAAACCTGGACCGCTAACCATCCGGATACTGGTCATCTTATCGTCGGGGAGGTGTTGATGTGGAGTCCGTTTACACGAGATGCCGCAACTCAGAAGTTTAATAAGGCGCCGGCCAAATCTACTCAACCTAAACCGGCTAAGCAGCAAAACAAACTGCACCAAAGTGCTGATTTTGAATCAGACGCGAGCTTTTAAAATGAAAAAAATACTTTGCTATGTACTACTGGGGGTGATCTATACTAGCACCTCAATGGCCAAGACCGTTATGGAATCACGCCAGACGTCGGGGTTTGGTTCTAGTTACCAAGAAGCACTGGCCGCTGCGTTGCTCGAAGCGGTTAGACAGGTTCGCGGATTAGAAATTGGCACTGAGAAACAGTTGCAGATGGAGTTTCAACAAATAGCAACGGGGTCTTCTGAAACAACGACAGCCAAAGCCGGCGTTAAAGAAGATATTTATACGCGGTCAAAAGGCTGGATAGATTCATATGAGGTGATTGAGGTTGTAAAACCTGAAGCAGGCGAGTCGTCATGGGAGGTGACTGTTTTAGCCAATATTCCTAAATTCCAGTCAGACATCAAAAACGATACCCGTAAAAGTATTGCGATAATGCCGTTTCGGTTTGCAACGGCCACCTTTGCCGTTAACGATCAAGGTAAAACGACGAATGCATATCAGTTGTCGAAACGATTAAAAGATCGTATTCAGTCTGGGTTTACTCAGTCTCGCAAGTTTGCGGTATTAAATCGTGATTATGGCGAAGAGTTTGAGTCTGAGACTCGATTGCTATCGTCTAAACATGTGCCGGCAAGTGAAGCGGGCCGGTTAGGTCAGGTGTTGGGAGCAGACTTTATGGTGGTGGGAAATATTTTCGACTTATCCACTAAAGTTGAGATATCAACGTTCTATGGCATGACTGACACGAAAATGGTTGACCGAATAGACTTGTCTTATCAAGTCATAGAGGTGGCTACTCAGAAGGTTATGTGGGCTGACACGGTGTCTCAGGAGTTTCCACGAAAAAAAGACCAAAAGAATACGGTTACACTAGATGCTGTTGCCAATATTGTGGTTTCAGGCGTCATGGATGTGATCTATCCCGTCAAGGTGATGGATGTGGTTAGTCAATCAGAAATTTATCTAAACCAGGGCGGCGATAGGATCAAGGTAGGAGACCGTTTTGAACTGTTTACCAAAGGTCGCAAAATAGTTGACCCGGATACCGGAATGCCCATTAAAGTAGACGGTAGTAAGTTGGGCGAGTTAAGTGTGCTTACCGTGTTGCCTAAGTATGCTATTGCTGAGTTAATCGATGGTGAATTAAAGCGGGTTCAAAAAGGGGCGGTTGTTCGGCTAATCACACAAGAGGAGGGGGCGAATAACACGCCTGTCAGTAAAGAGGCTAGGCCCACGGCCGGTTCAAGCGAAGCCCCGATTCAGTGGTAGTTCACTCTGCTGCTGAGTTGTGTTGCTGATTAGAAAGGCCAGTAGTTAATCTGCTGGCCTTTTTGATATCAGACTTTTTTAATGCTCTGCCCTTTTTTAATACGCTGTCCTTTTTATACCTAGGCGCAGATCTAAAGTAGTTCTTTCACCGCCCGTGTTAGCGCTTGCTCAATTTCATGGCCTTCAAGCTTTCGACCATTAACAAATATTGCAGGTGTGCCTCGAATACCCAAATTGATCGCCTGTAGTTCAGATTTTTTCACCTTCTGTGCTGTGCTTTCATCACTCAGGCAGGCCTGAAATTTTTCACTATCGAGTTGGAGTTCCGCCGCTAGCTCAGTCGGTGAGTTATTTGTCAGCTGAGCCTGCTTTTCAAATGCCAGGTTATTGTATTGCCAAAACTTGTTCTGTTGGTCTGCGCACACCGCCCCTTCGGCTACTTTTCTTGAAATACCAGAGCGGTTAATAGGGAAGTCCATATACGTTAACTGGATTTGATCTCCATACTCTTTGAGCAGCTTGTGCAGGGTATGGCTGGCGTCTTTACAGTGTGGGCACTGATAGTCTGCAAACTCGACAATTTTAACTTTAGCATTAGCGCCTCCCGTGGTTGGGTAGCCTTCAGTCTCAATCGTAACGGCGGGTGACTTAGGTGGGCGAATAAGCAGCGCAAATTCCCCTTTGCTCTCTAGCTCGCCCAATACAGAAAAACGCTTTTCTCTGACTTTTTGTTGCATCAGGTACTGGGTAATATCGTCCTTTATCTCGTAAAGCGGCTTGCTGATGCGCTCTTTGTTGGCTTCAAAGAAGCGGTTGACATCCTCTTCAGATGGCGGTGAGACGGCAAGTAGTTTTTCTCGCGCCGCCTCTTCTGAAATATTTTCCTTTTTAGCTTGTTCAGCAGCGACTAGCTGAAGTGCAGCCTCTTCCAGGAAGGCGCGTTGTTTCTCAAAATGCTCGTGTTCCATTTCATAGTACGGCATAGCGACACTGGTTGGCAGGTCACTGAGTGTAAAATCTGACCCTTTAAATGATATAAGTGCGTCTGTCTGCTCTTCTGAGGGTGTTTTTGCTGCATTCATTATGGTGGCAGAAATCAGCATACCAAGTGCAAAAGCCGCAAATGCGAAAGTGAACTTGCTGCGGTTTTGCTGGCGTTGGTTTTCGTTCATAGTTAGCCTTTTACTGGTTTGTTGGCGTTTGATTGGTTGTGATCTGGGCAGGAGAAGCTCAACCGTATTCGTATAAGAGCATCCTAATGATCAGTGCAATGCTTTCAAGTTAAATAAACGTTAGATTGGGGGCTGGCGTAAAAAGTCACAGATTAAGCGCCCGAAGGCGCTCTTGTATCGCGGTCGATTTATACTAATGTCGTGCCGTTTGTTTAGCAGCCAACATTGGGTCTTGCTCTGTCAATGATCGCGGCGCAATCTCCGCTTAATGGCATCGTACCAATGTTGTGGCCGCCGTTGCTGGTCAGGCGGGATGCGCAAAAAAGATCGCTAACCGCTGAGGGGGCGTTACGCACCAGTAATGAACCTTGTATGGCTAGGGCTAAACGATCAACAATGTTTCGAGCGCGGTACTCTATATTACTCAGGTCGGTAAACGCTTGTTTAAGATTCAGCACGTAATTATCAAGGGTACTGTTGGCTCCTTTTGACCGGTCTATTTCATCAAAAAATGCTTCAACTGCAGCGGGCGCTTTTGACATCACGCGCAGTACGTCCAGGCACTGCACGTTTCCACTCCCTTCCCAAATGGCATTGACGGGGGACTCTCGAAACATTCTGGGGAAGATACTGTTTTCCATCACACCGCTGCCCCCGATACACTCCATTGCTTCATAGGCATGGTTAGGGGTGCGCTTGCAGATCCAGTATTTGCCAACCGCTGTGCCCAGGCGCATGAGCAGTTGTTCAGACTCATCATGCTGATTATCCAGTGCACGCGCCATGCGCATGGTAAACGCAAGTGACCCTTCCTGCTCAAGCGCTAAGTCGGCGAGTACATTTTGCATTAGCGGCTGCTGGTCCAGTTTGGCCCCGAATGCGCTACGGTAATGACAGTGATGGGTAGCGTGAGCAACGGCAAGTCGCTGGCCAGACGATGACCCCATCATGCAATCAAAACGGGTCAGTGACACCATTTCGATAATGGTTCTGACGCCTTGTCCTTCTTCTCCGACCATCCAGCCTAATGCGCCACGCAGTTCGGTTTCACTGGATGCGTTGGCGACATTACCCATTTTATCTTTCAATCGCAGTACTTGAAGCGGGTTTTTACTGCCATCTTCGTTCCAGCGGGGAACTAAAAAACAAGACAGCCCGTTTGGGGCCTGAGCAAGAACCAGAAATGCATCGCACATAGGGGCAGACACAAAGTACTTATGCCCGACCAGTTCGTAGAGCTGACCACCCCCTGGCTGGCCAACCGGGTAAGCTTTGGTCGAGTTGGCTCTTACGTCAGAGCCTCCCTGTTTCTCTGTCATCGCCATACCTATCGTGACGCCCTGTTTAAGAGAGACTGGCTGGTTTGACTCATCATACTGGCGAGAAGTGATGAGTGGCTCCCAAATTTTGGCTAAGTCAGGTTGTCGCCTGAGTGATGGGATCGACGCAAAGGTCATGGTAATTGGACAGCCGTGGGCAGCCTCTATTTGTGATTGGAGGTAGCATTTTGCGCTTCTGGCAACATGCGCGCCCGGCTTAGGGTTTGTCCAGGGGGATGAGTGGAGGCCGTTTTCAATTGAGCTTTTCATTAGCTGATGATAAGCCGGGTGAAATTTTACCTCGTCAACCCTGTGTCCAAAGCGGTTATGGGTGTGAAGCACCGGTTTGTTCTCGTTTGCCTGGAACCCGAGCTCGATATATTTTGCCTCACCCACTTTTTGCCCGAATGCCGATATTTCATCTATGGCCCAGCCCGCACCTTCTCTCTCCACCGCTTCTTTTAGCGCGATGTCCTGCTCGAAAAGGTTTATATTCTCAAGTTCAGGCGGCTGGTTTTCGACGGTGTGAGTGTTGGCGAAGTAGCGATTTGGATCTGTTGAATGTGTTTTCATGAGGAGTATTCCTGGCCTGTCACTGCTTGAACGCAGAATCGTGAAATTGAATTGATTAGGGCATCTTTGTCGATAACGACATCTTTATTGGTTGTTTGTGAGTGTGCGCACGCTGGCGCGTGTTGTTGGGAGTTATGCAGTTTTATTCTGCCGGGCGGAGAGAGAGGCCCGACCAACGACTCTGCCATCACACCAACCAATGCCGCTGCTGTTATGGATGGGTTTTGTTTGGGGAGTTCACCTGATTGAATACCTTCGTCGATTAACTGCTCAAACAGCTCTGCGTAGGCTTGCCGATAGGTTAGCCGATCAGCGTCAACAACCGGGTCAACGGGCTCGGCAATGAGTGCCCATGCAAGCTGGGGGGCTTTCAAGGCCCGTTTTGAAAAACAGTTAACCGCCGCTATAAGGCGTTTGCTGACGGTGTCATCCAAATTGATTGCTTCAGCAACTTTGCTTACTTCAATGTCTGTTGCGGTGCGAAACACTTCGGAAAACAGTTCGGACTTGGATGGGAAGTGCCGGTAAACCGTGCCTGTTGCTACGTTTGCATCTTGTGCAATTGCACTGACCGTGGCTTCGCGAAAACCGCCCTTCAAAACAAGGTTGCGGGTTGATAATAAAATTTTGTTTCTGATTTCCGCTTTTTTTGTTTTTGTTTTAACTGTTTCACGGTAAGCCATTCGTTCTGTCTCATTCGCCGTTATCAATAGTTTGAATTTATATTCATAATTTAATAAGTGAATCATTGTTCACACTATTGAGTCAAGGTGCTAGATGTATTTTAGTATTGGAATGATCGTTCCCTTATGATCTAATTGCAGGTATTGGAATGATTGTTCCAAAATATCCGTTACTTTATTTGGATGCTGGCTAACACGAGCAGGTGAATATGCGACCTCGAACATTTAACAAACAGAAAGCGCTGGCCGATGTGACCCAGTTGTTCTGGCAGCAAGGTTACGAAGGAACATCAGTCCAACAAATACTCGATTGTATGGGGTTAAACAGGAGCAGCATGTATTCGGCATATGGCGACAAACGGACGCTTTTTTTGCTGGCGCTGGAGCAGTTCTCGGAACTGGGGCGCATGGCGTGCCAGCCTTTGTTGCAGATAGCAGACCCCAAGATTGCGATAACTCAGTTTTATCAGCTGGTTTTGTTTTCGCTGTCAGATGAGCAGCGGCGAAGAGGGTGCATGTTGGTTAATACAGTACTGGAGCAGTCCGGGCTGGATGACGAACTGGCATCTGCCGCTGCAAATAAACTGCAGGAGATAGAGTTGGCGTTTCAAACCTGTTTCGAGTCTGCAAAAGCCAGTGGTTATCTGGGGCCTGAATCAGACACTAAAGCGCTGGCGGCATTTTTTATGACGCTGACGAAAGGGTTACGCGTTGCTGCGAGGGAAGGGCGCGATGAAGCCGAGATGCATCAAATGATCAAACTGTCACTGGCTGTTTTGGGTTAGCAAAAACAATCACTTTTAGTCATCAGGATAACAAACTATGAATAACTTGCTTAAATCTGTGTTTATTTCCAGCTATGTTACTTTGCTGGTCGTGGCGACCATTCACTCAGTAGTGGGCTTGTGGGAGTTGGGCATCAATAGTGGATGGACTGGCGTGGCGGTTGCTGTTTGGCCGATGATGTTCTTTTTTGTCAGACTTTTTCTGGCTGATGTTGTTCGTACCAGCCCAAATCTAATTGCGTTTCAGGCCTTGAGCGGCGTTGGTGCGCTGCTTGCTGTTGTTTTAGGCTGGGGAGGGGCGTCCTTTATTTGGCAGCTAGTGTATGCATTGGGTGTGGGGGTAATGGGTATCGGCGTTTATGTTTACTGGTATTCGCGCTTCCAGCGCAGTGAGGCTGAATTTCTAAAACCGGGAGAAGCGTTGCCCGGATTTCAGCTGGAAGACGAATCGGGAAACACGGTTTTATCAGAGTCCTTGCTGGGCCAACCTGCACTATTAATTTTTTATCGTGGCAATTGGTGTCCTTTGTGTATGGCACAGATTAAAGAAGTCGCGGGTCAGTATCAGGCGCTGGCTGAATTGGGAGCCACTGTCGCGTTGATTAGCCCTCAGCCCCATGAAAATACCCGAGGGTTAGCCGAGAAATTCAATGTACCTTTTAAGTTTTTAGTTGATAAAAATAATCATGCTGCAAAAATACTGGGTATTAGCGCTGAAAATGGTACCCCTAAAGGGATGGAGGTGCTGGGATATGACAGTGATACGGTTATGCCCACGGTGCTGATTACCGACAAGAAAGGCACTATAATATTCGCAGATTTGACCGATAACTACCGTGTTCGCCCCGAGCCGGAAACGTTTATAAATGTGCTGAAAGCGCACGGTATTGCGTCGTGAAGGTGGGCTCTACAGCCAACCCCAAAAAGCGTTGCATGGAGAGGGGAGACCAGCCCCTTGAAGTAATAACATCGAGTAAAAACTTTGGATAACGAGCACTACCTGGCTGCGGTCATCGCGTTAAAACAGCAAGCGGAGCTTGCGAGACAAAGACGGTTGCTGGTTCTATCCGGTGACAGGGCTTGGGCGGTAGACTTGGCTCTGTTGATTATCAAACAATTAGGGGGTGGTTCTGCCCTCTGGCTGACTGATGAGCTGAAGTCCGGTCATGATACTCAAGCGCTTGATATCGATGTTACCCCCGCTAAAAAAGCCATACGCCACTTAGGTAGCGAGCGAAAACTCATTGTTATGGACGCCTATGCGGGTTTTCACCCTGACGGTTTTGGTGCCATCAGTGGCACGTTGCAGTCAGGAGGGTTGTTTATTCTATTAGCACCAAACTTGAACCAATGGTCTGCCTATGATGACCCAGACTATGATCGTGTTACCTCTCCGCCTTTTTGTCGCTCCGAACTAGACCATCGATTTATTGCCCGTGTTGCGAATGCGATCTGCGCCTCAGAGCATGCTCTGACCGTGAATCAAGGGCAGCCTGTCACCTGTGATTCTGTGACTATTGCTCAGGCTGAACCGCGCTCTGAACGTTTGCAGTTTGATGGCTGTTTGACGTTAGACCAAAAGCATGCGGTCACTGCTGTTTGCAAGGTGGTGACGGGGCATCGCCGAAGGCCATTGGTGATAACTTCTGACCGAGGAAGGGGCAAAAGCGCAGCGCTAGGGATAGCAGCGGCTAAACTGATAGGGCAAGGGCTGACCCGTATTATCCTGACAGCGCCCTTTATTGACTCTGTAGAAAGCGCTTTCTTGATGCTGCAGAAGCAATTTCCGGCGGGTAAGCGTCATGGATCCAAATTCTCCAGCAAAGGGGATGCTGTTAATGAGGTTACTTTTGTCGCACCTGATGAGTTGATATCGGCGTCGCCTGATGCAGATTTGGTGTTGGTTGATGAGGCTGCTGCGATTCCTGCTCCAATGTTAGAGGCGTTGTTGAAGCGTTATTCCAGGATTGTCTACGCGTCGACTATTCATGGCTACGAGGGGACTGGAAGAGGGTTTGCTGTTCGTTTCATCAAAGTGCTGGATCAGCTAACGCCTCAATGGCAGTCTCTGCATCTTAAGTCGCCTATCCGTTGGGCGGAAGGTGACCCTCTTGAGCAGCTTGTTTTTCACTCCCTGCTATTAAATGCCTCGCCCTCAGAGCCTGAAGAGGGAAAATCTCTTGAGCCTGATTCTGTTGTTTGCCGGTGGCTTGAACAGGAGGCGCTGGCGCAGGATGAAGCGCTGCTTAACCAAATCTTTGGTCTGCTGGTTTTGGCGCATTATCGCACAAGTCCTGAAGACTTAAGAATGCTGCTAGACGGCCCTTCACTGCGTATTGCGGCCCTGTTTGATGGTGCCTGTGTTGTGGCTGTGGTGCTGGTGGCTCGCGAAGGTGGCCTGGACAGGGCGACGGGGGATATGATTTGGCAGGGGCGTCGCCGGCCAAGAGGGCATTTAATACCTCAATCACTATCGAGCTTTAGCGGCTTTCATGAGGCGACAAACCTTATAGGCCACCGGGTGATGCGTATAGCGGTTCACCCCAAACTGCACCGCTTTGGTCTGGGGCGGCGACTGCTTCATGAAGTATTCAAGTATGCCCGTAATGATGAGGCGGACTATATCGGAGCCAGTTTTGGTGCCACTTCTGATCTGCTGGATTTCTGGTTGAGTGCTGGCTTTTCAGTATTGCGGCTCGGGTTTCAGCGAGATGCGGCCAGTGGAACGCATTCGGTGATTGTGATGAACCCCGTTTCCAGTGCGGCTGAGGCGCTACGCAAAGAGGCACAGCAGCGTTTTACCGAGCAGTTTATTTATGACTTGAGTGGCAGCTTTAGAGGGCTTGACGTCGGCATTATACAGCGGCTGTTGCATTCCAATTTTCAGTTAGAATACACCCTGAGTAAAAGAGATATTGATGACTTGACGGTGTTTTCTGAGCATCAGCGGATGTATGAAAGTTGCAGTTTTGCGGTGTTTAAGCTTGTAATGAACGCGCTTATACATGGTTCTGCTGGCGTTCTTGATGCTGAAGAAGCACCTATTCTTGTCCGGCGAGTGGTTCAGAAAAATAACCCCGATGAGATAGTATCCGAGTGCTCGCTAACGGGGAAAAAAGAGCTGGGTGAACGGCTTCGGAGGGCTGTTCGGGCATTGTTACTCTGGTATAAGCAAAAATGCTAATTAACAGAAGATAACAAATAAAAACTACCACCTCTTCTTCTTTTCATGTTTCATAACCTGAGTCAAGGTAAGTTGGCCACCGCTTCGTATAATGCTCCAGAGTGGTCTTTATTAAGGTAGTAGATTAAATGATTCAAGAAAATATCGTTGATAAACCCCAGAAACAGACGGTGTGGCTGGTTGCGTCGAT
This sequence comes from Alkalimarinus coralli, assembly GCF_023650515.1. NCBI lineage: Bacteria > Pseudomonadati > Pseudomonadota > Gammaproteobacteria > Alteromonadales > Alteromonadaceae > Alkalimarinus > Alkalimarinus coralli. Next base: position 4,766,528 of record NZ_CP096016.1, read on the forward strand.
TGTCCCCGCATTTTTTATGGTTTTCGGCACACTGATTACCTTTACATCCTACATTCAGCTCTGGGGCGGAAGTACCCAGGCGTCAACTGTTCTCGGTGTATTTTTTGCCGAAATTACCTTGGTTATTACTGCGTTTGGTTTGTTGGCTTATTTAAAAACCGACCACAAAACCCAAATGGTCAAAAACATTGCCCGGCTCAACTGGTGTATAGTCGCATACGCAGTGATAGCAGGCCTTTACCTGTTTCTTGCATAAATATCATAACTCTTTTGGTAACTCGGAATGACAGCCGCTATGCTCTCTGATGAGCAAGTTATTGAGCATACAAAAGCTTGGGTCTCATCTGTGGTTGTGGGTGACAACTTCTGCCCGTTTGCCAGAAAGGAAGTGGACAACGATACTGTTCGTTATTGCGTGGCTCGTTGCATGAACGAGGGATCTGTCGGGCAGGAAGAGTCAGCGCTGGAAAACGGGCTGATGGCACTGATAGCTGAGTGCATAAAGTTGGATGATGACGCGGAAATCGAAACCACGATTGTGATTTATCCCTCCGGCTTCTCTGATTTTCAGGGCTTTCTCTCGCTCACTGAAATAGCGAATAGTCTATTGGCTGCAAATGGATATGAAGGCATCTATCAACTTGCCAGTTTTCACCCTGAGTACTGCTTTGCTGATTCAATAGGCGACGACCCTGCCAATTATACCAACCGATCTCCCTACCCGGCGCTTCACCTGATTCGTGAAGAGAGCATTGAGCGAGCGCTTGAGGGTATCAGTAACCCCGAGCGCATCCCAGAGCGAAATGTGCGTTATGCACGAGAAAAAGGTTTGCAGCGAATGCGAGAAAAGCTGCTTGCATGCTCGATCCAGCAGCCTGCGCCTTAAGTTTTCGCTATCACCACGGCCCTTTTTTAGTTCATTCGATATTTTTCACAACTTAGTGAGCAGGCTTGCAGTTCAGATTGAGTGATCGATAGAGTCATCATGCGTTGCCAATGTGCGTCCGAAATTAATATTCGTTAATCTCTCTGGATAAATGAGTTTGAATTGTGGAATCATACAAATGAGCTATTTCGGCGTAATCCAACACTCATATGGGAGTACATGATGTACAAAAAACTGGCAATGATCGCGTTACTACTGGTTGCCTCAGTGGCAAGCGCAGATGAAGCGAAACAGAGAGCTTTGGCTGAAGAGATGCTTAAAGCGTCACAAGCAGATGCAGTATTAGAGAATATGTCAAAACAGGTTAATGCAATGTTTGCTCAGACGGTTAAGCAAATGAATGTACCGGAAGAGAGGCAGGCAGAGGCTGAAAAGTATCAGCAGCGGCTGAATAAAATACTGGAAGAAGAGATGTCGTGGAACAAGCTAAAGGGCCAGTTTATTGATGTTTACGTAGATGTTTTCTCAGAAGAAGAGTTGAAGGAGCTGGTTGATTTTTACAATTCTCCTGTCGGCAAAAAGCTAATCTCAAAGATGCCTCGGCTTATGCAAAAGTCAATGGGGCTCGCTCAGCAGCAGATGCAAACCATCATTCCGAAAATCAAGGCGCTTTCTCAAGAAATGCAGGCTGAGCTATACCAGCAACCCCAAGGCTAACAGTGAACATGTGGGCAGAGCGTCAAAATCAAACAGTTGTTTAAAAATAAATGACAAAAAAGTCAGCTATTACAGTGTTTTATATTGAATAGTTCGCCGCCCACTTTATATAATGCCCCCAACAGGCTGTTAAGTATCATAAATTTGACACAAAAAGATACAAAAAAATACAAACAAGTTGTCCGTTTTTTGTGGCGCAGGCGTTAAGGTGAGCTATAAATACAATAAATTTTATAGCTAAAACGTCTTTATATGGCAGCTATGTTTAGTAGTGGTTTAATAATAAGATCGATAGTTGGGGTATGCATATGTTTGAAACAGAAGTAGAAACTAATACTAAAACAAAAAAGAAAGATGATGCAGAGGCGTTGTCTTTAGCAGATCGTGCTCAGGTTCGCTCTCAGTTAATGAGCGATGTTGAAGCGTTCTTAAATAGCGGCGGTCAGGTAACCCAAGTAGATAACAATGTGCGCGCTGATCCTCCGCGCAAGCCATCAATGAGTTATGGCTCTGCGCCTATCTAGCAAGCAATGAAAAAATTCTAAAGCAGGTATTGTTCTGCTTTCGTTCTTTTGTCTTTCTATTCCCATAGAATTGACTCCTCAGGGTGCGACATGCACCCTTTTTTAGTTCTGAAATATTCTTTATAGTCATTATCCTGGTACGAACGTTCATATTGGCGTCGTTTTCTTTATATATGTTTGATGGATAAAAATAAAAAATAGGTTACTCATGAACTACTTGAAATGGACTCTTCCTGTTCTGATTATTGCTTCTATTGCTGCCTATTTGTGGCAGGGTGGTGATCCGGCGTCTGACGTTGCGGCAATGCCTAACAGCCTTGACCAATCTCCCTCTAACTCTTCGGCTAGGAAATTTTCTGCTGCGAAAGTGAAAGAGAATGCAGGGAATGCCTCTATGGTGGCAGAGAGGCTGCTACAGGAAGCCAACAAAATAGACGTATCGAATACCGACTTGCCAAGCTCGTTGCGGGGAACAGAGGTTGACGGCGGGTTTAGAGTTGATGACGAGGGGAACCTTATTGTTGAGATCGGCATTAAACGGTATTTCGATTATTTTATGGCAACAGTTGGCGAAGAATCTCTCGCTGAAATCACTGCCCGGATCCACCGTTCGATCTCGACCCAGCTACAAGAGCCTGCAAGATCGCAGGCACTTGCCATCCTGCAGGATTACCTCTCCTACAAAACTGCGCTGTATGAACTCGAACAACAGTATGGGGAGTTCAACCCGATGTCATTCAGCGAGTCTCAAATCCCCCAGTTAACGGAACGGTTGGATGCGATGTTTAATGCTCGTCGAGCACATATGAGTGACAGTGTTGTAGAGGCATTTTTTGCAGAGGAAGAGGCGATTGATCGTTATACCCTGGAAAGGCTTACTGTAATGCATAATAGTGGGCTTTCGGAGGCAGAAAAAGCGAATAAAATGGCACAGTTGGAACAGATGTTGCCGGAGCACGTTAGAGAACAACGGGCTGAGGCAACTCAGTATCAACGTTATGCAGCCGAAGAAGCCAGGCTTAAAAATAACAACGCATCGCCCGCTGAAATTCATCAGCTGAGGGCTCAAGAGTTTGGAGAAGAGGGGGCTGCAAGGCTTGCGGCGCTGGACGAAAAACGTGCGGCTTGGGACCAACGTTTACAGCAATATCGTGCGGAGAAGCAGCAGCTGGAAAAATCAGGTCTCAGTGAACAGGATTTGGGGCCGCAGATTAACGAGCTGCGTGCTCGTCACTTTTCAGAGGTTGAAATTCGTCGAGTTAAAGCGCTGGATCGTATTGCGGATAGCTAAAATAGTGCGTTCTGGTTGACACTTTTGCTGAGTGTTTCGTCACAGAATGTTGTATGAGTCGAAGACCTTATTTATACTCTTGGCCCATAACAATATGAAGTCAATGCTGCCTGGCAGCATCAGCAACAAGGATGAAACAATGGACGTTTTTATACTTGCTATGGGCTTAACCCTGCTGGCTGCAGGGTGGTTTCTCACCAGGGACTATGTGCGGTTTCTGTCTAGTGGCTACACGGTTAGAGGGGCTGTCGTTTCGATGCAGCATGCGTTTCTGCATCGCTATTCTGGTCTGCAACAACGTTTAGCTTCACCAAGTCTTAATCTCTATGCCTCACAATTGAGCGCTCACAGAAGCAGCCAGTATGGCATTTATCCGGTTGTTCAATACTTTTCTAATGGTGAGCCTGTTCGTTTCACTATGATCGACTGTGAAAAGCCAGGGCAATATCATGTTGGTGAAACCCTTGAGTTGAGGTTTAGCCGCTCAAGACGACACCACAACCGGGTTGGACGCCCGACTATGATGTTGATTCTGATGCTGACTGCACTTATTTCCGGGCTGATGGCTGGAGCAATGTTCTCGGAGGTTGGGCTGTCGTTTGCCCATATCTGCTTCGCTTCGCTGATACTTACGTTTTGTTTGTTTATTATTGGCGCGTACTATCGCTGTCAGGATGACTGCTGCCAAGAGCAGGACAAAAGGGGCCGTAATGGCAGAGCCAGATTGCTAATCTCTGAGCCATCGTCTTTTAGTCACTGGTCATCAATGGTCGATGATGTGCGCCAGCGACGCCGAATATTAGGTTTTCAGTTATGCGGTGTAGGCTGTTTTGTATGCGGTTTGGTTGTGGTGGTGGCTGCATTCCTTTTTGACATCACTTATGCCAGCTATGGGCAGCACTTACAACTGACGAATAGCCAGCCCGAAAGCCTGGCAATCAACTATTAGTATCGGGCTGGTAGTATCGGGCTGGGCCAATTCTGTTTGTTAGCCGCTGAGCATTATTGGCCGCAATAGTGATTTATTTTTTCCTATCACGTATGCTTCGGATAACCTTCGATAAAGGCTTGCTTGCCGCATATCAATGATGGCTTGTTCGCTCGTTTGCTATGCTCACATATTATCCTCTCACATAGTGATTAATTAGAATTCTGGAGAAATCAGTGTCTCAAGGTAATCAACGACAGTTTCCTGCAACGCGTATGCGCCGAATGCGTTTTGACGGTTTTTCTCGCCGTCTGATGCAAGAAAATAAACTCAGTGTAGATGATCTAATCTACCCGGTTTTTGTGCTTGATGGCGAGAACCAGCGCGAAGCTGTTCCTTCAATGCCTGGAGTTGAGCGGCTGAGCATAGACCTGCTGTTAAAAGAGGCAGAGGAGCTTGTGGCGTTGGGTATCCCGGCCGTTGCGTTGTTTCCTGTGACGCCGCTTGAGGCCAAGTCTCTTGATGCAAAGGAGGCGTGGAATCCTCAGGGTATTGCACAGCGAGCCGTACGGGCATTGAAAGCACAGTTTCCTGAATTAGGCGTGATAACAGATGTGGCGCTTGACCCCTTTACGACCCATGGGCAAGACGGCATTATTGATGATAGCGGCTATGTTTTGAATGATGAAACGGTAGAGGCACTGAAAAAACAGGCGCTATCCCATGCCGAGGCAGGGGCTGACATCGTTGCGCCTTCTGACATGATGGATGGCAGGATAGGCGAAATCAGAGCTGTTTTGGAAGAAAATCAGCACATCAACACGCGAATTCTGTCCTATGCTGCCAAATACGCGTCGGCCTACTATGGGCCGTTCAGGGATGCAGTCGGTTCTTCTGCAAATCTCGGTAAAGGTAACAAAAACAGCTATCAGATGGATCCTGCCAATACTGATGAAGCAATTCATGAGGTTGCGCTTGATCTAAAGGAAGGGGCTGACATGGTGATGGTCAAGCCGGGCATGCCTTATTTGGATATTGTTCGCAGAGTCAAATCTGAGCTGCAGGTGCCCACGTTTGTTTATCAGGTGAGTGGTGAATATGCAATGCATGTGGCTGCTGCTGAAAATGGCTGGCTGGATCTTGATGCGGTAATGATGGAGTCGCTATTGTGTATTAAGCGTGCGGGCGCTGATGGCATCCTAACTTATTTTGCTAAACGAGCTGCGCAGAAGCTAAAAGCAGACGCGTAAAGTATGCGCTGTATCTGTTAGCTAGAATCATTAAGCTAGAACAAGCACTCTCTGGAAAGGACTTGAACGGACATGACTGACGCTAAAGCGAATAAAAAATCTGATAATAGTAAGCAGATGCCTGCGATTGTTAATGCAGCAGATGCATCAGCAGAAATAGATCTAAACTCGCATGATTATTATATTAATAGGGAGCTCAGTCATCTCCAGTTTAACTATCGAGTGCTAAAACAGGCGATTGATAACAACCACCCCCTACTCAACAGGATGATGTTCTGCTGCATCTTCAGCAGCAACATGGATGAGTTTTTTGAAATCCGAGTGGCGGGCCTTAAGCATCAAATTAAGTATGGAAGGGAAACCGTTGGCCCTGATGGATTAACGCCAGAGCAGATACTAACTGAAATAGATACGATTGCTCATGAGGTGGTTGAAGAGCAGTACCGAATACTGAATGAAGTGCTAATTCCAGAACTTCAAGAGCAAAACATTCGCTTTTTGCGCCGTAGCGAGTGGAATGACCGACAAGCTGAGTGGGTGGCAAATTACTTTGAAGCCGAGATTCTGCCTGTTATCAACCCTATCGGGCTTGACCCTTCGCACCCCTTTCCTCGTTTGGTTAACAAGAGTCTGAACTTTATTGTGCAACTTGATGGCCAAGATGCCTTTGGGCGGGAAACCGGGATGGCGATAGTGCCCGCGCCGCGCTCGTTGCCGCGCCTGGTGCGATTCCCCGATGATGTGTGTGATGGTGGGGACAACCTGGTGTTTTTGTCTTCGATGATTCACGAGCATGCCGATAAGCTGTTTCCAGGAATGGATGTTAAAGGCTGTTACCAGTTTCGTCTTACACGAAATGCCGACTTGGTTTTAGCTCATGACGATATGGAAGACTTGGCTTCTGCCCTTCGAGGTGAGTTGCTGAGCCGCCGGTTTGGTGATGCGGTACGGCTAGAGGTTGCAGATAACTGCCCTCAAGAGCTGGTGCAGTTTTTGTTGGATGAGTTTGGGTTGTCGGAGCGAGAGCTATACCGGGTTCGCGGCCCGGTAAACCTTATACGGATGATGAATCTAGAGAAGTTGATCAGCCGCAATGACCTGTCATACCCTCGTTTTACACCGGGGCTTCCGAAACCTCTTAACAGCAAACAGGATATTTTCGCTGCCATCCGCCAAAAAGATATTCTATTGTTACACCCTTATCAGAGTTTTACTCCGGTGGTTGATTTGCTGCGACAGTCAGCCAAAGACCCTAGCGTGGTGGCGATTAAGCAGACGCTGTATAGAACCGGAGCTGAGTCAGAGATTGTTGCGGCGCTTGTTGATGCAGCCCGTCGTGGCAAGGAAGTAACTGCGGTGATTGAGTTACGCGCACGCTTCGATGAAGCAGAAAACCTGGAGCTTGCCAGCCGACTGCAAGAGGCCGGTGTTGTCGTGGTTTATGGTGTGGTTGGCTATAAGACTCATGCGAAGATGATCTTAATCGTACGGCGAGAAGAAGGTGGTTTTAAGCGTTATGTTCATCTGGGCACCGGGAACTACCACGCTGGAAATGCGAGGCTTTATACCGACTATAGTTTTATGAGTGCTGATGAAGCGCTGGTTAAAGATGTGCATAAGATTTTCCAGCAGTTAACCGGAATGGGTAAAGCGCTAAAAATAAAGAAGCTTTTCCATGCTCCCTTTACTCTGCACAGCAAGATGATTGAGTTAATTGAGCGAGAAGCGCAGCATGCTGCAGAAGGGAAAAGTGCCTACATCCTTATAAAAATTAATTCGTTGACCGACCCGAAAGTGATGAAGGCGCTTTTTAAGGCTTCTCAGGCGGGAGTAAAGATTGATTTGATCGTTCGTGGAACCTGCTGCTTGCGGCCAGGAATTCCTGGTGTTTCAGAAAACATCACGGTTCGCTCGGTGATTGGGCGTTTTCTAGAGCATACACGGGTTCATTACTTTGAAAATAACGGTCGACCCGTTGTGTATGGCTCCAGTGCTGACTGGATGGTAAGAAACCTGGTGCACCGTGTGGAAACCTGCTTTCCGGTAGAAGACAAAAAGCTGGCGGAGCGAGTTAAGGAAGAGTTGGGCTACTACCTTCAGGATAATTGCCTCAGCTGGCTATTGCAGGCTGATGGGGAATATATCTTGAACCATCCGGCTGAAGGGGAAGAGCGCTTTAGCGTGCAACAAAAATTACTAGAAACGCTTTCTGCGGTTTAATATAGTAGCGCTTCAATATTCGCCATAACCCTGTTAACTAGGGACGGAAATACTATGCAGGATCACACAGGGTTCTCAGGCGCATCGCGCACAATCATCATATTAGCGGCTTTTGTCATTGTCGTGGCAGGGATAAAAACCGCTGAATCCTTGATGGTCACGTTTTTACTCTCAGGCTTTTTTGCCATTATCTGTGCCCCCCCCTTTATGTTTATGCTACGCAAGGGCGTGCCAGACTGGATATCGTTGTTTATTGTTGTTGTTGGCATTACAGCGATGCAGTTTCTATTTATTACCATTATTGCATCCTCTGTTTCAGACTTCTCAAGAGAGCTTCCTTTGTATCAGGAACGGCTGCATCAATTGTTTATTAATTTCACCGGGACACTGGAAGGGTGGGGGGTCGATGTGCCAGAGAGCGTCATAAAGCAACATTTTGACCCCGGTGTTATTCTGAAAATTGCTGCAAATACGCTGGGAAGTCTCGGTGGTGTGCTGTCTAATTCCTTTATGATCATCCTTACAGTTATTTTCATGCTGTTTGAAGGCTCCAGTTTGCCGAATAAATTGCATGCCGCTTTTGGTGAGGACAGCATGCATATGGCGCATATCTCTCGCTTTCTTAATGATGTAAAAAGCTATATGACGATTAAATCAATCATTAGCTTGATGACAGGGCTCGTTATTTACATATGGCTGTTGGTGGTTGGCGTCGATTATGCCTTGCTATGGGGCGTTGTGGCCTTTCTGTTCAACTTCGTGCCGAATATTGGCTCAATTATTGCGGCTGTTCCCGCTGTGCTGCTTGCATTAATCCAGCTGGGGCCTCTCTCCGCAGCGCTAGCAGGCGCAGGGTTTTTATTTGCAAATATAATTATGGGGAATGTTATCGAACCTCGTTATATGGGCAAAGGGCTCGGTCTATCAACGCTTATTGTATTTTTGTCTCTGGTATTCTGGGGGTGGATAATGGGGCCTGTTGGGATGCTGCTGTCAGTGCCTTTAACGATGTTGATGAAAATTGCATTTGAAAGCAGTGAAGAGACAAAGTGGCTGGCAATTATTATGGGGCCTGATATCAAAGACTCTGAAATCAAACAGCACTATGAACCTAAATAGCACGTTTATTGGGAGGGAAGAGCAATGCGATTCAAATTGGTGAGAAAAGAAACAGCGCGGAGTCGAGCAGGCCATCTACTCATTACACTGGTTGCTATGCTGAGCGTCGCGCCAGGTGTTTTTGCGACGCCCGTATATATTAATGAGCACTTTAATGGTTTGGATGTTTCTGCCGAGTCGAGCCTGGTAGGCCAGCAAGCCATGGCGTTTGTTGAGAATGGTGAAGCGCAGGCAATTCAATGCACTGTGACATTTAGGAATGGGCCAGAACTGCCTGTAAAAAGGCGAGAAACAATTAAGCCGGGAGTGAAAAAGGTTTTTGAAGCAGCGATGAAACGTACAATTGTTAAGCTAACAATTGATGTTGAATGCAATAAATAAGTAAGCGGTTACTTACCTTTAAACAACAAGGATAAATGCCTTAGCTGTATTTATGGCGTGTCAGGTTACGTATACTTGAGCGCACGATTAAACGATGGAGTATATAGATGAATAAATTGGTTGGTGTTGGGCTTGCGGGTCTGGGAGTGGTTGCGTTAGGTGGGCCATATGTGAGTGGTACTCAGGCTGAGAGTCAGTATCATCAAGCAATCCAGGCGCTTAACAATCAGGCGGGTGTTACGGTTATCAGTGAAGAGTATGATAGAGGATACTTTGCTGCTGACTCCATTACCCTGATACAGCTTGATCGAACTGAGTTTGATGAGGAGCTACCTAAGGAAATCCGTTTCAAAACTCACTATTCCCATGGTGTATATTCAGTTAATGCGGTCTCTCATCTAATTTTTGACGAAGAAACTACCGCAGAACTTGAAAAATTATTAGGTGATAAGCCCCCGGTTGAAGTCATTACAACTGTCAATTTATTTGGTGATGCCTCAGTGGTCGCCAAGACGCCTGAAGTGGATTATAGCGACGACGAAAGCGGTGATAAGGTTTCTATTTCAGCACTTGAAATGATCGTAGACATTCCATCCAGCCTCGAACAGGTAACGGCAAGTATTGATTGGCCAGGCATGAATCTGTCAGGAGAGAGCGGTGAAGAAATAAAAGTCGGCCAATTCTCAATGACGCAGACAGGGAGTCAGCTGACTGACTATCTCTGGGCAAGCGATATGACCATGACCTTGGATTCGATTACAGGGCTGGAGAGTGGTCAGCGGTTTGATCTCAAAAAACTAGAGATGAGCTCTGTGACGGAGCAGTCTTCGGAAGGCCGGGTTGACTCTGGGTTTGAAATGTCTATTGATAGCGTTAAGTTAAATGAAGATGAATTTAAGAATCATAAACTGGTCTTTAGTTTGAAAAATCTGGCAATGATTGAGTTCGACGCATTAATGGAGACATTCGACAAACTTGAAGAAACTTCACAGATTGGCGACCCTCAGCAACAGGCGATGGCGCAAATGGAGCAGTTTGCACGAGTGGGTCAGGATGTTACCGCGCTGCTTAACAAAGGCCTGGAGATTGATGTCTCTGAACTCTTTGTTAATACACCTAAAGGTGATGTGAAAGGCCTGCTTCATATTGAACAGCCAGAGTCAAAAGAAGTCAGTAATGCAGGTCCGGGGGCCCTGTTGAAGACAACTAAGGGGAACTTGTCGTTGTCTATTCCTGCTCAGTTATTAGAGCAAGGCGGACCTGAAATGCAGCAGCAGTTACAAGCATTGCTTAGTCAAAACCTCATTGTAAAAGATGGTGAGCGCTATAAAACCGAAGCAACGCTTGAGAATATGATGATGAATATAAATGGTACTGAAATGCCCTTGCCCCCTCTAATGTAGGCAATAGGTAGGAGCATAGAACAAAAAAAAAGCGGAGTTTGTGTTAGCGACTCCGCTTTTTTATAAGTTATTGCTTCTAATGGCTTTTATATGGCTTGGTTATGGCCGTTAAAAGTCCGGTTCCATCAAAACTTCACCCGTTTGCAACCGTTTTAGTTCCCGCTCTCTTTGTTGGCTCATTGAAATGGCCTTATTCATCTGTTCGGTATAGAGTTCCAGCCAGGTTCGTGACCCGGGCACCATATGGGCTAAATCATACATCCCTGATTTCATTGACTTTATGTACTCTTGATAACTCTTTTCTTGCTGCAACAAAATACGCTGAAACGTGGGGGCACTACTATTGTTAAGTAGGCCTTTCAAATCCTCATAAGCTTCTTCCGTACTGTCAATAAGGTTTTGCTGTGCTGCGACTTGCTCTTTAAGTGCTGTTAGCTCCTGTTGAACTTTTATAAATGCTTCTTGTTCTACCAATGAACTATCTTCGCCCATGCTGGAGATAATCATGGTGGTAAGCGTGACTGAAATCGCGACGATGAGCGTGAGCGCTAATATCAGCAGCACTACCTTGTTGGCAGTAACGCTTTTTTCTAGCATTGAAATCCGCTGCTCTTCCGATAGCTCTTCATGCTCGTCGGCTCTATCTTTTTCCATCATCTAACTCTCGCTCCGGTTTTGATTCAGTCTACGTTAACTTTATTGTCTTGGTTACAGTGTAGACAAGAATAAAGGGTTTTAAAAATAAAGGGATAGGAGGTGTAGTTTGGGATGTTCTTAAGAAGTCAGGCTTACTGTTTAATTCAAAGAACAACGGCGCTTGAGTTAACGAACAATAGCCTGACCAATGCCTGCCGAATCAGAAATGGCTTTGATGATCCCTTTTGTTTTGTCTAAATAAATAACCTGCATGTCGCTATGATACTGTTCTTGTAACTGCGCGCTATCAGTCGCGCCTGACTTAATTTGGCCAGAGGGCCACTCTTCTACAGGTCTATTGTCTACGAAGTCCAAAATAGTTAACAACAGGCTGGCTGCGGTGTGTTTTCCGCTTGATGTGCTAATAATAGCGAGTGAGCCTGGTGCTTCTATAAGGGTTGGCGTCATATATGACATCGGCCTTTCATTCAGCTCTGGTTTATTGCTGTTATTTGCCGATGTATTGGGGTTATCTGCAAAGCTAGCCATGCTATTGTTGAGAAGCACGCCGGTGGACGATGATATGAAGGCCGAACCAAAAGGCATGTTCACGGTTAGAGAGGCGGATACTCTATTTCCGCGCTTATCCAAGACCGAAATTTGAGGTGTAAATGCTTCACTCTGCCCTGCCTCGGGTATGATTTTCGAGCTGGTTTTAAGCTCAGTTTGGTTATTTGGCTGGCTAATAACGCGCATTAGCGCACTTTTTTGCTCCTCCTCTCCTAAGTCGCTACGATCAATGAGCTCAATAGCGCCCAGCTTTCTCTGTAATGATATGCCTTCGCTGGATGGCGGTGGAGCAGTGGTAACGGTAATGTCTTTGTATTGGAAAGAGAGAGGAGCGCGTTCAACGATGGAGTAATCTAACAGGTCCTGCAATGTCCAGACCCCGCCAGCTTGGCTAATGTCAGCAACCATATTTTTTGCGACCTCTCCTGAGTAGAAACCTTTGTGACCTTTTCTACCTAGCTGGGTTAGGGTCTGAGCCAGCTCGGGCTGCTTAATGACATCGCCTCTGCTTGGTGCTCCACCGTTGAATAAGAGTGGAGATGATGGTTGTTGCTTGAGCGCACTCAAACGCTTTGACGCAGCGTCTCGATAGCGTTTGTCTGCTCGGAAGCCCCGCTCTGCAACCCGTATCGCATCGGAAAGATTGGCCGCCAAGGGGCGAAGGCCATACTCATTGGAAATGTGTGCCAGTGCAGCCGGTTGTCCCGGGATTGCAGCGGATAAAAGGGAGGTGTTTTTGTTGGGTGGGTGATTAAAATTCTGGGCCGGTATGAAGTGGCTTGGAGAACGCTCTCTCGCATCAACAAATGTAGTGTTACCGTTTTTGTCCTGTAAGAGCCAAAAACTGCCTCCTCCGAGTCCTGCGCCGTAGGGGGTAACAACTGAAAGTACTGCCGCTGCGGCTACGGCCGCATCAAACGCATTTCCTCCTTGGTCAAGTGCTCGGAAGCCTGCCTGTGTTGCGAGGGGGTGAGATGTTGCAATGGCGGCTTTGCCGAAGGTGGGTTGGTTGCTTGCACAACCAACCATTAGCAGGGATGTAACAAGGGTGGTTATTGTTAGTAATAATCTAGCCTTCATCATTCCAATCCCTGGCTGACAGCATTATTGGTCGTTCAATGTTAACCGGTAAGTTTGTGATACTTTTCCATTAACTCTTCTTCAGTTTCTATCATGTCCGGGTCAACAGGAATGCAATCTACAGGGCAAACCTGCTGGCACTGGGGCTCATCGTAGTGGCCCACGCATTCAGTGCACTTGTTGGGGTCAATTTCATATATCTCTTCCCCTGGTGTGATTGCCTCATTCGGACATTCTGGCTCACAAACGTCGCAGTTAATGCAGTCATCGGTAATAATTAATGCCATTTTGGGTACCTCTTTTACAGCCAACCAACGACAGCGTGGTTGATATCGGCCTTAATAGTATATAGAAAGCGCAAAAATAATTTAACTAGTGTTTAAAGTGCTCGTTTAAAGCCTTAACCACCGCAGGGTTAACAAACTCTGATACATCTCCACCCAGGGCTGAAATCTCACGAATAAGTGTGGACGAAATATACGAAAGGTGGTTGGCGGGTGTTAAGAACACACTTTCGACACCTGGCGCCAGCTTACGGTTCATATCTGCAAGCTGAAATTCGTATTCGAAGTCGGATACAGCCCTGATCCCCCGTAAAATAATATTTGCACCATGTTGCTGGGCAAATTCAGCTAAGAGGTTATTAAAGCCGAGCACTTCAATATTGTTGAGGTGGCTTAGGCTGTCTTGAGCCAGCTTAACTCGTTTTTCAAGCGGTAACAGAGGGCTTTTTTTGGGGCTTTCTGCCACTGCCAGTATTATCTTGTCGAACATTTTTGACGCTCGTTCAACGAGATCTGAGTGACCATTGGTTATGGGGTCGAATGTGCCAGGATAAACAACAATATTCATGAAACTATGGCCAGAGAGTTATTCCGAAATTGGGCGGAATCTTAACCAAATTAAGGCGGCAGTACAAATTCTAAGGGTAAAATATAAACGGCTGTCACGATGACAGCCGTTTAAGGAGGGGGTTGTTGGTTCTTTGGTTAGCCGAACAGTCAGCAAACCAGTAGTTAGCGAATGAACAGCGAGTAGACTGCCTTGTGAAGAACAGAACCGTGTGGAGGGTGTATCACCTTTCCGCTATTGATGCGCTGCTTGGCAAACACACCCTTCGCGTTTGAGAAGGTGCGGAAGCCCTCTTCCCCATGGTAATGGCCCATTCCAGATGTTCCTACGCCACCAAATGGCATGTCATCTTGGGCGACATGCATTAAGGTGTCGTTAATACAAACGCCGCCAGAGTGGGTATGATCAAGTACGTGCTGCTGGGCATTTTTGTCATAACCAAAGTAATAAAGTGCTAACGGGTGAGGACGCTCATTGATGAAACCTATCGCCTCATCGATTTGGTTATACGAAATAATTGGTAAAATGGGGCCGAATATCTCTTCTTGCATCACCAGCATCTTGTCATTTGCATTTAATACCAGGTGAATGGGGAGTTTTCGGGTGCCTTGCTTAAAGTCTTCATTAGCCGGGTTGACTTCAATAATCGTCGCCCCTTTGCTTACGGCGTCATCAAGGTAGTGTTTCAGGCGCTCGCGCTGGCGCTCATCGATAATACTGGTGAAATCATTGTTTTCTTTCAGCGTTGGATACATCGCCTCGAAACGGCTCTTAAATGACTCAACAAACTGCTCAATGCGATCAGAAGGGCAGAGTACGTAGTCTGGTGCAACACATGTTTGCCCCACGTTGAACGACTTACCAAATGCAATACGCTCTGCTGCATCGTTCATCGGTACATCCGCTGATATAATGGCAGGAGATTTTCCACCCAGCTCAAGTGTTACGGGGGTCAGGTTTTCTGCTGCGGCTCTCATTACATGTCGCCCAACAGCGGTTGAGCCGGTGAATAACAAGTGTCCCCACGGCTTTTTTGAGAACTCAACAGCAACATCCGCGTCGCCTGTCGTTACGCTGACGAGGTTTTCAGGAAATATACCTTCGATCACTTCTTTGAACAACTGTGAGGTCTCAGGGGTGTACTCTGACATTTTAATCATTACCCGGTTGCCTGCAGCCAGGGCGCCAGTAAGAGGTCCAACTGCTAAAAACAATGGATAGTTCCATGGCACGATCACGCCTACCACACCCAGAGGTTGGTAGTGCACTTTGTTGGTTGCTGGCTGAAAGAGCAGGCTAACGTGTCGCTTTGATGGTTTCATCCATTTTGAAAGGTTTTTAAGCGCATAGTTGATGCCTTGAATTGCTGGCATCATTTCTGCCAACAGCGTCTCATCTTCCGAGCGGCTGCTGAAGTCTTTATTAATTGCTGCAATGAAGCGATCCTGATTTTTTAACAGAACGCTTTTCAATGTTTTTAGATGATCCTTACGTTGCTCCAGTGTCGGCATCGGGTTTTTTCGAAATGCATTTTGCTGATCATCAAACACTCTATTCAAATGCTGTATGTGTTTTTTGCTTTCAGTAAGTTGAACAACGTTAGTGACCATTATGAGCCTCCAAATTCCAGATGCTGACTGGGTGCGATTTCAAACCATTTTGCCGGTTTGGGTAGTTTGTATTTATATTATTAGAGCATATACTCTAAATAGTCAACTCTTTTTATTCTCGCCATTCTTTTTGCTCATGAGATTATGGGCAGGCAAGGCATGAAAATGTTTCTGTTGATATGTTTTTAGGTCGAGTCTTTTATGATGTATCATTGCCCGCTAGCTTTTTTGCCGCATACACTGGGAAGTTTAAGCACGGTTGGAAGTTTAAGCCCGATTTGGTATGCGGTCATGGAGTTGAATGTTAGTTAAAGGATGGGATACTTGGTTAATCGTTTATGAAAACAAGAGATAAAATAATCTTAGCGAGTCTTGAGCTCTTTAATGACAAAGGGGAGCGTAATGTTACGACTAACCATATTGCTGCCGATTTAAGCATGTCACCCGGTAATCTGTACTATCACTTTCGGAATAAGTCCGACATTATTTATGAGATATTTATTCAGTATGAGTTGCTGGTCGACCATTACTTGCAGATTCCCGAAGACAGGCCCCTCAACCTCAATGATCTGGTGTACTATTTGGAGTCGGTTTTTGACGGGTTGTGGAGCTACCGCTTTTTCCATAGGGATTTAGAGTTTTTGCTGGATAGCGATGAGCGGCTCAGAAAGGATTACCGCGCCTTTACCGTCCGCTGTTTAGATAGTATTAAGAAAATTCTGAAGGGTTTGCAGAAGGGGCTCGACGGCGTTTTAAAGGATTTGGATGATGAGCACATTGAGTCAATGGCGTTAAATGTTTGGCTGGTGGTGACCAATTGGATGGCCTATCTAAAAACGGCGCATGCAGGTGAAGGTACTGTGGCGATAAATAAAGATATGCTTAAGCAGGGGATCTATCAGGTACTGTCGTTTACTGTGCCTTATCTGACGCTGCCTTATGTTGAGGAAATACGAAAGTTACAGGAAAAGTACAGGCCAAACCCTGCTGTTTAATAACGGGTGGCTAAGAATCGTTAGATTTGTTTGGTTACTTATTAATTGAACTTCTTTTCACGTTAAATGTCCCATGTATTAGAGGCGTGTAGCAAAGGAGATCGCCTCTCCTTACGGCCTCTCGTGCTTACTTTATGAGCACGTCGCAACTAAAACCCTAGCGTCATTGCCCTGATGGTTTAGTATATTGATCAGGGCTTTTTTGTGACTACGTTTCACTTTCAACAGGTGTTTCGTTCTCGCTGTTGATGTCTTCCATTAACCACTTGTCCAGCTGGTTTTGAGCATGTTCTACACCTGTTTTCTTGAGGCTGGAAAACAGGATCACGGAAGCCAGATATTCAAAACTTTTCAGTTCCGACTTTATTTTCGCAAGCAGGTTTTTGGCGGCTCCCGAACGAAGTTTGTCGGCTTTCGTAAGTAATATTGATATGGGCAGTTGGCTTGCCTCTGCCCACTCAAGCATCATGGTATCAAAATCGGATAGCGGCTTACGGATATCCATTACCAACACCAAGCCCTTAAGGCTTTCTCTGGCGTGAAGGTATTCATCCATATGCTCCTGCCATTCTGTCTTGACCTCTTTGGATACCTTGGCATACCCGTAACCTGGCAGGTCGACTAAACGGCAACCTGGAACGTTCAGTGTGAAGAAGTTGATAAGTTGCGTTCGCCCGGGTGTTTTACTTGTGCGGGCGAGCTTGGAGTTATTGGTAATGGTATTGATGGCTGATGATTTCCCGGCATTGGATCTGCCGGCGAATGCGACTTCGCTACCGCTATCTGTCGGGCACTGAGTTATAGTGGGTGCGCTAAGTAAAAACCTGGCGCTATTGTACGAGATTCTGGGCTGTTTTTCGCTCATTGATATAGCCAACTCTTGTGGGTAATGCGTTTAAAGAAGGGAACTGACTAACAGAACCTTGCCTGTATCGCGAATCGTTTTGGTATGTGGTGCATTATAGCGATGTTTATTAGTTGCTTCGAGGGCGAGTGATTAATAATGCGGTTTTCCCGCTAACCCTATTTGATGTGAATATTTCGGGAAAAGTATGTAGAGGGTTTAATCAGTTTTTTCATAGTGTATAATGCCGAGTCGTTTTTGCTGACTCGTGCCGGGTAAAACGCTAAAAATGCTTTGCCGTTGGCCGATCAATAACTCAAAAAGCACTAATAACTTTGCGGCAGATCAATTAATAGCGTCCTAGCGCAGGTACTATTGCTGAGTATTTGCCTAGGGCAAGTTTAAGTGTATTAAATTTAAGAAATGATGAGAGAGTGTGGGCTGACATGAAAAAATTTGTAGCAGGTCTTGTTTTGGCCATCGGTTTTACTGGTGTGGCTCAAGCTGAAGGGGATGCGACTGCTGGTCAGCAAAAAACAGCAGTTTGTGCTGGCTGCCATGGTGCAGATGGAAATAGCATGGTGCCTACATTTCCAAAGCTGGCAGGGCAGGGCGAAAAGTACCTTGTTAAGCAAATGAATGATATTAAGTCGGGTAGCCGGCCTGTTCCTGAGATGACTGGTTTGCTTGATAATTTGACTGAGCAAGACCTTCAGGACATTGCGGCGTACTTTGCCGATCAGAAGACCTCTATAGGCCAAGCTAAAGCTGATTTGGTAGAGAAAGGACAATCGATATATCGTGCTGGTAATATGGCGACTGGTTTGGCTGCCTGTACAGCATGTCACGGTCCTCGCGGAGAAGGTAATGGCCCTGCGGCATTCCCTGCCCTTTCTGGTCAATTCTCAGGTTATATTGCCGCGCAGCTGAAGAAGTTCCGCTCTGGAGAGCGAACCAATGATGGTGACGCAAGAATGATGCGAGACATTGCGGCGAAATTAAGCGATGCTGAAATAGACGCTGTTTCAAGTTATGTGAGCGGCTTACACTAAGCTTGATCTCGTAGCTTGCTTAAAAAACCCCTTGTTAAGGGGTTTTTTTATGGCTAAATATTGCGAAATTTTAACTATGGTGAACAGTGATAATGCTAATATACTGATTAGTGTATGAAATAATAACGATTACTGTTCTTGTACTGCATATGGTGAGAAATAATGACGCGATTGTTGGTTAAGTTTTTTCTGTTAATGGTTCTTATGCCTGTTTCCTTGATGTCTACTGCCGTTAGTGCGAATTCGGGAGGCGAGGAATGGGTTGCGGGCAAGCACTATAAGGTGCTGCCTTATGCGGTTCGAACCAGAGATGAAAGCAAAATAGAGGTGGTAGAACTGTTTTGGTACGGTTGCCCTCATTGCTATAAGTTCAACCCTATTGTGCATCACTGGGCGGATGGCTTGGCTGATGATGTAGACTTCTGGTTGTCCCCGGCTACGTTTGGGGCTGCTTGGAAAATACATGCACAGGCCTTTTATGCAGCACAAGTATTAGGTGTTCAGGAGAAAATGCATCAGCCGCTGTTTGATGCGATTGTGCGAGATAGAAAACCGCTGAATAGCGAAAGTGAGCTAGCTCGATTCTTTGCCAATTTTGGTGTTGAAGAGAAAGACTTTAAAAAGGCCTTTAACTCATTTAGCGTCAAATCAAAGGTCGATCAGGCTAATGCGCGAGGTAGAAGTTATCGTGCAACGGGGGTCCCCGCTTTGATCGTCAATGGCAAGTACCGTATTAGTGCGGCAGAAGCAGGTGGACATGAGAATATGCTAAAAGTGGCTGACTTTCTTATTGAAAAAGAGAGGGCTAATCCCGGAAAGTAGTTGAGCGACGTTAGCTTTTCGGTTTTGAGCGAGCATTTGGTGTGATGCATATTAATGTGCATCGCACCTCAGGACAGGCAGAATAACCGCTATGTATCGAGAGATAAAATCTAGAATTAGCAATTTTCGACGTAGTGACATTACCAAAGTGAGAGGGTTGTGCTCAGGGTTGGAGTGCGGAGCCTCTTTTGAAAGCAAAAATCATATCCGCTTATTAACATTCAATATACAGGTTGGCATTTCAACCTCTTCATATAGGCACTACCTTACGCGGAGCTGGCAGCACTTTTTGCCTCACCGAGCCCGCACAGAAAACCTAAATAAGATATCCATGTTGCTGCAGCATTATGATGCTGTCGCTCTCCAGGAGGTTGATGGGGGAAGCATTAGGAGTGGCTTCGTCAATCAAGTTCAATATTTGGCTGAGGCGGGTGGTTTTCCGTTTTGGTATCAGCAGCTTAATCGGGATCTTGGAAGTGTTGCGCAGCATAGCAATGGTTTTCTAAGTCGCATTCGCCCTCTAAGTGTTGATGAGTATCGATTGCCCGGTATTATTCCCGGCCGAGGAGCAATCGTAATAAAGTATGGGGCGGAGCAAGATCCCTTAGTTGTAGTGGTTATGCACCTGTCGCTTAGTTCTAAAGCCCAGAATAAGCAGTTGGGTTTTATCAAGGAGATAATATCCGAGTACCGTCATGTGGTTCTTATGGGGGATATGAACACTCATGCAGAACGCTTGCTTCAAGGCTCCCCATTAAGAGAGTTGGATCTGGTTTCCTTGCCGGGAAGCGCTCATAGCTTTCCAAGCTGGCGGCCGGGCAAAGCGTTAGATCATATTCTGGTGAGCCCAACTTTAAAAATTCTTAAAGCTGGGGTTGTTATGTACCCGGTATCAGACCACTTGCCGGTCGGCCTGGATATAATGTTGCCCGATAATTATGAGAGCAACTAGTTTCCACCTATAGCTAACCTGCCGCTACTATATCTATACGTGCTTATATCTATACGCGCTTTTATTGCTAAAAAATATCCTCAGCTGTGATGGCGTCCTCCGTGGTCGCAGGCTGTATGTCCAGGGGGGTTGCAGTGCGTGTGGTTTCCGCTTTTGGAGCATTCTCCTTTCTAAATATCTCAAAGACCGTGCTCTGATCGCCCGCTTTAGCTAGCTTTCCTGTCTCTGTACTGATTTTAACAGTGACAATGCCTTCTGGCTGTTTCATTGTTGCGTTATCGGTGTTTTTCAGCGCGACTCTCATATAATCTGTCCATATCGGAAGCGCCGCTGTTGCGCCATATTCTCGTCTTCCAAGTGTTGAGGGTTGGTCAAAGCCAACCCAAACCGTTGTTGCCGTCTCGGTGTTGAAGCCAGAGAACCATGCATCTTTCTGATCGTTGGTCGTACCTGTTTTTCCTGCAAGGTCTGATCTCTTAAGTGCCAGAGCTCTTCTTCCGGTTCCCCTTTTTACTACATCCTTTAGCATGCTGTGCATAATGTACGCGGTGCGCTCGTCAATTATTCTTTCTGCTTCGCTGTATGCGTGTAGGGGAGGGTGGGGGGCGCTCGCTTCCGCCAAGCTTAAAGGTTGAGGGCTATCATTTGATAGGGGGGGGGCGATGCTGCCGTCCTGGCTGTCAGGAGTATTGATTTCCAGTTTTGCTATCGCTTCCGGGGTTAGTGTTGGGGAAGCCTGGAATACAACCTCCCCTTTGCTGTTTTCTATTTTTTCGATGAAGTATGGCTCTGTTTTGTAACCCCCGTTGGCGATGGAGCTATAACCTATGGCAATCTCCATTGGTGTGACACCGGCACTACCAAGCGCTAATGAAAGGTCGTTTGGCAGGGCTTCGCTATCAAAGCCGAAGCGGCTAACGAAGTTGCGTGTTGTTCGGATGCCGGTCTTTTTAAGCAGTCTTATTGATACAAGGTTGCGGGACTTATAAAGCGCCGTTCTTAGCCGTGTTGGCCCAAAAAATTTGCCACTTGAATTTTCCGGGCGCCAGGATGCCTCAAGATTTCTGTCTTCAAATACGATTGGCGCGTCATTAATTAAGGTGGCGGCTGTTGACCCGTTTTCCAGAGCGGCTAAATAGATAAATGGTTTAAAGTTTGAACCTGGCTGCCGCTTGGCTTGCAGAGCACGATTATATTTACTTTGTGCAAAGTCATATCCGCCGACCAGTGCTTTAATGGCTCCGCTGGAAGGGGTGACAGATATAAGGGTTCCTTGGACTACTGGAACTTGGGCTAACCTCCAGCCCAGGTCTCCTTCTAGTTTCTTAATGCGTATCACATCGCCAGGTTGAATGACGTCTGACACGCTTTTGGGTGTCGAACCTAGCCGGTTAACGCTTATGAATGGTCTGGCCCACTTAACTCCCTCGTAACCTAGAGTAACCTCGCCGTAGTCTTTGGTATAAAGTAGCGCCTGGTTACTTTTTATTTCAGTCACAACCGCAATGATCAAGTCACCGTAGTCATTCATGCTGTTGATTACAGTGTTTATGTTTTCTGTCACAAACGGGCTGCCCAGCGATATCTTATTTTCAGGCCCACGATAGCCATGTCGCTCATCGTAGCCTTCCAGCCCTTTTCGTACGGCAGTATTAGCTGCTTCTTGTAACCTGCTGTTTATTGTCAGGTAGACGTTGAAACCTTCAGAGTAAGCTTCGTCACCGTATTTTTCTACGAGCACTTTTCTAGCCATTTCAGCAAGGTAGGGAGCTTCTGTTTCGGGTTGAGAGCCATGGTATACAGCACTAATAGGTGTTTCCTGGGCGGTTGCGTGCTGATTACTGTCGATAAACCCAAGATCCAGCATGCGGTCGAGGATCCAGTTCCTCCTAATGAGTGCGCGGGAGGGGTTTGCTATTGGGTTGTATTTGGAAGGGGCTTTTGGCAGGCCTGCGATCATCGCCATTTCAGCGAGTGTTAGTTTTTCGACAGTCTTTCCGTAATAAACTTGTGAGGCAGCCTCTATGCCATAAGCTCTGTTGCCCAGGTATATTTTATTGAAATAGAGCTCCAGAATTTCGTTCTTCGATAGTTCCTGTTCTATTTGTAGTGCTAAAAGAATCTCGTTGAACTTCCTGGTAAATGTTTTTTCTCGTGACAAAAAGAAATTTTTTGCAACCTGCATGGTAATTGTACTGCCACCAGATTGTATTCTTCCACTTGTTGCCAGCTGGGTTACTGCTCGTAAAAGGCCTTTTATATCAACGCCATGGTGTTCATAGAAACGGTTGTCTTCTGCTGCGATAAAGGCTTGCGAGAGTTTTTCGGGAACTTGGTCTATTGTTATAGGTGATCTTCGCTTTTCGCCAAATTCTGCTATTAATTTATCGTCAGATGAAAAAATGCGTAAGGGGATTTGCAGTTGAGTGTATCTGAGTTGCTCAACATTAGGTAAGTTTGGGGTCAGGTAAAGGTAAAAAGATGCGACAAGCAAACCTGCACCGCAAAGACTTGTAACAAAAGACCAGCCCAAAAATCTATAAAAACTCACAAAACGCAACATGTTTTTCCTGACAACTGATGAATATATGTCTATTATTTAAGAAATTGCTTTAAATTGGCTTCATTATACGTGTTTTTTATTAACGGTTTTAGTTAAGAATTGTTTAACTCTGCTGCGTTTCTTCATGTGTTGAGCTAATAAATAATTATAACTGTTTAGAACTTATAGGGTTTACTAGTGTTTGGGTTAATAGGAAAAAAAGCAAATACGCTCATTGGGGTCGATATCAGCTCCACTTCGGTTAAGCTGCTTGAGATCAGTAAAAACGGTAATCGCTATAGGGTTGAA
The DNA here is from genome assembly GCF_023650515.1 of Alkalimarinus coralli. Lineage (NCBI taxonomy): Bacteria > Pseudomonadati > Pseudomonadota > Gammaproteobacteria > Alteromonadales > Alteromonadaceae > Alkalimarinus > Alkalimarinus coralli. The sequence goes on from NZ_CP096016.1 coordinate 4,789,511, forward strand.
AGCTATGGTGTGGAGCCGCTGCCTCCCAATGCTGTTGTTGAAAAAAATATCAATGATGCCGAAGCAGTAGGTGAAGTGATTAAGCGAGTCGTTGCAAAGTCCAGGACAGGGCAGAAGCAAGCTGCCGTTGCTGTGGCAGGTTCTGCTGTTATTACTAAAACTATTCAGATGGCTGCTGGGCTGAGTGAGCAGGAGCTGGAAAACCAGATTACGGTTGAGGCAGACCAGTACATTCCCTATCCGCTTGATGAGGTATCCATTGATTTTGAAGTTCAAGGCCCTTCAGAGCAAAATCCCGACCAGGTAGATGTATTGTTGGCTGCGTGCAGAAAGGAAAATGTTGAGCTTCGTGAGGACTCGTTAGAGATCGGGGGGCTTGAAGCCAAGGTTGTTGATGTTGAGGCTTACGCTATGGAGCGGGCATTTGAATTGATAGATGCCCAGATGGACGTAGATGCAGATGAGCGCACAGTCGCTGTGGTTGATATTGGTGCAACAATGACTACATTGAGTGTGCTTGCAGATGGGCACACCATCTATACCCGTGAACAGTTATTTGGAGGAAAGCAACTGACTGAAGAGATACAGCGGCGATATGGACTGTCTCAAGAAGAGGCTGGGCTCGCGAAGAAACAGGGAGGGCTTCCAGATGACTATGACATGGAAGTGCTTGAACCCTTTAAAGAGGCGGTTGTTCAGCAAGTTGCGCGTTCGTTGCAATTTTTCTTCTCATCTAGTCAGTATAATGAAGTTGACATGGTGGTTCTTGCAGGAGGAACTGCTTCCACAACGGGAATTGCGAATATGGTGCAAGAGAAAGTTGGAACCACAACGATTGTCGCAAACCCTTTTGCAAATATGGCACTGAATTCACGGGTTAATGCGTCGGCTTTGAGTAATGATGCGCCATCTTTGATGATCGCGTGCGGGTTGGCGATGAGGAGTTTTGATTAATGGCAAAGATTAACCTCAGGCCCTGGCGAGAGGAGCTTAGGGCTGAAAGGCAGAAACAGTTTGTTGGTATTCTTGTTGGCGTTTTGATCATCGCTGTTGGGGCTGTCTTCCTATGGCAGGGGCATATGACTTCTGAAATTGAGTATCAGCAGTCCCGAAACAATTACCTTCAGTCTTCCATGACTATTCTTGATAAGAAGATTAAAGAAATAGAAGGACTAAAAAAGAAGAAAAAAGAGCTGTTGGCAAGAATGAAAGTTATTCAGAACTTGCAAGGTACTCGCCCTATCATAGTCAGAGTGTTCGATGAGCTTGTTAGGACGCTGCCAGATGGTCTTTATTATACTAAGCTCGACAAAAAGGGTGATCAGTTAAGTATTGTTGGGGTGGCAGAGTCAAATAATAGAATTGCTGGGGTAATGCGAAATTTTGAGGCGTCAGACTGGTTTGGCGACCCTAACTTAACGGCTGTTAAAGCTGTTGAAAAAGGAGAGCCGGCAAGTGAGTTTACTATGACAGTGGTTCAAAAAACTCCAGAAGATAAGAAGGAGGACAAGAAGTGAGTTTTGCAGAATCGCTTGAAAGTCTAAAGAATTTTGATGTCAATGACCTTGACTTCAACAATGCCGGGTCATGGCCCGGGCCAATAAAAGTTATTGTATGTTTGATCTTGGTTGCCGTGGTTGTTGGAGGTGGATACTGGTTTATAATTCAGGATCAGCTCTCTCAGTTGGATCAGGTAAAAAGTAAAGAGACAGACCTTAAACAGCAGTTTGAATCAAAGGCATACAAAGTAGCCAACCTTTCAGCGTATAAATTGCAGATGCTTGAAATGGAAGAGTCGTTTGGAGCCTTGCTTAAACAGCTTCCTACAGACACCGAAGTGCCAGGGCTGTTGGAGGATATTACCAACACAGGGTTAGGTAGTGGTTTGGAGTTTAAGGAGATAAAGCTGAAGCCTGAAGCAAGAAAAGAGTTCTACATAGAGCTGCCTATCCAGATTTCTGTTCAGGGAACCTATCACGATATAGCTTCGTTTGTCAGTGGCGTTGCAAGCTTGCCTCGTATAGTGACTCTCCATGACTTTTCGATCTCTCCTGGGAAGGAGGGCGATGGCATCATGTCTATGGGAATAGAAGCAAAAACCTATCGTTATAAAGCAGGGGGGAGAGGTAAGTGAATACTAGAAACCTTCTGATTACACTGTGCGTGTCGGTAGTTTTATCTGGATGTAGTGGTGGCAACGGGTTTGCAGATTTAGACCAGTTTATGGCGGAAACCAAGGCAAAGCCACGAGGGAAAGTCGAACCGTTACCCGAGTTCAAGGCTTATCAATCGTTTACGTATAGCGCGGCTAACCGGCGCGACCCATTTTCTCCACCTATTGATGTTGTGCTGAGTTCCGTGGTTGAGGAGAAACCTGAAAGCAATGTTAAACCAGACTTTGATAGGCCAAAAGAGTTGCTGGAAACATTCGGGCTAGGCTCTTTGAAGATGGTGGGAACGCTGCAAAGGCAAGACGAAAACACCTTGTGGGCGTTGGTTAGTGACAGCGAAGGCGGTATTCATAGGGTGAAGCTTGGACAGTTTTTAGGAAAAAACCATGGGCGCATTGTTGCCATTGAAGAGAGTCAGCTTGAATTGATAGAAATTGTACCAAATGGTCGTGGCGGCTGGTTGGAAAGACCCCGTTCTATCTCTCTGGATGATCAGTAATTGGAAGGGGGTATAATGAATATTTTAAATGCTGAAATCGATAATAAACAATTGAGGTCGAAAAATAATATGTATTATCGGGCGTTAGTGCTGCTGAGCGCGGTTTGCTTGTCTCTATTTTCAATTCAGGCTAGTGCGGTTGTATTGAAAGATATCAGTTTTGCTTCCCTTGCAGGGGACAGAACAGAAGTGACGCTTGCTTTTGATGGCGTTCCTCCTGAGCCCAAGGGTTATACCATCGAAAAACCGGCGAGAATAGCGCTGGATCTGGCGGGGGTAACCAACTCGCTTAGCGCGAAATATCATAGTTTAGGCGTGGGAAATGCCCAGGGGTTAACCGTTGTCAGTGCGAAAGACCGAACCCGGCTTATTGTTAATCTGGTTGAGTTGGTTCCCTATGCTTCAACCGTTGACGGTAACAATATTGTCTTGATGATCGGGTCATCGGACGCCCCTAAAGGTGCGCGTGCAGGGAGTGTAAAGCCCGCTTCAACTTCGTCGTCCTCTTCTGCTTCAGAGCCTACAGTCAATAATGTTGATTTTAGGCGAGGGGAGAAAGGAGATGGGCAAATTGTGTTGACGCTATCGTCCTCAAAGATTGATGTTGATATGTCTGAAGAGGGGGGGGTTATTAAGCTAGCCCTGCCTGGGGTGTCTCTTCCTGTTTCGCTTCAACAGCGTTTAGATGTGGTTGACTTTGCGACCCCGGTTAAGCGTGTAGACTCTAAGATGACTGCGAGCGGCGCAGAAATTTCTATTAAAGCTCAGGGTAACTACGATTACTTGGCTTATCAGGCTGATAACCAGTTTACTATTAGTGTAGAAGAGCTTTCTGCTGAGGAAGTAGATCAGCGTAAAAAAGATAAGTTTCCTTACACTGGCGAAAAGCTGTCGCTCAATTTTCAAGACATTGAGGTTCGATCAGTCTTGCAGTTAATTGCTGACTTTACGGGGCTTAATTTGGTTGCCAGTGATACCGTCGGTGGGCGTATAACCCTAAGGTTGCAAAATGTACCTTGGGATCAGGCGCTCGAACTTGTTTTGAAAACAAAAGGGTTAGATAAACGTAAAATAGGTAACGTGCTGTTAGTTGCGCCTGCAGACGAGATTGCGGCGAGAGAGAAATTAGAACTTGAAACTAATAAACAGGTTGCAGCATTAGCTCCCGTGCGGCTGGAAGTTATTCAGGTCAACTATGCAAAAGCTGAGGATATTGTGGCTTTGTTGCAGGCTGACAAGGAGTTGATATCAGGGCGAGGGTTTATTTCGTCTGATGAAAGAACTAACACAATAAGTGTGAGGGAGACTGCGGATAAACAGGAGCAGATTCGCCGGCTAATTGCGACTTGGGATATTCCAGTAAGACAGGTGCTTATTGAGGCGCGGATCGTTAAAGCAAGGACTAATATCGCAAGTGATCTGGGTGTGCAGTGGGGTGGAGCTGTTGTTGACTCAGGCACCAATCACGTCGGTTTCGGCGGCGGCAGCTACACTACTACGTCTGAAATCTCGCAAGGAGAGACAATTACATTTCCAGCGGCGAATGTGGTTGATTTGGGTGTGAGCAAGGCAGGTGCATCTTCGTTTGCTCTAGGTTTCACAAATGACCACGTATTATTGCAAATGGAACTATCTGCACTTGAGTCTGATGGTCGTGGAGAAGTTGTTGCTCAGCCCAAGATAGTAACGGCAGACCGTCAAACGGCGACGATTAAATCGGGCGAGGAAATTCCTTATCAGGAAGCTTCATCAAGTGGTGCTACATCAGTGTCCTTTAAAGAGGCTGTATTGTCGCTTGAGGTTACTCCTCAGATTACGCCTGATGGCAAGGTTATTATGGATCTAAAGATCAATCAGGATAACCGTGGTGAGGTGACGGCGGGAATACCAAGTATTGAAACCAATGAAATTGTTACTCAGGTGCTGGTTGGTAATGGTGAGACCGTCGTACTTGGTGGCATATTCCAAACAGAAGTGGGTACAACGATAACGAAAACACCATTTTTAGGGGATATTCCTTATCTAGGTACGCTCTTTAAACGAACCGAAAAGATTGACGAGAGGGCGGAGTTGTTAATTTTCATTACACCAAAGCTGCTAAATAGGGGGTTAATAGATAACTAATCTTTAACTCTCTCCGTCTCTTCTAGAAACAAAAAACCTCGTAGGAGACTATGAGGTTTTTTGCTTAGTTATAATCATATAGATCTAAAGCTAAGAAGCGCTTATTATTGCTTTACAGCCTAACACAGCTTTCCTTCATCAGCTTCCTGTACTCCTCGCAAAGCAATCGGCAACGAAAGTCGTCCTGTGTACTTTGAGGGCAAAAAACATGTCAAAACAACTTTAGGAGTAGGCGAAAGTTGTAACACCCGGCGGTTAGCACGGCATTCTGCTTGTCACCCAGTTCACCCTTAAGTCTATTTCTTTCTAGCTGCCCATCTGACTTCATGTGATCGGTGATCGGTTCCACTAGGTTTCGTTTCCCCAGCTCTATCTTGGTGATGCCCGTTACGCGCCGTTTTTGGCCTGGACGGAAGGCGTTATGTTTGTGTGGGTAGTTATGGCCGCGATAACATCAACCCATTCAAACTCTTTCTGGCATTGTCATCAGTGATGATTTTCATGCCTTCCATCAACGGTCTTAGTGTATGACCATCGTAAGGTCGATCATGTAGGGCAGCTGCATGAAGAACAAAGTGACCATCGAATGTTCGACTAATATTAGCGGTGACTGAAACCTCGCAGCCAAACTCATAGAGTCTGTCGGCCTTGCCTTTGCCAATACATTAAACTCCAGAGGTGCAATGGTAGGGCTTGATCTTCGAATTTCTTTTTTGATGATAGGCATATTAATGATTTGGACTAAACGGACTTGAAACTGGTCATCTGAGGCGATGTCTGGAGGGGGGGGGCGTGATTTCCGTATCTCAAATTGCAAGGTTTTGAATGCTATATTCAAAAAAGCTTGCAATTTAAATTACCGAATTAATAGCCAGGAGACCAGCCTGGATCTATCCTGAGAGGCTTTTTGTCAGGTAACTAAATAGGAAATAGATGGCCTGTGACGGTCAATACAATGTTACGAGGTCTATAATTCCCTTAGTAATTGATTTTCTGGGGTAATGCTGCTTGTTTAAGTTGTTAGCTGTCTATTGGTAACAATTTTGATTGCTTGATCCTGGTGGCGTGTGTGGTGATTTCTATTTGAGGGGGAATAGAGGAAGTCTCTGGCATGTAAAAGAAGGGGATAGAAGCCTGCCTTTAAGAGGCAGGCTTCTATTTTTTCTGGTTATGGGATAATAGTAATATTAGCTTCGTTGCTTGCTTTGGAGTCATCTGAGTTGGTGACTTTAACGGTTAACTTGCCATCTGTTCGAGCCCCAATCTCAACAATCGTTGGCAATACGCTTCTATCACTAATGTCAGTTGAGGCTACGGTTTCAATCCCAGAAATTTCATATTTCGTACCGTCTGCTGGCGCGTTTCCATACCAGTCGGTTATGACTACGCAAAGTTTGTCTACAGCTCTGAGGCTGAATGTGGTCCCTCGATCTAAGCCATTGCAGTCTGTAAAAGTTATGTCCTCATTTCGCGTTAGCCCTGAGTATGAGAATTCCTCTGAGATAAATATGTCAGCTAACGCCGCGCAATGCCCCTCTGCTTTTGTTGTATCTGTACATCTTACTCCTCTAAACTTGCTAGAGGGGGATGCGGTATATGCTTTGTTTTGATCCCAGTCGACGTACTCCTCACCAGAATCCCTCACTCCATTCCAGTTTGCATCGACGAATGCTTCACCTAGGGCGGTGTAAGTTTCAACGGGGCTGGTATTGGTTCCGTCGAATAGACCGTTGGCATTATTGTCTGGTGAGGTTTGCTCTTCGCCTTTCATGGTGGCCATAATGGCAAACTTGCCATTAGAGTCAGTAGCTCGTGGTGCCTGGCTTCTCCACTTAGCAGTGCAAGAGCCTGTGCCGCCCGAAATGGTGCAGTCTGGGTCAATCTGCCCTGCAGACGTATAAAAAACGACTTTAGAGCCATCCGGTATAGGGTTTAAGTAGTAGTCAGAAACTCGAACCACTACTTCGATCTCTTCCCCGTCGGAAATGCCTGCGGGAGGGTTGTGCCTACTCGCAGATATGGAAAGCGTTTGTTGTGCTGCAATGCCTGTACTGATCGATATTGCATCAGACGTTGTTTGGAGTGTTGGGTTGGAATCCAGACTGGCACTTACAGCGACTGATGCCTTCGTCGTGCCCGAGTTAACAAGTGCTTTTGCTATGCCATTGGAGTCAGAGGTATCGCTAGACGCTACCAATTCGATTCCGCCTGTTGTATTGGATAGAGAAAAATTTACCTTTTCGCCTTGAATTGGCAGGTTTGCTTTGTCTGTCACCTTAAATTCGAAAACTGCTGTTGTAACAAGCCCGGAACCGCCAAGATTTTTAAGTGCAATGTTTTTTGGGTTAACAGAGCTGAAAGAAAGGCTGCCCGCGTCAGCTGAAACTATCAGCAGAGTAGCATTTGCGCTACTACCGTTTGCTAAGGATGCTGTTATACTGTCCGTGCCTGAGCAGCCTGTTGCGGTATAGGTTACTTGCGCGGTGCCAGTGCTTGTGGTAACAGATTCAGTTAAATTTGCCAAACCGTTAGCTGCACAGGTAGACGTAAAGTTAATTGTTGTTGGTGATTCAGTGTAAAGAGTATTGTCGGCAGAGTTAACCGCATTTACAGATACCGTGGTTTGACCGTTAGCTGAAAGAGTACTAACCCCAAGCTCTATTTGACCTTGAAGAAAAGAATCTTCTGTTCCTGTTCCTAGCGCTAGAGCCACGTTTTCGCTGGTCGCTCCATCGCTTTCGCTTGACGATGTACACCCGTTAGTATTCTCAGCGCATAGACTTCTGTCGTTGGAGCCCCCGCCACCGCAGGCGGAAAGGAATAGGGTTGCTGTAATTGGGATTAAGAATTTTGACAAGTGCATGTAGTTAAGTCCTTGGGGTGAGACCCTTAAACAAGATGAAGGTGTTTAGTTTGCTTGGCTAAATATATTTTTATAGTCAGTATATAAATAGTTAGTTAGCTTCTACTTTTATGCAATTGTGGAGAATTATAGCACAACTATTTGTTTAGCAATATTTATTGTGGTATGGCTATTTGTAGGTTTTTTGTATCAAATGCTAGATTTCGATGGTGTATAGCACTAGCAAGCCAAAATTTTTATTAAGCAACAAAAAACGGTTGTGGTATGCTTTCTACCTATTTGTGTTACTAAAAAATGGGCTAAGGTCCTTAACGGCATAATTGCAGGTATTAATGGCTAATGTACTAAAACATGGCGCAAAAAGGGTTGTGTTGGTTGGCCCTATGGGGGCCGGTAAAACGACGATTGGTAAGCTGTTGTCACGTGAACTGGGTTTTTCATTTTGCGACTCTGATAGTGAAATAGAGTCTCGCTGTGGGGCGGATATTCCGTGGATTTTTGACGTTGAGGGTGAGGCCGGATTCCGTGAGCGCGAATGTGGTGTTATTCGGGACTTGAGCCAGACCAATGGGATTGTACTGGCCACTGGTGGTGGTGCCGTTCTGAATGAAGACAACAGGGCGAACCTTAAAGAGGGGGCTCAGGTTGTTTACCTAAAGACATCCGTCGAGCAGCAGTTTGAAAGAACTCGAAGAGACCGTAACAGGCCGCTTCTTCAGAATAGCGAGCCTCTCAAGGTGCTGACTGAGATTTTCAAAATCAGAGATCCTCTTTATGCAGACGTTGCTGACGTGGTTATTATGACGGATAAGAAGAATCCCAAGCTGGTTGTAAGGCAAATTTTGGATCAAGTTATCGAGCATCGATAGTGACGGTGCGCTTTTTAGTTTGTGTTCAGGTAAAAATGTTTTGGGTTAATCGAGGTTGTTTAGCAGGAAAATGAAACAGTTAACAGTAGAGTTAGGTGAAAGAAGTTACCCCATTTTTATCGGGCAGGGGTTGCTCGATAAGTCTGAGTTAGTTACGCCTTATGTGGCAGGCGAGCAGGTTATGATTGTCACCAATGATACTGTCGCCCCTCTTTATCTTGAGCGCACTAAAGCGCTGTTTTCCTCCTTTAAAGTATCTGTAACCGTACTGCCTGATGGTGAGCAGTATAAGAACCTGGATACGCTGAACCTGATTTTTGACCAGTTGCTTGAACAAAAACACAGCCGTAAAACCACGTTGGTTGCTTTAGGTGGCGGTGTTGTTGGTGATATGGCCGGGTTTGCTGCTGCTTGCTATCAGAGAGGGGTTGAGTTTATCCAGGTACCCACGACACTGCTCTCGCAAGTAGATTCGTCTGTAGGTGGAAAGACCGGGGTTAACCACCAGTTAGGTAAAAATATGATTGGCGCATTTCACCAGCCAAATGCGGTCATTATTGACACGGATACGCTTAACACGCTTCCTGAACGGGAGGTGGCCGCAGGGATTGCAGAAGTTGTTAAGTATGGTCTGATTCGGGATTTGAGCTTTTTCGAGTGGCTTGAAGCGAACATGGAAAAGCTGACGACTTTGGACTCGGAGGCGGTCTCCCATGCAATTGAAGTCTCTTGCACATGTAAGGCAAAGGTTGTCAGTGAAGATGAGCGGGAAGGTGGTGTTCGGGCAATTCTAAATCTAGGCCATACGTTTGGTCACGCAATTGAAACGCATATGGGGTACGGAGAATGGCTTCATGGCGAAGCTGTTTCAGCGGGAATGGTGATGGCAGCAGACCTGTCTTGTCGGCAGGGGTGGCTACAGGCTGGTGACCTTGATCGAATAAAGAAGCTACTTGAGTCAGCCGGGCTTCCTACTTTGTCTCCAAGCGAAATTTCAGTCGACCGTTTTAAGGAGCTGATGGCCGTTGATAAAAAAGTAATAGACGGAAGCATTCGCCTTGTTTTGATGGATCAGTTAGGTAATGCATTTGTAACTGATGATTTCGATACAACAAACTTCGAAGCTACGTTATCTGAGTGCCGAGTTGCAGATGATCGTTCTGGTTTGACTCAAGTATAAAAGGTCTGTTGGAAGTTTCAATGTTATGAATGCTGCTGCAACTGAAGTTGAACAAAAGCAATCCCTTAATGATCAATTGAGGGATAAGTACAAGCTCAGGGTTGAGCCTTTTACGGATGCTAACCCCCTGTTTTATCAAGGTGCTCAGCGGCAGCATAATCTAGAAACGCTCCGTCATCTTGTCAGCTATGGTGATATGGTTTTAATGCTGACAGGTGGCGCCGGCAGCGGAAAAACCACTTTAATTAAGGAACTGTGTAGGCACCTTGCTGATGGCATTCGTGTCGTTAATTTAAAACCATCGCTGATTGCAAGCCCGCGAAAACTGGCTACTGAAATCTGTAAAAGGCTGGAGTTGCATGCAGTCGAGGGTGAACCTGTCTCCAGGTCTATTGAAAGAGTTATTGAGGCTTGTACCCACAATGCGGCGTTGGGAGAGCGGCTTTTATTGGTGTTGGACGATGCCCACAAGACCAATAAAGATAGCTTTAAGCTGCTTATGAAGACGTTTAGAGGCATAAGTAGTGATGCAGGCATATGTCTGCTGGTGTCAGGTCGGCAAGAGTTACTTCAATCGGTGACTCAGGAAGGCGTAGACCCCGCTACCTGTAGTTGGATTCATCAAATTCAACTAAAGCCTTTTTCCCAGGAAGATGCTGAAACTTACGTTAGTCTCAGGCTTATAAGAGCAGGGTCTAAGGCCGAGCCAGAGTTGTCAGAGGCTCAGAAGAAGGCGCTGAGTGATCTGGGGAAAGGCTGTCCAGGAAGAATTAATAGAATAGCGCCTGGCGTATTGCTAGACTCGTTTGATGTGGCAGGCCAGAGCCAGAAAACCTCAAAGGGCCTTAGTGGGCTGCTAGTTGGTATCGTTGTTTCTCTTATTGTTTCGTTTGTTCTGATTGGGCACCAGTACGGCTTGTTTTTCTCATCTAAAGAAGGCGTTGACTCGTCTATGGTTGATCGTAGGGGGGAGCGCTCTGATAAGTTGGCCGATTCACTGCTTTCAGATAGCACGAAATTAGCGATAGTTGAGGAAAAAATAAATCAGGGCGCCAACATTATTGAGGGCGACCTTGAGTTAACCTCGTCTGAGATTGCTGACCTGCCTGTGCAGGACAAGGTTATTATTCAAGAGGCTATAGAGCAAAATAGTACCTTAAATGCAGGTCTCGGCGGAAGTGTTGTTGAGGTGCCAGCGTATTCACCAGAAGGCGTTATACTGCCAAGCGCAGACTCCAGCAATTCAAATAAAGCCGGTGAGGGGGGGGAAGCACAAGTAATCTCCAGTGAAGATCACAAGGATAGGTTGGCAGAGACTCCCTCTGCGCCCAGTGATATGCAAGAGCCCAGCGCGGAGATCTCTGAGAAAACTGAGGTGACTACTGATTCCAGTAAATCTGTAAACAAAGCTGTCGGGTCAGAATCTAGCAATAAAGCTGGCAACACTGCAGAAGAAATCTCTGTTCACCCACGGTTTAGAAACAATAAATGGGTGGCTTCGCAGAAGAACGGGGCGTATACCATTCAGGTTTTGGGGAGCCGGAATGAGCAGACTGCAATTAAATATATTGATAGTGAGAAGGCCTTTCAAGAGTTGTTCTATATTGAGTCAAGCTATAAAAATAAGCCGTGGTACGTGGTCATTTTAGGTGTGTACCCTGATAAAGTAGCGGCTAGAGCCAAAATGGCTAAGTTGCCTGCGTCTGTTAAAAAGCAAAAGCCTTGGATTCGTAGCCTTAAGGGTCTTTAATTGTGCCTTGTCGCGCATCTTTTGAGTTAGAACGCTTCTTTTGTGTAGTTGCTTATACGTACTCTTACTTATTGAATTAATTGATAATAGTTTGAGGTTCAAGACGTATTATCGGATATATCATTCCGATAAATTTGTATGCCCCCCTGTAGACATGTAAAATAGCCACCCCAAATTTTGAGGATCGTGAGCTTGCCCTGTTTAATGTTTTTTGTAAGCTTTTGATTAGTAAAGAATAAACGCGAGAGTGTGAAATATGATGACAGGTTTGTATCATCCTGACGATTTCAAGGATAACTGTGGATTTGGCTTGATTGCCCACATGGAAGGCCAGGCTAGCCATGATTTGCTGGTAACGGCCATCGAATCTTTGACCTGTATGACCCACCGTGGCGGAATTGCCGCTGATGGTAAAACCGGTGATGGCTGTGGGTTGCTGCTACAAAAGCCAGATACATTCCTGCGTCAAGTAGCGAAAGATAGCTTTGGTGTTGAACTTGGTCAGCGTTATGGCGTTGGCATGGCATTCCTCAACCAAGACTCTTCTAAAGCTGAAGCCTCGAAGGCTGAACTCGAAAAGCACTTGTGTAATGAAGGTCTTGATGTTGTTGGTTGGCGAGTTGTCCCTACTGACAATGAATGTCTCGGGCCAATGGCTCTGGACTGCTTGCCAGGTATCGAGCAGGTTTTTGTTTCTGGTGAAGGTCTTTCTGAAAAAGAGTTTGCCATCAAACTGTTCCTGGCTAGAAAAAATGCAGAAATTGCACTTGCGGCTGATGATGAGTTCTATGTCTGCTCTCTTTCTGAGAAGGTTCTATCGTACAAAGGCTTAATGATGCCGGTAGACCTGCCAAGCTTCTATCTTGATTTGAAAGATGAGCTTTTTGAGACGGCTATTTGTGTATTCCATCAGCGCTTCTCTACCAACACCATGCCTCGCTGGCCTTTAGCGCAGCCATTTAGAATGCTTGCCCACAACGGTGAAATTAATACGGTAGAAGGTAACCGTAACTGGGCTCTTGCTCGTGCCTCAAAGTTTAAGTCAGATGATTTACCTGATCTTCAGTCTCTACAACCGTTAGTTAATCGAACAGGATCAGACTCTTCGAGTATGGATAATATGCTCGAAGTACTCTTGGCAGGTGGTGTAGACCTGTTCCGTGCGGTGAGGATGATGATTCCTCCCGCTTGGCAAAACGTTGATACGATGGACGCAGACCTGCGTGCTTTTTACGAGTACAACTCGATGCACATGGAACCATGGGATGGGCCTGCGGGCGTTGTTATGTCTGATGGCCGTTACGCCGTTTGCTTGCTGGATCGTAATGGCCTTCGTCCATCTCGTTGGGTCATTACCAAAAATGGCTATATTACGTTGGCATCTGAAATTGGTACTTATGGATACCAGCCTGAAGATGTAGTTGCAAAAGGACGCGTTGGCCCAGGCCAGATTCTCGCGGTGGATACTCATACGGGTAAGGTTCTACATACAGAAGATGTGGATCAAGTGCTGAAAACAGCACACCCATATAAACAGTGGCTACGAGATAATGCCACCCGTCTGGAAGCGACCTTGGGTAAGGCCACTCCAGACTTTAAAGTGATGGAACAAGATGAGCTCAAAACTCATATGAAAATGTTCCAGGTCTCTTTTGAAGAAAGAGACCAGATTTTGCGTCCTCTAGGTGAGGATGGTCAGGAAGCAGTTGGCTCTATGGGGGATGATACTCCAATGGCTGTGCTTTCTGAGCGTGTGCGATCAGTTGCAGATTACTTCAGACAAAAGTTTGCCCAGGTTACTAACCCTCCAATCGATCCGCTGCGTGAAGCCATTGTAATGTCACTGGAGACTTGCATCGGGGCGGAACAGAATATATTTGAAGAGACGCCGCAGCACGCAAAGCGCGTTATTCTCAGCACTCCAGTGTTGTCGCCTGCGAAGTTTATGAGGCTATCTACTAAAGAGTCTTCAGGCTTTGATGTTGCGACTATCGAGCTGAGCTATAGCCCTGAACAAGGGCTGGAGCAGGCGATCACAGCAGTGTGCGATCAGGCTGAACAGGCTGTTCGCGATGGTAATGTGATCCTTATTTTAAGCGACAAAAACCTAACACAAGGTAAGCTGCCCGTTAACGCATTTATGGCAACCGGTGCAGTCCACCACCGGTTGGTTGAGAAAGGGTTGCGTTGTGACTCAAACATAGTGGTCGAAAGTGGTTTCGTTAGAGATCCGCACCATTTTGCGGTTCTGTTTGGTTTTGGTGCTACCGCAGTGTACCCATACCTTGCTTATCAGGTGCTTAATGACTTGATCAGCTCAGGCGAAATGCTCATCGATCCTATTGAAGCGAAGAATAACTATCGCAAGGGGATTGGCAAAGGGCTAATGAAAATCCTTTCCAAAATGGGGATTTCAACCATTGCTTCCTATCGTGGCGCACAGTTGTTTGAAGCGGTAGGGTTGGCAGATGATGTCGTTGAGCTTTGCTTTAAAGGAGTTGCAAGCAGAATACAAGGCGCTACGTTCTACGACTTCCAGTTTGAGCAACAGCTTCTTGCCAATGATGCATGGATTAAGCGTAAGCCTATTTCTCAAGGCGGCTTACTGAAATTTGTTCATGGCAGTGAGTACCATGCCTATAACCCTGATGTGGTTCGAACTATTCAGCAGGCGGTTCAAACAGGAGATTATGGCACCTACAGAGAGTATGCCGCTCTTGTAAACGAGCGACCAGTAGCAACCCTTAGGGACTTGTTCAAACTTAAGGAAAGCCAGACGCCGATCGATTTGGCTGATGTAGAGCCAATGGAAAACATCGTTGCCCGATTTGACTCTGCAGCCATGTCTTTAGGGGCGCTTTCTCCAGAAGCTCATGAAGCGCTAGCTGTTGCAATGAACACGCTGGGTGGCCGCTCAAACTCTGGTGAGGGGGGCGAAGACCCTGTTCGATATGGAACAAACAAACGGTCTAAAATTAAGCAAGTTGCGTCTGGTCGCTTTGGTGTAACACCTCACTACTTGAGTAGCGCAGATGTTATTCAAATTAAAGTTGCGCAGGGGGCTAAGCCTGGAGAGGGTGGTCAGCTTCCTGGTGGCAAGGTTAACAAACTCATTGCCACGCTAAGGTATTCGGTGCCTGGTGTTACATTAATCTCACCACCACCGCACCACGATATTTATTCGATTGAAGATTTAGCTCAGCTTATTTTCGATTTGAAGCAAGTTAACCCTTCTGCGTTAGTGTCGGTCAAGCTGGTATCAGAGCCTGGTGTAGGAACCATTGCAGCAGGTGTGGCGAAAGCGTACGCCGATTTGATTACTATCTCTGGCTATGATGGCGGTACTGCGGCTAGTCCTCTGACCTCTGTGCGCTATGCCGGGTCACCATGGGAGCTTGGCTTGAGCGAGGCTCAGCAGGCACTCAGAGGAAACGACCTTCGTGATAAGGTACGCTTACAGACTGACGGTGGACTTAAAACAGGTTTAGACGTTATTAAGGCCGCGATTTTAGGGGCTGAGAGCTTTGGTTTTGGAACCATGCCAATGGTTGCCTTAGGTTGTAAATATCTGCGTATTTGTCACTTGAACAACTGTGCTACAGGTGTCGCGACGCAAAATGAGCAGCTAAGGGATCAGCACTTTATCGGCACGGTTGAAATGGTCATGCATTTCTTCAAATTTGTTGCTGAAGAAACACGAGAGTGGATGGCCAAGCTGGGAGTTCGTACGCTCGAAGAGTTGATTGGGCGGACTGAATTGCTGGAAGTTCTGCCAGGGAATACCAGCAAGCAGAAAAAGCTGGATCTTATGCCAATGCTGTTTAACGACCATGTCCCTGCTGACAAACCTCAGTTGTGTCAGGTTGAGCGGAATGAGCCGTTTGATAAAGGGCTTCTCGCAGAGAAGATGATTGCAGATGCCAGTGAGGCTATAAAGAATAAATCGGGAGGCGAGTTTGCCTACACCGTTACCAACTGTGACCGCTCTATTGGTGCGAGACTTTCAGGTGAAATTGCCAAGCTTCATGGCAATCAGGGCATGAGCTCAGCGCCGATCAAGCTAAATCTGGCAGGTACTGCAGGCCAGAGCTTTGGGGTGTGGAATGCTGGTGGTTTGAACATGTACCTGGAAGGCGATGCGAACGACTATGTTGGTAAGGGTATGACCGGCGGTAAGCTGGTGATTAGGCCTCCGCAATGCAGTACGTTTAAAACCCAGGATACCGCTATTGTGGGCAACACCTGCCTATACGGGGCAACTGGAGGCAAGCTATTTGCTGCGGGCACCTCAGGAGAGCGTTTTGGAGTAAGAAACTCCGGTGCTCATGCAGTCATTGAAGGTGTTGGAGACCACTGTTGTGAATATATGACAGGCGGACTTGTCACTGTGTTAGGCGAAACAGGGTATAACTTCGGAGCAGGGATGACAGGTGGTTTCGCTTATGTCCTTGATCAGAAAAACAACTTTGTTGATCAATACAATCACGAACTCGTAGAGATTCATCGTATTTCAAGCGAGCAGATGGAACCCTATCGCAATCACTTGCGTGGTGTAATTGAAGAACATGTTACTGAAACTGGTAGTGAATGGGCTCAGCATATAATTGATAACTTTGACGATTATATCGTTCGCTTTTGGCTGGTTAAGCCAAAGGCCGCGAGCCTGAAAAACTTGCTTAATAGCACCAGAGCCCAGCCTGAATAAGGCTTGGAACTTCGCCGCCAGAACTAACGAGCTAACAGGGCTCAGAGTTGCGGCCGAAGACGGGATGAATAGGTAATGTGTGAGAGTTAGAGAGGCTTTTAAGCGATGACAGATCGATTGAATAACGACTTCCAGTTTGTGGATGTTGGTCGCCAGGATCCAGAAAAGGTTCCTGCAGGTGTTCGCAAGAACGAATTTGGCGAGATATACAAGCCGTTTGAAAAAACAGAGGTGGAGAGTCAGTCTCATCGCTGTTTGGAGTGTGGCAACCCTTACTGTGAGTGGAAGTGCCCTGTACACAATTACATTCCTAACTGGTTGAAGTTGGTTTCTGAAGGAAATGTTCTTGAGGCAGCTGAGTTATGCCATCAGACCAACTCGCTTCCAGAAGTGTGTGGTCGAGTTTGCCCACAGGATCGTCTCTGTGAAGGTGCTTGTACGCTCAATGACGGTTTTGGTGCTGTGACCATCGGGTCGGCTGAGAAATATATTACCGATACCGCATTTGCGATGGGCTGGCGGCCAGACATGTCTAACGTGACATGGACTGATAAGAAAGTTGCTGTTATTGGCGCGGGCCCTGCAGGACTGGGGTGTGCAGATATTTTGGTTCGTAATGGGGTTAAGCCTGTTGTTTACGACAAAAATCCTGAGATTGGTGGCCTTCTAACGTTTGGTATACCAGAATTCAAGCTTGAAAAAGATGTAATGACTCGTCGTCGTGAAATATTCGAGACGATGGGAGTAGAATTCAAGCTCAATACGGATATTGGAACGGATGTTTCCATTGATCAGTTGTTAGAGGAGTATGATGCCGTCTTTATGGGAATGGGCACATACAACTATATGAAGGGTGGTTTCCCTGGTGAGGAACTGGAAGGCGTGTATGACGCTCTACCTTACCTGATCTCCAACGTTAATCGCTGTCTTGGGTTTGAGAAAGATCCAGCAGAATTTGTTGATATGAAGGACAAAAAGGTTGTTGTTCTGGGTGGTGGGGATACCGCCATGGACTGTAACCGAACGGCGATTAGGCAACAAGCCGACACCGTTACATGTGCATACCGTCGTGACGAAGAGAATATGCCTGGCTCTCGCAAAGAGGTAGTTAATGCGAAAGAGGAAGGTGTTCAGTTCTTATTTAATCGACAGCCTGTAGCGATTGTGGGTGAAGATAAGGTTGAAGGTGTTAAGGTAGTGCGCACTCAGATGGGGGAGCCAGATGAAAATGGCCGCCGCCGACCTGAAGTGGTTGAAGGTAGCGAGGAAGTGTTGCCGGCAGATGCGGTACTTATCGCATTTGGTTTTAGGCCAAGCCCAGCACCCTGGTTCGAAGCTCAGAAGGTAAGTATTGATGACGGCGGCCGTGTTCTTGCCCCTGAAAATGGAGAGTTTGCGTTCCAGACTTCAAACCCAAAAATATTTGCGGGTGGGGATATGGTTCGAGGCTCTGACTTGGTAGTTACCGCGATTGCAGAAGGCCGCAGTGCGGCAGAAGGAATTTTGGACTACCTCAAGGTTTAGGCGCTAGACCTCATAGCTCTATACCATAAGGCACGGTTAAGACCGTGCCTTTTTTCTATCCAGGATAGAGTAACAAGCAAAAATCTGGCGAATTATTGATATTTGGCAATCGAATATTTTTTTTAGGCGGTATCATTCAGCCTTCGAGAACGTAAAAAGAGAGACATTACATGGGTGAGCTAAAAAATGACCGTTTCCTCCGTGCATTATTGAGAGAGCCGGTAGATACCACTCCGGTGTGGATGATGCGCCAAGCGGGTCGATACCTGCCTGAATATAGGGAGCTTCGTAGCAAAGCGGGTGATTTTTTAAGTTTATGCAAGAATGAGGAGTTCGCCTGTGAAGTGACGATCCAGCCTCTGGAGCGTTTCCCTCTGGATGCGGCTATTTTGTTCTCAGATATATTAACTATTCCCGATGCCATGGGGTTAGGGTTGTACTTTGAAACAGGCGAAGGCCCTCGTTTTAAGAAAATTGTTCGTACAGAGGCA
This sequence comes from Alkalimarinus coralli, assembly GCF_023650515.1. Lineage (NCBI taxonomy): Bacteria > Pseudomonadati > Pseudomonadota > Gammaproteobacteria > Alteromonadales > Alteromonadaceae > Alkalimarinus > Alkalimarinus coralli. The sequence continues at coordinate 4,807,687 of NZ_CP096016.1, forward strand.
GATGTTGATGCCTTGCCGGTGGTTAAAACAACCTCTGACCTGGATTATGTTTTAAATGCGGTGAAGACTATTCGCCGTGAGCTGAATGGCCGAGTGCCGCTGATTGGCTTTTCCGGAAGTCCGTGGACGCTTGCAACTTACATGGTTGAAGGGGGCTCATCAAAGGATTTCAGACATGTTAAAGCGATGATGTATGACAAGCCTGAGGTGATGCATAAGCTGCTTGATAAGCTGGCGCTGTCAGTGATTGACTATTTGAATGAGCAGATTAAAGCGGGCGCGCAAGCTGTTCAAATATTTGATACATGGGGTGGAAACCTAAGCCATGCGGCTTACCAGACATTCTCTTTGCAGTACATGAAGAAAATAATAGATGGCTTGATTCGTCAGCATGATGGTCGAAAAGTTCCTGTTATCATGTTTACCAAAGGGGGCGGTCAATGGCTTCCTCAGATGGCCGACGCAGGTGCGGATGCATTGGGTCTTGACTGGACCACTGATATTGGCATCGCCAGAGGTTTGGTGGGTGATAAGGTCGCTTTGCAAGGAAACATGGACCCAAGTGTGCTTTACGCGTCGCCTGCAACCATCCGTAATGAGGTAGAGAGTATATTAAGCGCTTACGGTGCGGGTAGCGGTCATGTGTTTAATCTCGGCCATGGCATCCATCAATTTGTTGATCCTGAGCATGCGAGAGCATTTGTTGAGGCTGTGCATGAATTGAGCCCCAAGTATCACCAGTCATAAACGTCGCTGTAACCAAGAGTATATTTGGTAGCAGGTATATTTTGTAGAAAAGGCGGCCGGATAAAGCCGCCTTTTTTGTTTGCCCAGCGAAGCTGGCAAACCCGTCCACTTGAAAGAAAGTGGAATCACCCTGACTAAGGGGAAGATAATCTGAATGGCAAGGGCGCCACTGGCCAACGGTGGGGTCTGAAGGAAGCCATAGGAAGTTAGAGGTACACAACTAACCGTAACCTGTTTCGGCGGTGTTGGTGGGTAAGCGTCCAAAATAGCGCGAAGCCCAATACTTAGTCAGACCAACAACGTGCTTGAGGGTGGGATCTCTAACAGGGAGTCAGTGCAGTAACTGGGGAAGCCTGGCACTGTATCCATGTCAAAGGAAATGACTGGACGTATTATTCAAGGGGTGACTCAAGAATGGTATGAGTGTGAGGTGGCAGATGAACCCGTAGTAGTTTTGAAGGCTAGGCCGATGAAAGCCAGTAATGGTGTGGAGGATAAAACCAAGCCGACCAACAGCGCAATGATTGTTGGGGCTAGCAAGATTCAAAAGGTCAGGCTAGTTGCGAAGGGGGGAAGTGGTCTATAAACCACTAAAAGAGAAACGTAATAGGTCGTGTGACTACAAGCGGCATTAACATGCTGGGCATCCTTCAATGGTAAAGAGTGAAATCGGCGCGATTGTTGTTGAGCTGGTCATGGGGAGTAATCATTTCTCTTCATTAGAGGCAACAAGGTGGTTAAGCATATTGCACAAAATTGGGTCAAACCAAGCTAGAAGACTTAACGCGATGATGAAACAAACCCAACACAATCTAGGCAGTTAACGGCTAGTGGTATGAGAAAATAAACGTGAGAGTTTACTACAGTCTTTATGGTCGTCTGCTATCACTGCAGGCACTCTATGACGCATTCAAGCGAGTGAAGAAGAATAAAGGTGCTGCCGGAATAGACGGGCAGAGCGTGCAGGACTTTGCACAAAACTTGGAAAGTAATCTCAAACAACTATTACTCGAACTACAAGAGAGGCGGTATCAACCGCAACCAGTAAAACGTGTTGAAATCGACAAGGACGATGGAAGTAAGCGGCTACTGGGTGTTCCCACGGTTCGAGACCGTGTCGTACAACAATGTTTATCGAATATCATCACCCCCATCTTCGACCCAGACTTTCACCCATCCAGCTATGGGTATAGAGAGGGGCGAAGCTGTCATCAAGCCATTAGCAAAGCGACGTTGTTTATACGAAAGTATCATCGTCAACACGTAGTGGATATGGATCTGTCGAAGTGCTTCGACATGCTCGACCATGATCTAATCATTCAGTCAGTGCGAAAACGAATCACAGATGGCAGTATTCTGAACTTGATAGACATGTTTCTAAAAAGTGGAGTGATGATAGGCTCAAGTTGGCAAAGCAACGACAAGGGAAGTCCGCAAGGCGGGGTGATCAGTCCATTGCTAGCCAATATCTACTTAGATGCCTTTGATCAGGAAATGAAACGACGTCAGCACCGAATAGTGCGATACGCCGATGATATCTTGATACTCTGTAGCTCAGAAGCGGCAGCAAAGAATGCACTAAAGGTAGCGAGTCATATTTTAGAAGAGACACTTAAGCTAAAAGTGAATGAGCGGAAAACTCACATTGCGCATAGCGATGATGGGATTAAATTCTTGGGAGTGGTGATAGGAACAAACTATACACGAATCCAAGAAAAGAAACTCAAGACACTGAAAGTAAAGGTGAAGCAAATTACCAAGCGCAATGGAGGAAAGAACTTAGCCGAGGTGCTAAAAGAACTGAATCCAGTGCTAAGAGGGTTTGCAAATTATTTTAAAATAGCGAATATAGGATATATCTTAAATCAATTATCAGGTTGGATAAGACGAAGGTTGAGAAGTGTACAGCTGAAACTGTGGAAGAAGCCGGGCAAACTGCATCGACGACTAAAGCAATTGGGCTACAAACCTCCGTTTAAGAGCATCAAGATGAACTCATGGAGAAATGCAGCGAGTCCATTGGCAAGTTATGCGATGCCTAATAACTGGTTCAAAGAAATCGGCTTATATCAGATAAATGAAGTAAGGACAGGGGTTCTTGTTCCTTATTGTTAAGGAATAGTAGATTACATGAGCCGTATACGAGATCCGTACGTACGGTTCTGTGAGAGGGAGGGGGCTGTAACGCCTCCCCCTACTCGATATGAACGCTATTTCTGAGAGCTCTCAAGGGCTTGAGTGATATCCTCTAAAATATCATCTACGTTCTCAATACCGATTGATAACCTAACCATATCGCTAGAGACACAGGCGCTGGCCAGTTCCTCAGGGCTCAACTGTCTATGGGTGGTTGATGCAGGGTGGCAAGCGAGCGATTTGGCATCGCCGATATTAACCAGTCTAACGATAAGTTGCAGCGCATCTATGAACTTGGCGCCAGCTTCAACTCCACCTTTAATACCAAAAGATAAAATGCCGGAGGGTGTTCCGTTCATGTAGTCTTTAGCAAGAGAGTGGAAGTCACTGCTTTCCAAACCTGCATAGTTTACCCATTCAACTTCTGCTCTTTGCTGCAAAAATTCCGCGACCTTCTGTGCGTTTGAGCAGTGCCTCTCCATACGCAAGGATAATGTCTCCAGCCCTTGCATGATCATCATGGCATTGTATGGTGACAAGGCGGCACCCATATTTCTGAGGGGAACGACTCTACAGCGGCCTATGTAAGCAGCAGGACCAAGTGCTTCTGCATATACCACACCGTGGTATGACGGGTCGGGCTCGTTCATTACGGCAAAGCGTTCTTTATGATCTGCCCATGGGAACTTGCCAGAGTCAATAATAATCCCGCCAATGGTTGTTCCGTGACCACCAATGTACTTGGTAAGGGAGTGGACAACAATATCAGCACCGTGCTCAAAAGGGCGGCAGAGGCACGGGGTTGCTACGGTATTGTCAACAATCAACGGTACGCCGTGTTTGTGAGCAATATCTGCGAGCGCTTTCAGGTCTACGATGTTGCCAGCCGGGTTACCGATTGACTCGCAGAAAATAGCTTTTGTTTTAGCGTCGATTAACTCAGCAAAAGAGGCTACGTTGTTGCCATCTGCAAAACGCACTTCAATACCCTGTCTGGGAAATGTGTGAGCAAACAGGTTGTAGGTGCCACCGTATAACTGGCTAACGCTAACAATGTTTTCACCTGCTTCACAGATCGCTTGAATAGAGGCGGTAATCGCTGCCATGCCGGAGGCCATCGCTAGAGCGCCTATTCCCCCTTCCATTTGGGTCAGGCGCTGCTCGAGCACATCATTGGTTGGGTTCATGATGCGGCTGTATATGTTTCCAGGAACTTTCAAGTCAAACAGGTCGGCACCGTGTTGTGTGCTGTCAAAGGCAAAAGATGCGGTTTGGTAGAGTGGCACAGCAACGGCTTTAGTGGTTGGGTCAGGTTCGTAACCGGCGTGGATTGCGATGGTTTCCAATTTCATGACTTTTCTATCTCCTGAGTCATTATTACTATTTTCTGATTGTATTCGTTAGATGGAGGCTATCTGTGAGATCGCTTTGTCGTTATCATTATTTTATTTTTTGAATGGGCTAAAGAGTAGCAGAAAATAACCTGAACAATCGACCCATTCTGGTGCGGGTTGTTTTAATTCTGCTTGATGTTACTCGATAGATATGTGGGATAGTGATGGCAAAAGCAAAGACCGCCTATGTATGTACTGACTGTGGTGCTGAATATGGCAAGTGGCAAGGACAATGTTCAGAGTGCCACGAGTGGAACACGATAAGTGAATTTAAAGTGGGTAAGGCTAGCACGACGAGAGGGGCACGCTTTGAAGGGTATGCCGGTAAGCTCTCTGAAGTGCAATCCCTCGACCACATAAACCTCGAAGAGCAGTCTCGTTTTACCTCAGGAATTGGAGAGTTTGACCGGGTGTTAGGAGGGGGGCTGGTGCCGGGCTCCGCTATTTTAATTGGAGGCTCGCCGGGCGCAGGGAAGAGCACGCTACTGTTGCAGACGATGTGTTTTCTAGCCGGCAGTATGCCTGCGCTGTATATCACGGGTGAAGAATCTTTACAGCAGGTCGCCATGCGTGCCACGCGGCTGGGAATAAAGACCAATGACTTGCAGATGCTGTCAGAGACCAATGTTGATGCCATTATTGCTGCTGCAGAAAAGATGAAGCCAAAAGTGCTGGTGGTTGATAGTATTCAGGTCGTGCATATGGAAGGGATCGAGTCAGCCCCCGGCAGCGTTTCTCAGGTGCGCGAAAGTGCGGCGATGTTGACCCGTTATGCCAAGCAGACCGGAACAGTATTGTTTCTGGTGGGGCATGTGACAAAAGAAGGTTCGATTGCTGGGCCAAAGGTTCTGGAGCATATGATTGACTGCTCGATTATGCTCGATGGCTCCGATGATAGCCGGTTTCGAACATTGCGTGGCATTAAAAACCGATTTGGTGCTGTGAATGAGTTGGGGATTTTTGCGATGCTTGAGAATGGGCTTAGGGAGGTGACCAACCCTAGTGCAATCTTTCTCAATCGGTCTGATGAGCAGATGCCGGGTAGCGGTGTAACGGTAATTTGGGAGGGCACCCGGCCATTGCTGATTGAACTGCAGGCGTTGGTTGATGAAAGCCAAATGAATTACCCAAAGCGAGTCGCTATAGGGCTGGATCAGAACCGGCTGGCAATGTTATTGGCAGTATTACATCGTCATGGCGGGTTGCATTGCGGTGATCAGGATGTATTTGTCAATGTCGTTGGGGGCGTTAGGGTGTCCGAAACCAGTGCTGACTTGGCTGCATTGCTGGCTGTGGTATCAAGCTTTAGAAGTATATCTCTTCCACAGGATATGGTTATCATTGGCGAAGTGGGGTTGTCTGGAGAAATAAGGCCCGTGCCGAGTGGTCAGGAGCGGGTCTTGGAAGCGGCCAAGCATGGTTTCAAGAGGGCCATCGTTCCTAAAGCAAATGCGCCAAAAAAACCGATCGACGGGATGGAAGTGATTGCGGTAAAAAAACTATCTGAGGCATTAAATATTATCGGCTAGGTCTGTTATTTTGAGGGGGCGTGGTGATATAGCGTTAATGCCTCCAGCTCTCTGTTCAAAAGTTCTGGATTGCCCAGATTAAGCTCAACCAGCCTTTTGAGATGTGTAATGCTGTCAATGTCGATGTACTCACAGGCAAAGCCTAAGTGTGTTGACTCTTGATGTGCCAGTTTGAGCGACATGATAATCGAATCACCTGCCTCTGACAGCCTAATAACAGCTTCAAAAGGACTGAGCAGATTGGCCTCAAACGATTCTGGGCGCTTTACCAGCATCCCTTGCAGTGATATGTCGAGTAGTTCGGTGGGCCATTCTGTATCGCCTTGATGTAACGTGCAGGTCGCATCAAATAGAATTCGGCTGAAGTGACGTTTGTCCTCGGTGGCGTGTTGGCTATCCACATCCCCTCCTAATGAGCGTTTTTATATTATGAGTCTGGCATTCCGGCTATATATGCTAACTATAGCGTTTTTTGTATGAAAGGCTAATGTCTGAAGGAAATGAGCGGGCCTGAGCGACCCGCTAAGGTATTTGGATCAAGCAAGCTTCTTATACTTCATCCGTTGTGGTGTTTTTGCTGATTCTCCTTTGCGTTTTTTAAGGTCTTCATCGTAGTCCGAGAAGTTCCCTTCGTGCCATACAACTTCACTATCGCCTTCAAAAGCCAGGATATGGGTGGCAATACGATCAAGGAACCATCTATCGTGCGATATGACAATTGCGCAGCCTGGGAATGCGAGGATAGCTTCCTCCAGTGCCCGAAGTGTTTCAACATCAAGGTCGTTGGTGGGCTCATCCAGTAGTAAAAGATTGGCACCTTGCTTTAATAATTTAGCTAAATGCAGTCGGTTCCGTTCGCCTCCTGACAGGTCTCCAACCCGCTTCTGCTGATCGGTTCCCCTGAAATTGAAACGGCTCACATAGGCTCTTGATTGAGTCTGGTAATTGCCAATGTGTAAGATGTCTTGTCCGTCACTCAGCTCCTCCCAAACAGTATTATCACTGTCGAGATTTCTTGTCTGGTCGACATATGCCACATTGACCGTCTCACCTATTTTTATATCACCACCATCCGGCTTTTCAACTCCGGCAACCATTTTAAACAGTGTCGATTTCCCGGCTCCATTTCCACCGATAACACCCACAATACTGCCGGGCGGCACTTTAAAGCTTAAGTCTTTAAATAGAAGTTTGTCGCCAAAGCTTTTTTCGATATCAGAGGCTTCGATAACCAAGTCTCCCAAGCGGGGACCGGGGGGAATATATATTTCCATTGTTTCATTACGCTTTTGAAACTCTTGAGAGTTTAGATCTTCAAAGCGTTGAAGTCGTGCTTTGCTCTTTGTATGGCGGCCTTTTGTGCCACTTCGAACCCACTCCAATTCAGCCTTTATCGCTTTCTGATGAGCGGCTTCCTGTTTACTTTGCTGCTCAAGGCGCTGATCTTTTGCCTCTAGCCATTGAGAGTAATTCCCTTCATATGGAATTCCGTAACCTCTGTCTAGCTCAAGAATCCAGCCAGCGACATTATCAAGAAAGTATCGGTCGTGGGTTATCGCAACAACCGTGCCTGGGTAGTCGTGAAGGAAGCGCTCAAGCCATGCGACACTTTCTGCATCCAGATGGTTGGTTGGTTCGTCAAGCAGCAGCATGTCAGGTTTTGACAGTAATAGTTTACATAACGCGACACGGCGTTTTTCACCACCGGAAAGTTTGCTGACATCTGCCTCCCATGGCGGAAGTCTTAGTGCGTCTGCTGCGACTTCAAGGGTACGCTCTAGGTTATGCCCATCTGATGTCTGGATAATGGCTTCCAGCTTAGCTTGCTCTGTTGCCAGTGCATCGAAATCGGCATCCGGGTCTGCGTAGGCTGCGTATACTTCTTCTATTCGAACAAGCGCATCTTTGATCTCTTTGACTCCGTCTTCAATGTTACCCCTGACATCTTTGCTTTCATCGAGTTCAGGTTCTTGTGGCAGATAGCCCACGTTAATGCCAGGCTGGGGGCGGGCTTCACCATGAAAGTCGGTATCTACACCTGCCATGATGCGCAGCAGGGTTGATTTACCTGCCCCGTTGAGACCGAGCACACCAATCTTGGCGCCAGGAAAAAATGAGAGTGAGATATCTTTAAGAATTTCTCTTTTAGGGGGGACGACTTTCCCCACTCGGTTCATGGTATATACGTAAGAACCGGTTTTACCTGTTTTGTCACCTTTTGACATATTATATTTTGCCTTTTAGTCCGTATTTACGTGGCTTCATAAGGTTTTTTAGCGCACGAAATGTAACTTTTAAAAAGTTAAGTTGTATTTGATTGTAAGTTTGGTCGTTACTATAGTTAAAAAAGTTAAGTTTTGGGAGCAGATTATGAGTTACCAAACTGTACTGTATTTATCCAGCTTGATGCGCATTTAAAAAGATCACTAACGCACCAACTATACAAAGGCTAGCCCCCACACCATCCCACGTGCTAGGAAGGTTCTTTTCGACAACAGCCGCCCAAACGAGCGACATGATGATGTATACACCACCATAGGCCGCATAAGCTCTACCCGCGAATGAAGATTCCACGAATGTCAGAGCCCAGGCAAACAGAGCAAGAGACACCAGACCCGGAATCAGCCAGAGTATGCTCTTATCGAGCTTGTACCACATCCAGAAAGTGTAGCAGCCTGCGATTTCAAATACAGCAGCCGCAAAAAACCAGAAAAAACTCACGCTTTGTTCTCTGCCATAGGATTTTCATGTTTAGGTAAGCCGATTGAAATCAGCGCGGTCAAAAAGATAAAACCAGCAGAAACCCATAGGCATATGGCTAAACCGTATTCTTGGAATAACCAGCCAGATAACACCGTACCGATCAATCGCCCCATGGCATTGGCCATGTAATAGAAACCCACATCCAGCGAGACACCATCCTCGCCAGCATAACTGACGATCAGGTAGCTGTGCAGCGATGAGTTGATTGCGAATAAAGCGCCAAATATAAGCAGCCCACCAAGCAACGCTTCCTGAGGATACCACTTAAAGCTTAGTGCCAGAGCAATCAACACTGGCGTGATACCGAGTATCATCGCCCAACCCAGAGCATTGCGGCCATCGGGTGATTGATCATTTTTTGTGCCTGTAATTTTGGGCGCAATACCTTGCACAAAACCATAACCAATGACCCAAGCTGCAAGAAATCCTCCCACGTACCAATGATCCCAACCAAAGGTGCTCGCCAGATATACAGGCAGCGCGACAACAAACCATACATCTCTTGAGCCAAACAAGAACATTCGCGCAGCAGATAAATAATTGATGGCTTTGCTTTTGGAGAAAATCTCAGTGAACTTGGGTTTGTTCTTGGCTTTGCCCATATCCTTTTTTAAGCTGATTAGGCTGAATATCCAAACTAAAGACAAGGCCGAAGCCATACCTATAATTGCGCCTTCAAAGCCAAATAGGCTTAAGAGAGCACCGCCAAGGAAAAATCCAGCCCCTTTTAGTGCATTCTTTGAGCCTGTAAGTATAGCAACCCATTTATAGAGTTGGCCTTCAGCATTTGCAGGAACCAATAATTTAATAGAACTCTTAGCGCTCATCTTATTTAGGTCTTTTGCAATACCTGAAACGGCTTGCGCCCCCATCACCCAGGGTATCGTCAGCCATGCAGCAGGAACCAACAGCATGACTAACGCAATGACTTGCAAAAACAAACCAATGTTCATGGTTTTGTTTAGGCCTAACCGTGCACCTAACCAACCGCCAATAAGGTTAGTGACTACGCCGAAAACCTCATAGAAAAGGAACAGCATGGCAATTTCTAAAGGGCTGTATCCTAAGCCATGAAAGTGCAAAACGACCAACATACGCAAAGCACCATCAGTCAGAGTAAAAGCCCAATAATTACCCGTCACTACCATATATTGGCGAATTTCGGGAGAAAGCTGTGCAAGCCAACTCATCATCGGTTTACTCCTTATCTGACTCACCCACCAAACGCATCAGTTCTGCAGTTCGGTTTGCGTAACCCCATTCGTTGTCATACCAGGCATATATCTTCACTTGAGTGCCATTGACTACCATCGTCGATAAGGCATCAATGATGCTTGAACGAGGATCTGTTTTATAATCAATCGACACCAGCGGACGTTCTTCATAGCCCAAGATATCCTTCAATTCATTTTCAGCGGCCTCTTTTAACAGTGAGTTAACGTCTTCTGCCGTGGTCGGGCGGCTAACTTCAAATACACAATCCGTGAGTGAGGCATTTGCAAGAGGAATACGCACCGCGTGGCCGTTCAGCTTGCCTTTCAATTCGGGGAATATATGGGTAATCGCCGTTGCCGAACCGGTTGTTGTTGGAATCAAACTCATGCCGCAGGCACGCGCACGCCGTAAATCTTTGTGGGGCGCATCCAAGATGGTTTGGGTGTTGGTTATGTCGTGAATGGTGGTCATCGAACCATGCACAATGCCTAGTTTTTCATGAATAACTTTAACGACAGGTGCCAGGCAATTTGTCGTACAAGACGCTGCGGTGACAATGGGGTGCTGTGACTTATCGTACAGGCCATGATTGACTCCCATGACGACATTCAGCACACCGTCTTCTTTCACCGGGGCAGTGACCACAACACGTTTAACGCCTTGATCGAGATACGCTTGCAACACCGCCTTGGTTTTCATTTTGCCGCTTGCTTCAATCACAATGTCGCAAGCAGACCAGTCTGTTTCGCTGATGGCTTTGTTTTGAGTACATGGGATACGCTTACCCGCAACCAGCATCGTTTCGCCTTCATGTGTCACCTCATGATGCCATTTGCCGTGGACGGAATCGAAGGTGAGCAAATGCGCTAAGGTCGCCGCATTACCAGCTGGATCGTTAATTTGAATAATTTCAACGTTGCCCCAATCAAATGCCGCTCTCATCGTTAAACGGCCCATGCGGCCAAAACCGTTAATACCTACTTTAATCGTCATAACACCCTCAAATCGAATAATGTTTTTTTAAATAACTGATATGTGCTGGATGCGTCAGCGCCTTGGGTCTGACCGATTGGATGAGTGATTTGGCTTCAGTCCAGTTTGCGCCACCTTCCAGCAGTAAAATCGCAGCCATCAGCCCTGTATGCCCCGAACCGCCGCGACAACCAGGTTTACATGCGCCCATTCCAAAGAGGCAATCAGTGCAAATTGTTCTGGAATAACGTTTCCAAGCGTGACGCCCGCAATGATGCAAAGCCCAACCCATAAAGATAAGTAACGTTCGAAAATACCCATCAGTCACTACCTCTCTTTAGTCAGAAACTTTACAGCGTTCGCGTTGTCTTTCAGGCCTTTCTCCCATCGACTCTAACCGGCGCAAACAGCCCTCAATAAATGCCACGTTGTTTTCTGTGGCTTCAGATACAACGGTCTTTGCCCAACTGGGTAATTCAGGATTCACTCGATAGTACATCCACTGACCTTGTCTTCTATCAACTAACAAACCGTTTTTCTTCAGTAATGCCAGGTGGCGCGACACCTTAGGTTGGATTTCATCCAGAGCCGCCATCATTTCACAAACACATAGCTCCCCTTCATATTGAATAAGCATGAGGCAACGAAGTCGCACTTCATCGGTTAGGCTTTTGAAAAACAGGATGGGGTCTAACCCAAGCGGCACTGGTGTTGTTTTTGTCTCTATGAGCACAAACATCGAAATTCGATTACTGATCTCATTTAACGTAGCGCCAAACGGGTTTGGGCCTGCGCGAAACTGTGGATCTTCAAAGCTCCACTCAAGTCTTTTTCCTGAGCTTGGCACGATGCGGCACTCCTGGCGCGCTTTGTCACAGAGGGAAATGACGTAGTCAAAATCCCAACCGTCAAACTCGGAGATGTCTTTTGAACGCAAATCCGAAGCCGTCACACCAAACTTTTCCAGTATCTTGATAGTTTCAGGGTGTACCGTCTGGGGTTTTGTGCCAGCGCTATACACGTCGAAGGTATCGCCAGCAGCTTGGCGCAAGAGTACCTCAGCTATTTGAGAGCGAGCGGAGTTGCCCGTACAGAGGAATAAGACTTTCTGTTTAGCCATTATCAAAACCCTAAGATATGCGATATTTCGTATATATGATATATCATATGTATTGATTGTAAATAAAACTTCCTTTTGATACGACATTAAATCGGAAAAGCAAATGTAGTAGGCTTGAGAAGCCATTAACTGACTCGGTTGCTTTGGTCGGAGTTATTCGTTTTGGTTCCGTGAGAATTGAGCGCTTACGTTTAGACCAGCACAGTTCGAGTTGAGGGCTTTATGGGTATTTTAGGAGTATCAAGAGATGCTCCTTAGTTAGTAAGCATTAGTGCATAAGCAAAGGAACAGGTGCAAAAACTAGCTGATAATTGAATGAATGGCAATAAATCGATGCAGTGTAGTGATGTATGGCCAAGATTAGTTTAAAATATCGCCTTTTTAATGGGGCTCGCTTTTCTGGCGGGCCTATCCACTGAGAATAAGGGTAGAGGCAACAGATGTTTACTCGAGATATGACTATTGCTGGGTTTGATGATGAAGTGTTTGCTGCGATAGAAGCAGAAGCAAAACGTCAGGAAGAACATATTGAACTGATAGCGTCAGAAAACTACACCAGCCCTCGAGTCATGGAAGCGCAGGGTTCTGTTTTAACCAACAAATACGCAGAAGGCTACCCGGGTAAGCGCTATTATGGCGGTTGTGAGCATGTAGATGTTATTGAGCAACTGGCGATTGATCGTGCAAAAGAGTTGTTTGGTGCAGACTATGCGAATGTTCAGCCCCACTCAGGATCTCAAGCCAATGCAGCCGTGTATATGGCGCTTTGCGAACCAGGCGATACTATTCTCGGAATGAGTCTTGCGCATGGTGGACATTTAACCCATGGTGCCTCAGTCAGTTTTTCTGGGCGTATTTATAACGCAGTTCAGTATGGTTTAAATGCAGAAACCGGTGAAATTGATTATGACCAGGTAGCTGAACTCGCTCGTGAGCATAAACCCAAAATGATCGTCGCCGGGTTCTCTGCTTATTCTCGCGTAGTTGATTGGCAGCGTTTTAGAGATATTGCAGATGAAGTGGGTGCTTACCTGTTTGTTGATATGGCCCACGTTGCCGGCCTGATAGCTGCAGGCGTATACCCAAGCCCTGTTAATATTGCTGATGTCACCACAACCACCACGCACAAAACACTGGGTGGGCCACGTGGAGGTCTGATTTTAGCCAAAGCTGATGAAGCGCTGGAGAAAAAGCTGAACTTTGCCGTGTTCCCTGAAAGCCAGGGCGGCCCGCTAATGCATGTGATTGCAGCTAAAGCCGTTTGCTTCAAAGAAGCGATGTCAGATGAGTTTAAGGCTTACCAACAGCAAGTTGCCAACAATGCCAAGGCCATGGTTTCAGTGTTTATGGATCGTGGTATTGATATCGTATCTAACGGTACCGACGATCACTTGTTCCTGGTTGACCTGATCAGCAAGGATATCACTGGTAAAGATGCCGATGCCGCATTGGGCCGTGCCAATATCACTGTTAACAAAAACGCGGTTCCAAATGACCCACGATCACCTTTTGTAACCAGCGGTCTTCGTATAGGGACTCCTGCTGTAACGCGCAGAGGTTTTAAGGAAGCTGAGGTTAGCGATCTGGCGGGATGGATTTGTGACATTCTGGATGACATCAATAACGAAGAGGTTATTGCTAGCACCAAAGAAAAAGTGACCGCACTTTGCGCTAAGTACCCCGTATACGCGGGCTAATATTATTGATCTGTAGGGTGATATAACAAACTACAGATCAATAAGTTTACTTAGGCCGAAATATAGGTGGGGCATCTACCCACCTACTTCTCGAATTAAATAAGATATTTCTGACATTAACCCACTTCATAGGAAACTGTAATGCATTGCCCATTTTGTAGTGCAGAAGATACTAAGGTTATCGATTCTCGATTGGTAGCTGGAGGTGATCAGGTTAGACGTCGCCGTGAATGCCTCTCATGTCATGAGCGCTTTACCACCTATGAATCTGCCGAACTGGTTATGCCCCGTTTGGTTAAGCACGATGGCTCGCGACAGCCTTTTGATGAAGAAAAGCTTAGAGCAGGTTTTATTAAAGCGCTTGAGAAACGGCCGGTTAGCACTGAAGAAATTGAGCAGTCGATAAACCGAATTAAACATCGTCTGCGTGCTACGGGTGAGAGAGAGCTGAAGTCAATGGTCGTGGGTGAAGAGGTTATGACAGAGCTGCGCAAGCTGGATGAAGTGGCTTACGTGCGTTTTGCCTCTGTCTACAGAAGTTTTCAAGACCTGAATGAATTCAAGGAAGAGATCGACCGTCTTTCAAATAAGGGTCAGGATGCCTGACCTGGCCATGAGGGATTGATGAATACTCAAGATCGAATATATATGGCTGAAGCGATTCAGCTTGCTAACAAGGGGCTCTATACCACCGAACCTAACCCGCGTGTTGGTTGTGTTATCGTTAAAGATGGCAAAATCGTTGGGCGGGGATGGCATGAGAAGGCAGGGGAGGCGCATGCAGAAGTTAACGCGCTCAATGATGCAGGTGGCGATGCCGAAGGAGCGACGGCTTACGTAACTTTGGAACCATGTAGTCACTTTGGCAAGACTCCCCCGTGTGCGAAAGCACTGATAGATGCAAAAATAAAAAGGGTTGTTGCCGCTATGCAAGACCCTAATCCGCTGGTAGCGGGAAGCGGTTTTGATATGCTCCGTGAGGCGGGAATTGATGTCGAGTCAGGGCTGCTTAAATCAGAGGCTGAAGCGTTAAATCCCGGGTTTGTTAAAAGAATGCAGACCGGATTGCCGCTCGTTCGTGTAAAACTGGGAATGAGTGTTGACGGTAGAACCGCGATGGCGTCTGGTGAAAGTCAGTGGATTACCGCAGGCCCTGCCAGGCAGGATGTTCAGCGCTTACGCGCACGTAGTTCTGCAATCATTACAGGGTCCGGCACACTTAACTCTGACAACCCCTCGCTGACAGTGAGGGCTGGGGAGCTTGGTTTGGATAATGCCGAAGAGGTTGCTAAGCGACAGCCACTCCGGGTGGTAGTCGACTCCGAAGGTGATATCACCTCTGAAGCCAAGTTGTTACAACTCTCCGGCAAAACCGTTATTGCGATGGCCTCTAACAAGGGGATTGATGACGAACTGGGCAACTCGGACCAGATATCGTTTAAGTCGTTTTCTGGAGAGAGTGGCCGTGTTGACCTTAAGCTGTTGTTGAGTTGGTTGGCTGCCCAAGGGTGTAACGAGGTCTTGGTGGAGGCGGGAGCAACATTGGCCGGTGCTTTTGTTGCTCAGCAGCTGGTAGATGAGTTATGGATTTACATGGCCCCGAAACTAATGGGAAGCAAGGCTCGTCCGTTGTTGGGGCTGCCTCTTGATCGAATGTCTCAGCATATACCTATGACTCATATTGACAGTCGTGTGATTGGGGATGACATCCGGCTAATTTACCGGCTAGAGCCGGAGCTTTAGCGTTGTTGCTGAGTGATAATAGCGTTGTCCCTGAGAGAAAACAGAGTCGGATGGAAGGCAGGTTAAATGTTTACCGGTATTATTGAAGCAACAGGTCAGGTTGGTGTTATTCGAGCTCAAGGTGGTGACAGCCGGTTGTTTATTAAGTCAGGGAAGCTCGACTTATCTGACGTACGGCTAGGCGACAGTATTGCAGTGAATGGTGTTTGCTTAACCGTGACTAACCTTGAATCAACAGGGTTTTGGGCTGATGTATCGAATGAAACCATGGCTCACACCCGAATGAGTGAATATGCGGTCGGTACAAAGGTAAATCTGGAAAAAGCGCTCACGCTGGCTACTCGCCTGGGCGGTCATATGGTCAGTGGCCATGTTGACGGTGTCGGGACGGTTGCAGAACGCTATGATGATGGTCGCTCTGTCCGTATCGTGATCGATGCGCCCGATGAGCTAGCAAAATATATAGCAGAAAAAGGCTCAGTTACGGTTGATGGTGTGAGCCTTACGGTGAATGCCGTGGCTGGTAGCCAATTTGTACTTAATATTGTGCCTCATACGGCCTTGGAAACGGTCATTGATGAGTATCGCCAAGGTAGTCGAGTTCATCTTGAGGTTGATTTGGTGGCCCGGTATTTAGAGCGGCTTTTATCTTTCCAGGGGGATAAACAGTCCTCCGAAAATCAGGAAGGTTCAAAAATAAGCCTGGATTTTCTGGCTAGTAATGGGTTTATGAAGTAGGCATGGTTGGGTGATGAGTTTGGCTGTGGTTATTTAGATTTTATAGTTAGGAATATTTAGATTAGGTTAAAAATGCAGGCGAAAAACGCGCTAAGCGATTAGACTTCATTGATACGGTAACTACTGGTTAAGACAGTCTTTAGCCTGAAACGTTAAACTCTTGAAAAGGTGGCTCAATGGAGCTCAATAGCATAGAAGAGATTATTGAAGATATCCGTCAGGGTAAAATGGTTATTCTGATGGATGATGAAGATCGCGAGAACGAAGGTGATCTTATTATTGCAGCGGAGCAGGTGCGGCCAGAAGATATAAACTTCATGGCAAAACATGCCCGAGGATTAATTTGCCTTACGTTGACGGATGAGCGTTGTGAATATCTTGGGTTGCCGCTGATGGTGCACTCAAATCAGGCTCAGTTCCAAACTAACTTTACGGTTTCTATTGAGGCTGCAGAAGGTGTGACTACGGGGATTTCGGCGGCGGATAGAGCGTATACTGTTCGTGCTGCTGTGAGCCGAACAGCTAAGCCGGAAGATATTGTTCAGCCCGGCCATATTTTCCCGCTAATGGCTCAGCCTGGTGGTGTATTAAGTCGGGCAGGGCATACAGAGGCGGGTTGTGATCTTGCCAGGTTGGCGGGATATGAACCCGCAGCAGCCATTGTTGAGATCATGAATGAAGATGGCACGATGGCTCGACGCCCTGACCTTGAAGAGTTTGCCAAAGAGCACGATTTAAAAATAGGTACGATTGCCGACCTTATTCATTATCGTGCCTTGAATGAAAAGACTGTTGAGCGCGTAGACGAGTATCAGATAGACACTGAGCATGGCGAGTTCAAACTAGTCACCTATAAAGATACGATTCAAGGTGATACGCACCTTGCTATGGTAAAAGGCGATATTGATGCAGAGACCCCGGTTACCGTACGGGTTCATATGGCGGATACATTAAGGGACTTGTTAGGTGCAAGACAGCAAGGTTCTTCAAGCTGGCCGCTGCACCGGGCGTTGGACAAGGTGGCGTCAGAGGGGGTAGGGGTTGTTGTTCTGCTTGGAACTAACTCTGATGATGATCTTGAAGCACGTGTGACAGAATTTTTTGCACCTAAAAAGGCTCGCGGTTCTGCGCAAGCGGGCTCAGGTGTCTATCAAACAGTCGGTACAGGTTCTCAAATATTGAATGATTTGGGGGTGCGCAAAATGCAGCTACTTAGTGCGCCAATGAAGTTTTCTGCTATCTCCGGGTTTGATCTCGAAGTTGTGGAATATATACCTTATCAGCCATAGGCATTGAAGTGGCCGATGCAAACGCGGCGATTGCTTTGCGGGTAGTGTTTGAACGTTTTTTGATTTGAAATATCAGTGGGTTGCCACTTGTTAATGTTGGAGATTTAGATGTCGTCTATAAAAACGCATGAAGGTGATTTTAGAAATTGCAGCGGTCGCTATGCGATTGTCGTGGGCCGGTTTAACAGCTTTGTGGTCGAGAGTTTGTTGGAAGGAGCGATAGATACGCTAAAGCGCCATGGAATTGAAGAGAAAGATATCGAAATTTACCGTGTGCCAGGGGCTTTTGAGATCCCTGTGGCTGTTCAGAAAGTGGCGAAGACAGGCAAGTATGATGCTGTTATTGCTTTAGGTGCGGTTATTCGAGGCGGAACGCCTCATTTTGAGTATGTGGCTGGCGAGTGTGTTAAAGGGTTGGGTGCTGTATCCTTAAACCTCGAGTTACCCATCGTATTTGGGGTGCTTACGGTTGATAGCATTGAGCAGGCAATAGAGCGTTCTGGTACAAAAGCAGGAAATAAAGGTGGCGAAGCGGCTCTTTCTGCTCTGGAGATGGTTAGTTTGTTTAATGGTATGGGAGCGTAAGCCCTGTGAGCGAACAGTCCGCCAATAATTCTCAGAACTCTGCAAGATTGGGGATTGCGCAACGGCGCAAGTCGCGCTCTCTGGCGTTGCAGGCTTTGTATCAGTGGCAGCTTTCTGGTTCTGATGTCTCGCAAATTGAGGCTGAGTTTTCAGTTGATAATGATATGAGCAAGGTTGATGTCAGTTACTTCAGAGAGTTGCTGCGTGGCATTCCTAAAAACTTGTCTGATTTAAATCGCCAGGTCGAACCGTTTTTGGATCGGCCGGTACAAGAGGTTGACCCGATAGAAATGATACTCCTCCGCATGGGGGCTTACGAAATGCAGTACCGGGTTGATGTGCCATACCGTGTGGTGATTAATGAAGCGGTAGAGTTGGCCAAGAAATTTGGTGGAACAGACGGTCACAAATATATTAACAGTGTGCTGGACAAGCTGGCACTTCGGCTGCGGGCAGCAGAAACTCGTGGAAAACGAAGTAGCTAATTTGTTTTGTTTGGAAGCGGGGGATGAGTAGTTATCCAGATGATGAGTTTGGGCTAATCACTCGCTATTTTGGTAATGTGGGGGGCTCGGATGAACCGTTATCGGACTCCCCTGTTATCTCTCTGGGAATCGGTGATGACTGCGCAATACTGCGCACACCTCCCGGTTATGAAATGTGTTTGTCAATCGATACGCTTGTC